>JAPLFG010000003.1:958138-1277517 GCA_026390795.1 Ignavibacteriales bacterium
TATTAGATGACATTGATTACAATCCCTTTTTATTACTCTGCCTTGAGGGGTTGCGTGATTATCATTATGGCAGCGGAAACACCCCATAAATTCCATATGTCCAATATTATTAGGATAGACATTCCACCGGACTTTCATTTCCGGGAAAATATTTTTCTTAAATGCTTCCTGAATTCCTTGAACTGCCTTATCAACTAAATATTTTTTATTCGAATAAATATCGGGATACTTCTCTTTGTAATATTTGTTTATCTCATCTCTAATAACAATCATTGCCGTATCGGTAGTAGAAAATTTCTTGTCCATAATTTCAAGCGCCTTGGATTTTATCCAAGGAAGTTCTTTTGGAATTGTGCCAGCCGCAAGTGCATTATTTAAGAAGAATGTTGGCGGCTGATAATTATGAGACGGTCTGTTGTGACAATCCATGCAGTCCATTGTGCGTGTCTGCATTGTATCCAATGCACTTTTTGTAACACTTTCATTTTTGTCTTGATAAACAAACACTTCACCGGTTTTTAAGTTAGTATATCTAACCCAAGGAATTTTTTCACGTTTACTATCGGCAGATTTGTATTCTATCTTAACATTTGGGTTAATGTGCCAATGAATTCCTTCTTGAGTTCCAAGTGCGCTTATTTGAGCACCAATTTTCATCGTCAAAGAAATATCCCACTCAGAATTATTTTCATCGGGCATATAATGTCTTTGAGTTACAAGTTTTCTAGAATAAAATTTTTGAGGCCAATGACATTGTTCGCACGTCTCACGTGCCGGGCGTAAGTTTGAGATCGGCGTTTCAATTGGTCTTGGTACGGTACCCAGAGTAACAGCATAAACTTGGTACAAACCGGAAAGTTTAGATCTAACATACCAGCTTGCGCCTGTTCCAACATGGCAATCAACACAGGCTACTCTTGCATGAGGTGAATTTTGATATGCTGTGTATTCAGGTGCCATCACATTGTGGCAGAGTTTACCACAAAACTCAACCGATTCCGTGTAATGAAATGCTTCGTAACTGCCGAACGCAGTTAGAAAAAGAAAAATTGTTGTTCCAGCAGCAAATATAAAGAAGGCATGTCTGTGGCGGATATTGTTTAGATTTACCTGTGGCCACTCTGTTGCAGGGAGAATATGTTTTTTCCGATCTCTTCTAACCTTTAGAAACATACCGACAGGAATTATTACCAAACCCATAAACAAAAATCCGGGGAGAATTATATATACAACTAGTCCTAAGTAAGTTCCTCCTCCGGAAGTGAAGGTGATAACAAATAAAAAGATTATCATGAAAAGACTGATCAATGCAATAGTAGCACCAACCAATGAAACCCAATTTTGAGATGAATGAGGTAATTTTAGTTTCATTTCATTCCTTGTTTATAAATTTAAATTTTATTTACCGGGATAAATCAAAAAGATTTTAACCTTCTGGGGCAAACTTAGTCAGCGCGGGCTAAAAATCCAAGACCTTATTCTCTGAATTAAGCCGTTTATGAAAGAAAATGATAGCTTATACAATATTTTATTTAGTGGTTTTTTTCTCTTTGTCTTTTATTTTTAAATATAGCGCTACAACAACTAGGAGAAATACTAATGTTGCTACCGCAAAACCATTTCTGCGTGTATAATATTCATCAATTTCTTTTTGTGCCATTAAAGAGGCTTTATTGGAAATTGCTATACCCTCATTTGTTCTTGCACTAACTTTAGTCGAATCGAATGTGTGAATCAATGTTCTCGATTGAATAAGTGCCTGTTTAGCATCCTGCAAGAGAAAGCCAATCTCAATATCATTCATCCCTTTCTTCTTAACTTCTAAATATTTTGCATCTGCCATCGCAAATTGATTCTTCAAATTTGTCAGCGATGAATATATTTTTTTCGCAGCAGCGTAACCTTCATCTCCGGATGAATGACACTCAACACATTTCGAATCTTTTCCCACACCGATCATTTCATCCGTCGGTTTTAATACTGCATGATTGCCGTGGCATTGTTCGCATCCGTGAAAATCTTGTTCTTCAAAAGCTTTTGACATTTTTGTGGAGTTGAAGTATTCCATGTTGCTCACATGACAGGTTCCGCATACATTAGAAATTGAGGTAACTCCGGGAGGAATTGCACCATGATTACCGTGGCAATCGTTACAAGCCGGAGCGCCAACATCTTTCATCTTAAGAAGCGCTACTCCGTGAACACTTTTCGAATATTCTTCCAGTTGATTGCTTGGAAGATTATATTTTTTCATCAACTCCGAATTACCATGGCATTTATTGCAAGTACCCGGAACATTCAAAGCATAAACAGTCGAACGCGGATCTTTAGCAGGAAGTATTGAATGTGCAGAATGGCAGCTGGCACACTCTGCTACATTTTCATCTCCCGTTAAAAGTTTTTTACCATGCACGCTGGTGTAATATTGCTCAACTTGATCTGTTTCTATTCTTGGTTGAAAAACTCTCATGACATTTATATCTGAGTGGCATTTTCCGCAGAATTTAGGAATGTCCTTGTGTTTAGGTACACCAACAAATCCTTTTGAAGGACTCATAGCAATTTCTTGATCATCGCTTGTCGGGTCTCCGCCATGGCAAGATGAACATGAAATGTTTGCATGACGGTGGATATCGTTTTCAGAAAAATCTTTTGGCAGATTATCAATTTCTTTATGGCATGAATAACAATGATCTTCTTTTGAGCTCTGTATATTTTTATTTTCTTTCTGAGCGGAAATTACAACACCGAGTATAAACGAGATTGTTATAAAATATATCGATAAGTTAAAAAATCTTTTTCTCATGTTAGTATTCCCTATACTAAATAACCGATGACGGTCATTATCACAATGAACGCAACAATAATAATTCCAATTAAGGTTAAAGGCTGAATTTTCCAATTGTGTTTATGCTTCACTTTAATGTATGGAACCAGCATCCAGACAATACCCGCAACGCCAAAAAACAATACTCCGAGCAACTCGCCTTCTAGAAATAAAATATGCGCTGGAAGAAGTTTCAGTGACTGGAACATGAACATAAAGTACCATTCAGGTTTTATTCCGGCAGGAGCTGCCGCAAAAGCATCAGCCTTATTTCCTAATTCCCACGGGAAATAAAGTGCTAAAAAAATCAAAATATTAAAAACAATAACCCACAAAAGAAGATCTTTCAAAGCAAAATCCGGAAAAAAAGAAATATACTTTTTCTTTTCTTCCGGTAAATTTTTGAAATGTTCCGGCTCGTGCATTCCTTGACGCTGAATAAACAATAAATGAAATGTTAAAAAAACAGTAAATATGGCAGGAAGAATTGCAACGTGAATTCCAAAGAAACGTGATAGAGTGGCGCCAGTTACTTCTTCACCGCCTCGCAAAAATGTTTTTAACGGTTCTCCAATTACCGGAACAACTCCGACGATATCTGTTCCAACCTTTGTAGCAAAATATGCAAGTTCATTCCATGGCAAAAGATAACCACTGAATCCGAATGCAAGGGTAAGAACCAAAACAATAAAGCCGGTTATCCAAGTTAACTCGCGCGGTTTTTCATAAGCTTTGGAAAAGAAAACACTGAACATATGAATAAAAGCAAAGAACACTAATAAATTTGCCGACCAACTGTGCACATTTCTTATCAACCACCCGAATCTAACTTCGGTTACTATGAAGCGTACACTTTCGTAGGCACTGTCTTCGCCCGGTCTATAATAAAGAAGGAGAAGTATTCCTGTTAGTAACTGGACCAAAAACAAAAACAGAGTTACCCCGCCCATATAATACCACATTGAATGTTTATGGACAGGAACCTTTTTGTGCTTGAGCATATTATTTAACGGAGAGAGATCATACCGTTCATCAATCCATGAAATAATTTTATTTCCAATATTCCCGATCATTGCTTAACCCATTTTAGTAATAACAATCTCATCTTTAATTATTTTTACATCATATTCTTCCAGGGGTCTTGGCGGCGGTCCTGAAACATTACGCCCGTTAAGATCATAAACGCCGTTATGACATGCACACCAGATCTGCTTTGTATCATTTTTATACTGTACAATGCAGTCCAAATGTGTGCAGCTGGCGGACAACGCTTTATATTGATTGTCCTCTGTTTTAATTAGAATGACCGGCTTTCTACCAAACTTGACTATCTTGTAACTGTTGGTTGGAAACTCGGAACTCATTCCAGCTTTAACAGAATTCACTTTTGGCTCAGCGCTTTTGGGAGGAATTAAAAATGAAAAGATCGGATAAAACACCGCTAAGATGCCGCCGATTCCTCCAACACTTAAAAGTGTGTTCAGAAATTTTCGTCTATCTAATTTCATAACCAATTTATTTTTGATGAGAAATTCAATTAATTATTACCAAAACTTTTCTATTACTGATCGCTAAATTCTTCCAATGGAAGTAGAATCTTCGCAATAAGATACGGGATTATGAATGGAAGGCAAAACATAATTATCTGTGCAAATATTCCTTCCAATACAAAAAATTTTATTATGCAAAGTGTCAATCCTCAAAATTTTTCTGAAATTATTAGCTGCCAAATAAAAAATTTCAACTCTTGAAAAATATTCCGATTTGATGAACGATTACCGAACCGAAACATTCCATTTTCGTGAACCCGGTTATTATTTCAAGATTTTAACTCGCTTCCTTTCTTTCGTTTAGAATATAAAATTGAAATCACAAGTAGTACACTTCCCAAAAACATAAACGAAATAATCCTGTAGATCGGGTCTAGATTTGTTGTGCCGACAAAAAGAATATAGAGAACCGTTAACAAAAATGTTAAAAGCGCAAGCCACCGGTATTTTTTATTCTTTAATATTATGCTCATTACATAATAACCAATTGCAACTATAGTCCAGGAGAGAGCTACATAATCTTTTGGGACTATATGATATAGTGCATATGGGAAAATGAAAAATGATGAACCGAGGTAAAATAATCTCATCGCGTCGGTTTTGAGATCGAGCCGATGCTTTTGCCAATTTAAAATTCTAGCGCTAACTAATGCTACAATTCCAAAACTCAATGCAATTGCGCCGATTTTTTCTTCCAAAACTAAATAGGAAAAAAATATCAGCAGGTACATTAAGAAGTTTGCCACTATAATTATTTTAGAACGGAACCAAAGTGCCGTTGCAACCACAATTATACTTTGCCAGCTCAACCATACAAAATAATCGGGCTTTGGAAAACTATTAAGAATCGCCACACTTAATGCTGTATAGCCAAGTATAGCATAGAAGAAAGTGGAGTATTTACTTTTACGCTTTTCATAGTAAATAGCAGACAGAAATAAAAAAACGACAGAGCTTACCAATCCGGATACAGTGAGTGTTTCGCTAAATTTTGTAAGTGAAATAATTAACACGAGAAGGAAACAAAGAATTGAATTAAACATTGTGTTTAATATTGTATTTAACGATTCCTTCTCGCCACGTTCTCCTAATATATTACCGTAGGCAAAAATTAACGCGTAAATAAGAAGAAAGTAAATATTAAATAATGGCGAACTTTGAAGAGAAATTTTATTACCCGCAACCGGATTGCCAATGAACCAAATAAGATGAGTAAAAAAGACTAACAGAATTGCAAACGTAAAGAACGAAGTCCAATTCAATTTTTGTTTTAGATAAACCGATAGTCCGCTAATCAAAATCAATACAAAAAAGATTAACCAGGAATTGTCCGCAATCAGCATTGACAAGGAGAGCAATGTAACACCAATAGCCATTAAATAAGTAGATCTTCTTTTATACGAAAGAGAAATATGAATAGAAGAGACTATCAACAATAGAATTACTTCAAGCGTACTAGATTCTATTGCCGGAGTAACCGAGAAGAAGTGTAAGCGTAAAGTTGAGAAGTAAAGAAGCAGTAAACCTTCACCAAAAGCGTATTGAGAAATAAACTGAAGCGATGTTTTCCAATAATTAGATAACAAAAAAAGTATTCCGGTAAGAATAATTCCTACAAGACTCGGAAAAAATGAGGGCAAATTTTGATAAGGAAACGTCATTAGAAATATTATTCCGATCGCAAGGATTACAATACCTACTTTTGCAAACCAGAATTGACCAATCTGTGTTTCTAAAGAATCTGCGCGTTCTGAAATATTCTGCGGTATAAAGGAAGGTAATTCGAAATTGTCTTCCGAAGAAAATTTCTCGAGATCGAGTTTTTCCTCAATGCGAGAAATTCTTTTTTCCAAATTAATTAAATATGTTTTTAACTGATTATTCACTTCATGTTCGGAGGATGAATCCATGAAGAAACCTCCAATAAAAATTTATTTTCTTTACTTATTCCTTTCTAAGAAATTACAAAATTGGGTTTGTACATAGAATCATAAAAAAATATTAGCTTAATCGGATATCGGCCCACTGAATCCGATTATAAAATACTTGTATTCTTTTCTGAAAGCAACAAAAATTTTTATTAGGGTTTGAAAAAATTTATAAAGAAGAGACGATGAGGAATAAGTGAGCCACCATTTGCGTGGCTCACAAAAAATTTTTTACTTCTTCTCGGTTCTCTTTTCTACTTCTTTTTTAACGGATTCTTTATCATTATCATCTTCTTTGATGATCATCCTCTTCATTCCTTTACCAGGCTTCTCCATCCATTTCATTTTTTCCATGCGATTCCCTTCTTCGCAGCAACAGCATCCGCCACGCATTCTCATTCCGCGACCGATCTTTTTATCGAAGTAGATCATCTTATCATGTGGCATATTTCCATCATCGTTAAAGGATACAGAGATATGTTTCATTCCTTTTTCATCTTTCAAAAACTTTTCCGCTTCTTCACCCTTGTAGGTTTTTGTTTCTTCTTTACCGTCTTTCGTTGTTGTAACCGTTACTGTTTTATTTCCATCCTCGCTTTCGATTTCAACTTTCTTTTTGACATCTTTATCATTTATTTCATCATTGTCATCACCCTTTTCTCGTGATCTAAAAAACACAACTTTACCTTCTCCGGGTTCGCTTTCGTTGTTAGTAACTATTTTAATTCTCTTCTGATCTCTCAATTGATCGGCAATCCTCTGAGCTTCTTTTCCTTCGAAAACCACATCTTTACCATCAACTTTTACAGTAATTTTTTCTACTTTCCCTTTAAGCTGATCCAGTTTTGATTTTGATTCTTCTTTCTCTTGTGCAAATAATGCAAGCGAAAAAAATCCCATTAAAACAAAAACCATCATTACAATAAATTTTGATTTGTTTGTTTGAAATATCCTCATAAAGTTTCTCCTTTTTCTTGGTTTGAAGTATACGTTAATACAATCGAAAAACAAAAAAGAGCCGGACGGTTTTGTTAAAAATTGTTAAAGGTATGAATAAAGAGAAAGATTAAGCTAAATTTACCACCATGAAAGAACGAAAAATAAAAATTATTGTAACATTGATGAGCCTGGCGGTTATCGGCTTAATTGCAGTTCAGATGTATTGGATTTCAAATTTGATCCAAGTTGAAAGGGAACGATTTCATAGAAATGCTTTTCGTTCTCTTATAAGAGTAGTGGATCAAATTGACAAGGAAGAAGCTGCAAAAACAGTTCTTGCAAATATTTTGCATAAATCCGAAACTACTGTTTCCGTTAAAAGTAAAAATAATGCCAAGCAAAAGGAAATCGGAATTTTTGTTGGCGATAGCTCTTCAAAATCTAAGATGGTAAAAATATTCAGCGACGAAGCGCCTTACAAAGTTAATCCTAAGAATGATTTTGATTCAACCATGAAAGGTGTACAGTTAAGAGTATTTGCATACTCTCCAAATAGCAGAGCAAACATGCAGCGATACGTCTGGCGGTCGGATTTTGATACGATTGTTAGAAATCGGCAATCGCTTATTCAAAGAGTTATTACGGAAATGGTAGAGGTTAATTCTCAAAAGAAAATTGAAGACCGTATCTCTACAGAACAATTGGATAAACTTCTTACGCAAGAATTTAAGAGCCGTCTCTTGAATACTGATTTTTATTTTGGTGTCTATAAGACAAAAAATAACAGTTTTACATTAGTTAAAAAAGGTACAGATACTACGGAAATCAGAAAATCGAGATTAAGGACACTTCTCTTTCCGGCAGAAATGTTTCTCGATAGAAATGAATTGGTTGTTTATTTTCCGGATGAACAGACTCAAATTTTAAGTTCAATCGTCGGTATGATGAGTCTTTCTGTTGGATTAATCTTGGTCATAGTTGCAGTCTTTTTCAAAACAGTTCAAATGTTTGTGCGCCAGAAGAAAATTACTCAAGTAAAAAATGATTTGATAAACAACATCACGCACGAATTTAAAACACCAATTTCAACTATCTCAATTGCGTGTGAAGCATTAAACGAACCGACGCTTATAAGCGAAAAAGATTCTGTGATGCGTTATTCAAAAATCATCAAAGAAGAAAACGACCGGTTGAAAATAATGGTTGAGACTCTTCTGAATACAGCCGCTATGGAAAAAAGCGAGTTCAACTTATCTAGAGAAGAAGTTGATCTGCACGAATTAATCCGCTCGGCTGTATTGATGTACGATGAAGCGATAAAACTTAAAGAAGGAAAAATAAATTTCGAATTGAACGCCAATCCATCAACTATTATGTGTGATGACTTTCATGTAACAAATATTATTGCGAACCTTATGGATAATGCTATTAAGTATAATGAACGCACGCCCGAAATAACCATTACTACAAAAAACATAAATAAATCAATTGTTGTAACAGTAAAAGATAACGGAATTGGAATTCCTAAAGAATTTCAAGGGAAAATTTTTGAAACATTTTACCGTGTAGCAAGCGGCAACGTACAAAACGTACGCGGTTTTGGAATTGGCTTGAGTTATGCAAAAAAAATCATCGAAGCACATAACGGTAAAATTTCTGTTTCGAGCGATGACGGAAAAGGAAGCCAATTTGAATTAATACTTCCGATAGATGGCAAATAGTGAAAAATAAAATTAAAATACTTTTAGTAGAGGATGACGCAAATCTTGGAACTCTGCTGCGTGAATTTCTTTCTGTTAAAGGATTTGATGTTACTCATGCTCTAAACGGTGAAGATGGATTCAATCATTTTAAAGCGAATAAGTTCGATCTGTGTTTGATTGATATTATGATGCCTAAGATGGACGGTTTCTCACTTGCGAAAAAAATCCGTATGATTGATAAACAAACACCATTTCTTTTTGTAACCGCAAAATCTATGCTAGATGATAAATTGGAGGGTTTTAAAATAGGCGCGGACGATTATGTGACAAAGCCTTTTAGTATGGAAGAGCTTATTATGCGGATGAATGCAATTATGAAGCGGACTAAAAATGTTCAGATGGAAGATGACAGAAATGAATTTAATATCGGCGAGTATAGTTTTGATTACAATAAAAGAATTTTATACCACGGCGGCAATGAACAAAGGCTTACACAAAAAGAATGCGACTTGTTTAGACTGCTTTGCATTAACAAAAATAAAATTTTGGAACGATCTGAAGCCCTGACTAGAATTTGGAAAGACGAGAGTTACTTTACGGGTCGAAGTATGGATGTATACATAACAAAACTCCGGAATTATCTAAAGCAGGATAAATCAATTGAAATTATAAATGTACACGGAACCGGCTTCAAACTTATCTCCAAATAACTATTCTTTATTTTTATTAAGTGCCAGATTAGTCGGCCGAATCAAATAAATAATTGCCGCAATTCTTCCTAATGTATAAGCAATAACCGCCGCAATAACCCCGATCAAAGAGAAAAATTTAATAGTGATTATAAGTGTAATTATTATTCCCACTACTTCAATTATAGTTGCGTATGTAATCGGTTTCGTTTTTCTTGAATAAACCAGAATTGCTCTTTGAAAATTAATCCAAGCAGTCGTTGCCGGAAAGATTGTGTAGAGCATCAAAGGTAATTTTGAGAATTCCGATAACTGAATGGATAGCCCGGCTACTTTTCGAAACCAAAGATCTGAAAGAGGTGTAAATGAAATTAAACTTAAACCTCCCACTACAACAATCCCAAGAATAAATGCAAAGGTTCTAAGTTTATAATAACTTTTGTATTCGTCCATAAGAGCAATGCCGACTTCTTGAAAAGATAAACCGAAACTTCTAAAGAAAAAAACTAGCGAATTTAATACCGGCAAAACCGCTAATGATTCTAATGCACTATTACTCTGCCCCATGAAAAATGTTACAACTGGATGAATACCGAGAGATATGAATGAAGTAAGAGCCAGCGGATAATAAAATTTTGCTATTTCTTTATAAGAAAGAATGGCAGATAAATCACTAACAAGATTTTGCTTTACGTTATTAACAAATTTGTTTGCCATTAATCTGCTCGCGAGAGCTTCCATTATCACTCCGGAAGAAAGAGCAGATGCACCTATTACAACTCCTTCGAATTTAGAAAAAGTAATTAATATTACTGCTACAATAAACATCGAGGACATTCGGATTATAGTTCCGTAAGCAACTCGTCGAGTCGCATTGCTGCTAATCATTATACCTTGATAAAACCGTCTATACCCGATCGCAGCCGGCCAGGGAATTAATAAAATGACAGCTTTATGCGTCAGTATAGCAACTTCCATCGGCAGGTTTATTAATTTAATTGTAAGAAAATAAAAAATCGGGGGAATTATTAGAATTATTATGCAAAGTGTAGCTAATAAATTTACGGAATAGACAAAATTTCTAAGTTTATAAAAAGAATATTTATTGCGAACCAGAGACACCGAGGCACTCATCATCATAATGACAGGCGACTCCATGATTAATGCCAACGCAAATGCAACTCCGTACGCAGCGAGATTAAACTCCTGGTTTGGCATTCGGGCGATCAACGCTGTTAAAAACGGACCTTCCACAGACATCATCAACCAGGTTGCAGAAAGCGGCATCCAAAATTTTAGAATTTTTTTGTATGAAAGTGGTTCCTTCATTTTACCATATCATTTAGATTTGTAAAAAATGATTTCACTTTTTGCTCATCTAATTTTCCGTTAGTCCTTACACCCGAACAAAGATCCACTCCGAAGGGCTTTACTTGATGAACGGCATCGGCAACATTTTGCGCATTAAGACCGCCCGCCAGAAATACAGGAATTTTAACCGACTCAACTATTTTTGCGCTTATGCTCCAATTGTGAGTTCTTCCTGTACCACCTAATTCCTTTATCTCAAGTTTTTGATTTCCAGAATCAAGAAGCAGCGCATCAATATCTTTTGAGACTTCGACAGCTTCATTAATTGAATCTTCTCCCGAAACATGAATTACTTGAACAATTTTTATCCCAGGCAAAGAATTCTTTAATTCTGCATAAGTTCCTTTCACAATTTTATCGCAAATTTGAATTGTGTTTGTTTTACATCTTTGCTGTTGTCCTATGATTTCTTCTACAGATTGTTTACTTGTGAGAAGAAAAGTCGAGATGCCCGGAGGTATTTGCCCGGCAATTTCTGTAATCAATTCTTCTGAAATTACGCCCGGCCCGCTCGGCATTTCTGAAACCAACCCTATTGCAGATGCACCAAATTTTATTGCAAGTCGTGCTTCTTCAATTGATGAGATACAACAAATCTTCACGCGTGTCATTTATTATATTCCTCTTTTAATACGGAATAGAATCTCATATTTACAAATTTATTTTTCATTAAAACTTTTTGACGCAACGTACCTTCATACTTCATTCCTGCTTTTTCCATGACCCGGTAGGATGCGATATTATTTTCATCACAATGAGCTTCAACACGATTAGCGTTTAATTCTTCGAACCCATATTTGATTACAACTTTAACAGCCTCTGTTGTAAATCCTTTATTCCAATAATTATTTGATATAACATAGCCAAGATCTATACAACGGTCTGCTTTATCCCAATTACGTAAGGCAATTGTACCAATCAATTTTTTTTCTGCTTTTAATTCAATTCCCAAAACGATGATATTTGATTCATTAAATTGAGCTTCAACTAGCTCTAGAAAAAAATGAGTGTCTTCGATCGTCTTGTGAGTTTCCCATGGTAAGAATTCCGAGACTTCCGGATTTGAAGCGTATTCGAAAATATCATTTACATCAGCCAAGCTTAGTTTACGCAGAATCAATCGTTCGGTTTCAATTTGCGGAAATTCCGCGAGTTGTTTGGAATCGCTCATAATTTGGGTCGAATATTTATGAAAAAATTAGTTAGATTTATTCCGAAAGAATTTAAATGCAATTTACCAATAATGAGTTAAATATTTCAGAGGATGAAAATGATTTCAAAAGAGCTTTTAGAAATTCTTTGCTGCCCCGAAACAAAGGCGGATCTAGTATTAGACGGCAACTTTTTAGTATCAACGGATAAAGCAACACGGAGACGCTATCGCATCGAGGATGATATTCCAATAATGCTGATTGATGAATCCGAACAACTTGACGTTGCAACTTGGAAGGCTATTATGTCCAAATATGGCAAATTAACAGAATGATTTTAGATGATAATTAAGAACGATCCAGATCAAATTCAAAACTATCTTTCAGATGCATCCAATTATAAAGGATTTGCCGATTCGGTTTACATTCCGGAATCCGAAGAAGAGATTGTCCAGCTCCTAAAAAAATTCAATAAGAATAAAACAAAAGTAACCGTTACCGGTAATGGTACCGGATTGACTGGAGCGCGTGTTCCTGAAGGCGGAGTGGTTATCTCACTTGAAAAGATGAATCAAGTTCTCAAATTGAACACGAAAGAAAAATATATTCTGGTTCAACCGGCTGTTATATTAAATGATCTGCAGAATTTTGTTGAATCAAAAAATCTATTTTACCCTCCCGATCCAACTGAGAGAAACTGTTTTATCGGTGCAACACTTGCGACAAATGCTTCCGGAGCCCGGACTTTTAAATATGGTCCAACACGGGATTTCGTTCTCGGCATAAGAATAATTTTACCCGACGGAGAAATAATTTCAATTGAACGGGGTAAACATTTTGCATCACAGCTAAATGCACTCTTAATAACCGAAAGCGGTAAGGAAATTTCTTTTACTTTGGCAGGCTACAAAATGCCAAAGACCAAGAATGTTGCTGGATATTTTTGCAAAGAAAATATGGACCTGATTGATTTATTTATAGGTTCGGAAGGGACTTTAGGAATCATCACCGAATTAAAATTGAAATTGATTGAAATTCCCAAAAATGTATTATCATGTATTGCTTTCTTTTCAGACGAATTAGACGCACTTAAATTTATTGATGAAGCACGATCATTATCACTCGAAAAATTTAAGCAGCCGGTTTTTGTAAAAAATCCTTTATGCGCCCGCGCACTTGAATTCTTTGATATAAACGCTCTTAATGTCTTACGCCCTGATTATCCCAACATACCCGATAATATACAAGCTGCTGTGTGGTTTGAACAAGATTTTGATCGGGATGAAGATACTATATTGAATAATTGGATTGAACTCCTCAAAGAGCATAATTGTGATGAAGAATTAGTCTGGCTCGCTTTAGATAAATATGAGCAGGAAAAATTTCATGAGTTCCGGCACGCGATTTCGTGGAAAGTAAATGAAATAATTACATTCCGAAATTTGAAAAAAGTTGGAACCGATACAGCTGTTCCGGTAAATCAGTTCAATCTATTCTTCCATTGGATTAAAAAAAAGGTAGTTGAAGCAAATCTCGATTATATAATTTACGGTCACTTCGGTAATTGTCATCCTCACCTTAACATGTTGCCTAAGGATGAAGAGGAATATCAAAAGGCAAAAGAAATTTATTCAAAAATTTGCGCCGAAGCAGTAAGACTCGGGGGAACAATTTCTGCCGAACATGGTATAGGCAAATTGAAACGGGAATATTTATATAAAATGTACGGTGAAAGTGTTATAAAAGAGATGGCACAATTGAAACTCATTTTTGATCCTCATAAAATATTGAACATAGGAAATATTTTTGACGAGAAATTTTTAGGTTAGACTTATCATGCGCTCTAAAATTATTCTGATTATTGTTCTATCGCTATTTACCGGGTTGAATGCTCAAGTCAATCAGAATCTGGATAATCGTTTTAATCTTGCCCAGAGTTTCGAGCAAACTGGGCAGTTGGAAAAAGCTGAAGCAATCTATAAAGAGCTTTCAGATGCTCAACCATGGAATAATATTTTTTTCGAAGCATTAAATAAAATTCTTATCTCACAAAAAAAATATCAACAATCGGTCGACCTACTAAATAATAAGATTAAACAGAATCCAGCGGATATTAATCTTTACGGTTTGCTTGGAACCACTTACTTTATTATGGGGCAATCGGACAGCGCATTTGAAATCTGGGAAAAAGGATTAGCTCTTAATCCTTCAACGTTTATCGGCTACAGGATAATTGCAAATTATGCAATCGAAAACCGTGCGTACGAAAAAGCTATTGATATATTAAAAAGGGGAAATAAAATCTCTACCGATCCGACAATTTTCTCTATGGATATGGCTAACATTTATGCTGCTAATATGAAATATAAAGACGCTGCTATTGAGTTTTGCAATTTGATTAATCATCATCCAGATCAAATACAAGTTGTAAAAATCCGTATGAACAGTTATCTGAATGGGCCAGACGCTGCAGAACAAACAATCGAAGCAGTGAACGATTTTACAGATTCTAAACCACAATTAGAAATTTTTGATCTGCTCACATTTGTTTATCAAACTACCGGTAATTATAAAAACGCATTCGAGAATGTTATTAAAACAGAAAAAGAATTCAGCGGCAACGGCACATCCATTTTTAATTTTGCACAAAGTGCGTACAGAAGCCAGCAGTACGAGTGGGCTTCCAAAAGTTACAATTATATTGTTCAGAACTACACAAACTCTCCATACCTTCCAACCGCAAAAATTGGTTATGCGCGCACTTTAGAAGCATCTCTTGATGAGAAGTATAATCAACAAAATGAATCGTGGAAGCCTTATTCCAAACAAGTACCGTATTTTGTTGATGATTACAAAAAAATTATTAGTTCATATTACGAATTTGTGAAAACATACCTCGACAATACAATTAATGTCGAAGCATTTTTCAGAGTTGCGGAAATTTATAGAAACAGAATTTTTGATTTACAAGAAGCCGATACTATTTACAGCAAAGTAGCTCTTCTTTCACCAACAACTAATTTTTACGTTGAATCAAATCTTGCACGCGGTAAAATTGCTATTGAAAGGAATGATTTGAAACGTGCTCAAGAATATCTCGAAAATGCGGCGAGATTTCCTCGCATCGAACCGAACAATTTTGCTGAGGCAAATTTTTATTTAGCTCGAATTGAATTTTGGAAAGGAGATTTTTCTAAGTCGGTTATTTTATTCAATAATGCTTCAAAAAATCTCTCTACAGATTTTGCAAATGACGCTCTTGAGTTTTCTTCACTTATCAACACAACAAAAAAAGATTCTTTAAATCTTCTTCTCTACGCTAAGGCAGATCTCTTGGCAATACAAAATAAGTACAAAGAAGCCGGCATTGAATTTAAAACTCTAAGTGATCAGCCCAACCTATTTATTCTTAATGACTTCGCAAAAATTTATTTTGTAGAGATGTTGATTGCACAAAATGATCTATTAAATGCCATAAAAGTTTTGGAGGAGGCTTCTGAAAATCAGAAAAGTGCGATTTTCGTTGATAAATCAACTTTTTTACTCGCACAATGCTATCAATACGGGACCAAAGATCTTCTAAAAGCAGCACAAGTATATCAGAAATTACTTGAAACTTTCCCAAACTCACTTTATTTTGACCGTGCGCGTGAAGCGTTAAAAGGTCTTTCAAATAAAAACGGTTAAAAATGAGCGATCCAAAAGAACCACGTACAGTTAAATGTTCCTTCTGCGGAAGGGACGGCAGCGAAGTTACATCTATGGTGGCTGGTCCGGATGTATATATTTGCGATATATGTATAAAAACTAGTGTTGATATTTTAAAGAATAACATCACATCATTTCCCAAAAAGGAAACTTATCATTCGTCACTCACTCCGGATTTATTAAAGAAAAGTTTGGATGAATATGTAATAGATCAAGATTTGGCAAAAAAGATTTTAGCCGTCGCAGTTTATAATCATTACAAAAGAGTTAACGCTTCAAGCTCTCTTTTTGATATGGATGATATTGAAATTGAAAAAAGCAACATTCTTCTAATTGGACAAACCGGCGTTGGAAAAACTTTACTTGCTCAAACATTAGCAAGAATTCTTGATGTTCCTTTCGCGATTGCTGATGCAACAACATTAACTGAAGCCGGATATGTTGGCGATGACGTTGAAACTGTTTTAGTACGTTTACTTCAAGCAGCAGATTATAATTTGGAGAAAGCGCAAAAAGGAATTGTTTACATAGATGAGATTGATAAGATTGCGCGTAAAAGCGAGAGCACTTCAATTACACGCGATGTTTCCGGTGAAGGAGTTCAGCAGGCACTCTTAAAAATTTTAGAAGGAACAATTGCTGGAGTTCCCCCTCGCGGCGGAAGAAAACATCCCGAGCAGAGTCTAATTAACATTAACACAAAAAACATTTTATTTATCTGCGGCGGCGCATTCGACGGTGTTGAATCCGTAATAGCGTCCCGTATAAACAAAAACACAATCGGTTTTGATACGAATATTTCGAATCCATTCGAAACCGAAAGAGATAATCTTATTCAAAAAGTTCAGCCGGAAGATTTAGTAAAGTACGGTTTGATTCCGGAATTAGTGGGAAGACTTCCAATCATCGCCCCTCTTGCTTCGCTTAATTCTAAAGCAATGAAAAACATTTTAACAGAACCGAAAAATGCGATCATTAAACAGTATCAGAAATTATTTATGATGGAAGGCGTTGAACTTAATTTTGATCAGCAGGCTTTAGAAGAAATTGTTAAGAAGGCAATTGAAAGAAAAACCGGCGCACGCGCTCTCCGCTCAATTGTTGAAGGAATACTGCTTGATATTATGTATGAGCTGCCGACGAAAGAAAATATTGACAAATGTTTAGTTACAAAAGACACTGTACTTAAAGGTGAAAAACCGGTTTACATAGAGAGTGATAGAAAAACGGCATAAATAGTTGCTGCTGTTTATAACAGCAGCAATGTTACTAAAACTGAACCGAAAAAGAATAATCCCAGCAAAATTAGATGTAGCAAACCTAAAACGAATGCCTTTCCCGCAGTTTTCCAAAAACTTTGTCTGTAATATTCTTTGAGAATTAAAAACAAATATACCGGGATTAATACTAGTCCTAATAATTTCCCCCATTCAAACGGAAAAAATTTATCCGTCAAAAATATTAACGTATAAAAGAGAAATATAAAACTTTGGTAATGAATCGAAATTACAAGGCTCTCCACATAAAATTTTGTTTGAGATCTGTAAAAAAGAAATATCAACGCAGCAAATAATGGCATTAGAATAAACATACCGTAAGAGAGATTTTTCCAAATTATATGAATAAAATCTTCGTTTCTATCAGAAACTTTCACGAGTATCTTCTTGAATAATCTACGTGCTTGAGATTCGTGCATTCCTTTCTCATTTAACAATGAATCAATTTGAAAAGCAGATAGCCCTTTCAATTCCTTAGCAGAGACAGTACTTCTATATCTTGTCAAGGAATCGATTTTTACTTTACTTAAGGAAGCTTTTTCTTTCTCGGAAACAATGTTTTTTTCGTGTGGAAGTGGAAAAATTATTACTTTTTCATAGAATGGTTTCAAAGAAATCATCACAAAAAAGACAAAACTTATAAAAATGTATAGTCTTATTGGCGCTACTAAACTTGCTCGTTTGCCGGAATTGAACTCTTTACTAACTAATCCCGGTTTAAAAATTAATTTTTTAATCGTTTGAAATGATTTTGAATCTAAATGAAGTAGTTCTTCGAACATTTCGTGGATATGATGTTTAATTGGAACTAATAAATCATTATTCTCTTGTCCGCAGTTTGGACAAAAATTATCTGCTCCAACAAATTTGAACCCGCAGTTTGCGCATTCTGGTAATTTATTTTTATGATGTGCCATAGTTAATCTAGTTTTGTTGCGGAACAAAATATAATATTGTATTTATAATAAACCAATAAATCTATCCAGTTCTAATAAAAAGAAAAATGAAAATTTTTTTAATAATATTTTTGACCATCTGCTCATTGAGCTTGGCTCAATCCAAATTGCTTATCTATATGGATCTGCATCAGACAGATCATCTCAAAGCTTACGGTATTACTTTTAATGCGTTGAAAGATGGTACCACTGCCGATTGGCTGCTAAACTACCGCGGCGGTTCTTTTATGTTTGATTATTCCGATCAGCTTGCAATGAAATGCAGGATAAAAGGTGTCGCGTTTCAACCATTATCAAATGAAGAGGCGGTACAGATATATTCATTGGTTCAGGGTGAAGACCAAAACATGGAAGTTGTAAGATTAGAAAAAGCTCCAAAGATTGCCGTCTATATTCCTCCTGGCTTTCAGCCGTGGGATGATGCTGTAACTCTTGCGCTGAATTATGCGGAAGTACCTTATGATAAAATCTGGGTTGAAGAAATATTGAGAGGCGATTTAAAGAATTATGATTGGCTTCATACCCATCACGAGGATTTTACGGGACAATATGGAAAATTCTATGCGTCATTCAGCGGCGCGCAGTGGTATATTGAACAGCAGATGCTCTATGAAAATGAAGCCAAAAAACTTGGCTTCAAAAAAGTATCTGATATGGAAAAATCCATTGTTCAAACAATAAAAAACTTTGTCGGCAATGGCGGATTTATGTTCGCAATGTGTTCGGCAACAGATTCTTTTGATATAGCATTAGCCGCAATGAATGTTGACATCGTTGATAGAATTTATGACGGTGACCCGCCGGATCCAAACGCGCAGGAAAAATTGGATTTTAACAATACATTCGCTTTCCAGAATTTTAAGCTAGAGATGAATCCATTGATTTATGAATACAGTAACATTGATATTCAACCATTAGAAATTGGCGATCAGAGAAATGATTATTTCACACTTTTTGACTTCTCCGCCAAATACGACCCCGTTCCAACAATGCTTACGCAAGATCATGTTAACGTAATTCATGGTTTCATGGGACAGACAACAATGTTCAACAAGAAATTTATTAAGAACTCGGTTTACATTTTGGGACAGCGCGCGGGAACCGACCAGGTAAAATATATTCATGGAAATTACGGACGAGGAACATTTACATTTTATGGGGGACATGATCCGGAAGATTACCAGCATGCAGTTGGCGATCCGCCAACAGATCTAAGTTTATATAAGAATTCACCGGGATATAGGCTAATTCTGAACAACATACTTTTCCCGGCAGCAAAGAAAAAAGAACAAAAAACATAATCTAGATACTAGATTTTGGATGCTCGATTCTAGACGTTAGAATTATTAATTAGCAGAAATCAAGAATCAAGTATCTGTTAATGAATCCATTTAATAAGATTTTCATCTAATGAGGAGTTATGAAATATCTAAAAATCAAAAATAGCAGTGAGCAGATTCCAATAGGAAAAATAGTTTGCGTCGGGCGGAACTACGCGGCTCATGCAAAAGAATTAGGCGGTGAGGTCCCGGAGTTTCCAATAATATTTTTAAAACCGGCGTCAAACGTTATATATTCTGGAGAATCAGTTGTGCATCCTACTCACTCGAAAAATTTGCAGCATGAAGTTGAGCTGGTTCTTTATATAGGCGAGGATATTAAAAACGGTAATGATGAAACAGCATCAAGAGCAATTCAAGGATATACAATTGGTCTGGATATGACTTTGCGTGATCTTCAATTTGAATTCAAGGCAAAGGGAGACCCTTGGACACTTGCAAAATGTTTTGACACTGCCGCGGTCCTTACAGACATTGTGATGAAAAAGGAATATCAACTTAAAGGTGATGAAAATATTTCTCTTTCAGTAAATGGAACAGTGAGACAAAATTCATCAATTAAAAACATGATATTTTCACCGGTCGAGATTGTGAAATTTATTTCTGCTCGAATGACACTTGAAAAAGGCGACCTGATTTACACCGGTACTCCGGAAGGAGTTGGAAAAGTAGTTCCAGGCGATAAAATTATTGCGGAACTAGAAAATGTAGGAAAGATCTCAACTCACGTAATTTAAAAACGGCCATTCCGGCGTAAGTTGGAATTTATCGATTACGTGTCGCGCTTCGCTTGCACGGAATGACAATAATAATGAACAAATAGAGGAAACAATGCCAATCTTTGAATACAAATGTAACGACTGCAATAAAAAATTTGAAGTGCTGCACAAATCATCATCTAATCTTGAAGAAGTGATCTGTCCGTCATGTCAATCTAAGAATCACAAAAAACTTCTTTCGTCGTTCAGCGCGTCAACTGGATCATCTAGTTTTGATAGCGGTTCATCATGTTCTGATGGAAGTTGCGGTGTTCCTTCATACGGCGGCTGTGCAAACGGAATGTGCGGTTTGAATTAATTATTATAGAGAGGGCGGAATACTATTCTTTATTTCATCATTGAATGTGTATCCCGCGCTTCTAATACTTTTAATATAGATTGGGTGTTCCGGATCAGGTTCAAAATATTTTCTTAAGCGTGAAATAAAATTATCTATTGTTCTTGTTTCGACCTCCGAACTTAGATGCCAGACATTTTCTAGCAATTCTTTACGGGAAACTATTTTCCCCTTCCTCTCAATTAAGTATTTTAAAACCATTGCTTCTCGTTGTGTTAGTACAAAGTTTTTTGAACCGCTGATACAACTTAGATTTTCAAAATTCACTATGTTGTTCCCAAAGCGGTAAGAAGGCTCAATCTCTGCTGACGACTGGTACCACATCTTACGCTTCAGCATCCCTTTTACACGCAGCAGTAATTCATTCAAATTAAACGGCTTGGTTAAATAATCATCCGCTCCAATTTCAAGCCCTCTAACTTTGTCTTCGGCATTGGTCCTTGCTGTTAACATCAGCAATGGCATCTGCGGCGATTTTGCACGCACTCTTTCGGCAATTTCAAAGCCATTGTAATATGGAAGCATGATATCAAGAATAATCAAATCATATTCGTTTGATCCGAAGTATTCCAATGCTTGTCTGCCGTCCTTAGCCCAATCAACAATGTATCCTTCGTCTGTAAGATTATATTCTAGCCCAACAGCAAGAGTTTCTTCATCTTCAACAAGCAAAATTCTCTTCCCTTTAAAAAGATTATTCTCCATCTTCTTTACCCAGCATTTTTTGTTTCCGAGCGGTTTCCCTAAGTAATTTTTTCACATAGAACCTTTTTGATGACTGATAGATCGGCATTTCTATTTTGAAAGTAGTTCCTTTATTAATACCCTCGCTGTAAGCGGAAATTCTGCCCCCATGAAATTTAACTATCCCCTTCACCCAGTATAATCCTAGTCCCGTTCCTTTTACATTTGGAATATTTTTATTATCAATCCGTTGAAACTTATTGAAAATATTTTTTAGATTTTTTTGTCTCAGGCCGATGCCCTTATCAGCAAATTCAATCATCAGATATTTTTTTGCACACGATAATTTTACCGTGATCTTGGGTGCATCTACAGAATATTTCATTGCATTATCTGTCAGGTTATCAAATACAATCTGCATTGCGTCTTTATCAATCACGCATTTACATGGCGCTTCACCTAGGATTTCAACTGCCGAATCGGATAAACGAAATTGCTCTATCGATTCCTTAATTAACTGACGAATAACCTCATCTGCATTATAAATATGATAATTATGCGCAATCCGTTTTTTCTCCAGCCGCGATATTTCTAATATTGAATCAATCAATTTTTTCAAACGCTTTGAATCTCTCATCATCAATCCGTAAAACTCTTTCTGCTTTTCTGCGGGGACTTCTTTAGAGTGCAAGGTTTCCAGATAAAGCTGAATTGATGCGAGCGGAGATTTTAATTCGTGAGTAACGTTTGCAATAAAATTATCGTATAACTTTGTAAGTTTTACCTGAACAGTTAGGTTTCGGAAGATAAGGAACATTGCGGTTGCAATTAAAACTATCAGCACAATTCCGCCTACGAAAATCAGTACGTTCGGACTATCTAATACTATTTGCGGAGAAAGTTTATCGCCAACTTGTTTGATGATTAGATAATTAGCAACGTACCAGTAGATCCACAAACCGAGCAAACCTAACCAGGCAAACTGTGCAAAGATAAAAGCAAATATTAAAAAAAGAAGAGACCGGTTTTTTTTCATTTATGAATGCTAATAGTTATTTAATATACAGCTATTATTTCCGTACATACCAATTTTAACAATAAAAATTCGGGGAACGCAAGTATGCGTTCCCCATTAAACTAATTATACGTTGGTAAGAAGGAATACTCTTTAGCATAAAACAACATTTGTTTAGTAAAGTCATCCGGGTATTCAATCTTCACGTCAATTATTTCGTTTCCTTTCATAACCGGAACCAACATTGGATTTATAAATCCGGCGTAAGGTGCAATATTTAATTTATTATAGCGCTCTAATATCTCCTTATGAAGAACCGGATCAACTTTTACTCCGTAGTTTTCAACTAGATTTTTACCGGCGTTATAATCACCTTCCGATTTTATTTTTTGAATCTCGCGCAGCAGCTGACCGAATAGATCCCGGAGTTTGTTATAATCATTAATCACAAAATACGTTTTGCCTTCTCTTACTTTCTTTTCAATTACATTTTCGGATTTACCTTTTTCATATACCCACATTGCTATTAGCTGGCGGTTTCTCATGTGTGCCTCTTCAATATTTTCTCCGGGTTGAACACGCGCAAGTTGTATCATTAATCCGTTTTTGATGTATTGATCATAAGCGGTTTTGCCGGCATCAATCGAAGGCATTACACCGATATCAACTAGTTTTTGATCCATTAGAAAATAGAGAGCAACAAGATCTGCCCGCGCTTCTTCAAGAGTTGAATAATAGTTTTTCAATGTAGTATGCGGTTCTGCAACACCGGGGTTAAGCTGCCCGGATGCATGTCCAATCACTTCATGCATATCTGTGTGCAAATCGTCTGTAAGAGAGCCATATTTTTTTGCGCGTTCAATCTCTTCTTTTGAATATGCAAATTCTTCCAAGACTCCGCTTGTCTTTGAAAACATATTATAAGAATGAACAATGTTTCCCATATTTACGGATTTAGAACCATACTCTTTTCTAATCCAGTTTGAATTGGGAAGATTCACTCCGATTGGTGTAGAAGGCGAAGCATCGCCGGACTCAACAACAACTGTAATAACTTTTGCGCTGATCCCTTTTACATTTTTCTTTTTATGTTCGGGCAATATCGGCGAATTATCTTCGAACCATTGCGCGTTGTCGCTTATTGCTTTAATCCGTTTTGTCGCTTCCTGATCCTTTATGGAAACGTAAGATTCATAATTACCTCGATAACCGAGAGGATCGTTATACGTTTCTATAAAACCGTTTACCACATCAATTACGGAAGATGTGTCTTTAACCCAGGCAATGTTGTATTCATCCCAGACCTTTAGATCTCCGGTTTCATAATATTGAATAAGAAGCTCTAAAGCTTTTTTCTGTTGATCGTTTTCCGCAACTGTAACTGCTTTTTTCAGCCATTCTACGATCTTAACAATTGCCCCAGCATAGATACTGTTCGCTTTATAATGACGTTCTAAAATTTCCCCTTTTAGTCTAACTAATTTGGAATTTAGTCCGTAAGAAATCGGTTCCGGGTCATTTGGATTTACAATTTTCTTATAAAATGCCTCAACTTCTTTTTGATTTACATCATCGTAAAAATTTACTGCAGATGATTTCACAAGATCAAATTTCGGGTTTTGATTGACTTTCATATCATCAATTTTGGGATCGAACATAATCGGTATAAGTTTTTTAACAAGATCATCAGGGCGTTCGTTGTTTTGAAGAGGAAATTCGTATTCATCTGAACCGTTAATTAATTCTTTAAAATATTCTTTCGAAAATTCCGGAAGAAATTTTTTGTTTGCATAGTGATGATGAATACCGTTTGAAAACCAAACACGCTTCGTGTAAGTCATAAATTTTCCAAAATCGGGTGTTGTTCGGTCGCCGGAATAAGTTTTAATTATTGCTTCAAGCGTTCGCCGGATGTATAAATTGTGTTTATAATTTTGATCATAAATCATATCACGTCCCGAAAGTGCCGCTTGATAGAGATAGTAAGCAAGCTGCTTCTGTTTGAGTGTGAGTTCATCAAACCCCGGAACCTGATACCGCTGAATACGCAAGTCGGCAAATTGTTCTGTCGAATACTTAAAATTGTCCGGCACTTGTTTCTTTTCTGAACTGCAGCTCATAGTGATAATTCCTAAAATGATGTATAAAATATTCCTGATATGTCGCATAAGTCTTCCATAGTTTATTTATTATTGTTCGAAAGAAAAATAAAACTTTTGTACACACTAAACAATGCGGCTCGGATACACTTTTAGGAAATTATTATGAATGTTCAGATATTCGGCACTAAAGGATGCAGTGAAACCCGCAAAGCCGAACGGTATTTCAAAGAACGGAGAATTACGTTCCATTTTAGAGATTTAAACGAAAAAGGGATTGCAAAAGGTGAGCTAGAAAATATTACACGCGTTATTCCGCTTGATGATTTGATTGACCGTGATGGGAAACAATTCAAGAAGAGAAATCTTCAATTTATGGTTTTCGATTTGGAGGAAGAATTGTTAAACGATTCTTTATTATTTAAAACTCCTATTGTAAGAAACGGAAAAGAAGTTACGGTTGGTTATAGACCGGAAGTATGGAAAGGATGGTCATAAAATTTTTTTCCTTTTCAACTCATCTAAAAGATTTTCGTAAGTGGTAAACTGAATTGCGTCCCAGCCAATTTTTCTTGCTCCTTCTACATATTCTTTAATATCATCAATAAAGAAATGCTCTTTAGACGGCTTTCCGGTAAAAGATTCAACCGTTTTATAAATTTCTTTTTCCGGTTTTAGAGATTTCACTTCATGCGACAGAATGAGTTTATCAAAGTATTTCAAAAAATCGAAATGCTGATAACCGTACTTTTTATGTATCGGATTTGTATTCGAAAGAAGAACAAGTTTGTATTTCTTTTTTTTCAATATCGGAAGAAGATCCGCTACCTCCCGGTTAATTGAAAACAAACTTGAATAAATCTTGCAAAATTGTTTTCCAAATACTTTTCCTTCCAGCCATTCCAGCATAATTGTTAAAAATTCTTCTGTATTAATTTTTCCCTTTTCAAATTCGCGGTGGATGTTATAGTTCTCTTCGTAAAGTTTGTAAAATTTAGTGCCAAGTCCGGGCTTAATTCTATTAAATTTGTTAACGATGATTTGATAATCGAAAGGAATGAGAACATTCCCCAGGTCAAAAACAATTACAGAATATTTTTTCATTGAATGATTCTACTTTTATGAAATTTTAGTGTTAAAAATATAAAAGAAGCTTTTATAGAGAAAGAAAATAAAAGCCGCGCTCAATTATGAATGCGGCTTTTAAATCAATCATTATCAGATTCAAATTTAGAACTATTTACTCAATCCCAGATCTTCAGAAACTGAATCTGGGACAATTGCTTTCTTCTTAAATCTCAAAAGTTCGCTTACTTTCTTAAACAATACAGGAATTCTCAAGCGGTATTCTTCAACTTTAGTATAAACTAACGGAACGATTAACAATGTTAATAGTAGCGAGCTAGTTAAACCTCCTATTAGTGCCCATGCTAAACCGGATTTCCACTCGGCACCTGAACTTGTTGAAAGAGCAATAGGAGTCATTGCAAAAATCATGGTTAACGTAGTCATAAATATCGGACGAATCCTCATCTTAACCGCATCAATCAATGCGTCATAAACGCTTTCCCCTTGTGCTCGCATAAAGTTTGTTCTGTCAACCAATAGAATCGCATTTTTTGCAACCAATCCGGTTAACATAATTATTCCAAGAATTGTAAAAATGTTGAGAGCTTTTAAACTCAGTGCCAATGCAAGCAGTGCGCCAATCATTGCAAGCGGTATCGAAAATAATATTACAAACGGATAAACGAATGAATCGTATAACGCAACCATTACCATGTAAGTGAACATTATTGCAGCGAGCATTGCAAGACCTAAATCTCCAAATGAATCGCGCTGACTTTTGATATCTCCCTGCCAAGAATATGTAACACCGGGCGGGAATTTATATTTCGCAAAAGCTTTTTCCATATCTTGAGATATAGTACCGGTAGTTCTTCCTCCCTGAACTTGAGAGTAAACCGTTACTGCAGCGCTTCTAGCTTCACGAGATAATTTTGTAGGTCCGGTTGACTGATAGATATTAGCAAATTGCTTAAGATATATTTGCTGTCCCTTTCTATTTGTAAAACTGATATTACCAAGATTAGCGGTTTTGGAACGATCAAATTGATCAAGAACGATTCTAATATCATATTCAGTATCGCCTTCGCGAAGAGTGGAATTATCATCACCGGTTAATGCAACTTGTAAAGTTTGACCGATATCCGCGACAGATAATCCGAATGAATTTAATTTTCTTCTGTCAATTTCAATTCTGGTTTCCGGATTTCCATCTTCCGCAGAAAGACGAACATCTGCAGTTCCCGGAATTTTTTTAACAATATTCTGAATGTCATGGGCTGTTTTCAAAACCTCTTCATAAGCCGGACCATTAATTATTAATTGGATTGGTGTCTGGTTTGCTGTACCAAAAATTCCAATCGGATTAATACGAACTTTAACTCCTGGAATTCTTTGAACCATCTGTTTAATCTCGTTTCCTACTTGATCGGTAGATTTAATTCTGTTTTCTTTAGGAATAAGTGTAACGGTTATTTCAGTTGAATTGCTGGAAGCAAAACCGACCAGCCCTTCAGTAGAAGAACCCACGTTAGCATACATCCTATCAACTTCCGGCATTTTACCAATCATTTTTTCAACTTGCTGCGAAACTATGTTCGTCTGCTCAATTGTTGTTCCAGGAGCCAACTCAAGACTTACAGCGAATTCTCCTCGGTCTGTCTGAGTCATAAATTCAGCACCTATAAACCCAAGCGGAATTAATGCGAAGGCAGCTACGAAAGCAGCAACAGTTAAAAGTGCGACTTTAATTCTATTTTTTAGTGCCCATTTAAGAACAGTGACATAATTTTCTGTAAGTTCTTTAAATTTCTTTTCGAACCAAAGTGCGAATTTACCAAGTAATGTTCTTGACGTCAGTCTTTCTAACTTGGCAAATCTTGATGCAAGCATTGGAGTTACTGTAAATGAAACGAATAAACTCATCAAGGTTGAAACGACAATAACGGCAGAGAACTCACGCAAAATATTTCCAACAATTCCACCAACCAGAGTTAGCGGTAAAAAAACCGCAACATCAACAAATGTTATTGCAAGAGCAGCAAAACCGATTTCATTTCGTCCGCGTAAAGCTGCAACTCGACTCTCCTCCCCTTTCTCCAGATGATGATAAATATTTTCCAGAACCACAATTGAATCGTCTACAAGAATTCCTACTACGAGCGAGAGTCCAAGGAGCGTCATTAAATTCAAAGTGAAGCCCAATGCCCATATTGCTATAAATGTTGATATCAGAGAACATGGAATGGCAATCAAAACGATTACTGAGTTTCTGACACTATGCAGAAACATTAACATAACAATCGAAACGAGCACTACTGCAAGCGCTAGATCGCTTTTAACAGCGTTAGCGGCATCAATAGTAAATAGAGAAGCATCCTGAGCGATTTCAAATTTCAAATTATTCGCTTTATAAACACTTTCAATTCTCTGGATCTCTTTTCTTACAAGTTTTGCAACTTCAACCGCATTCGCATCTGTTTGTTTCTGAAGAATCAATCCGACAGTACTTCGGAAATTAATACGAACAATATTTGTGTATTCCTTAATTCCATCTTGAACTTCCGCAATGTCTGAAAGCTTTATCTCACCACCCATTCTGGATTCGCCGATAGTAAGATTTTTCAAATCATCTACCGAAGTAAGTTTTCCCGCAACACGTACAATGAATTGGCCGTCTTTATCTTTTACTTTACCGGTAGGAAAATCAAGATTAGCGGCTCTTATCACTTGAGTAACTTGCGGAATTGAAAAACCGTAAGCACGTAATTTCTGCAGATCAAGATTCACTTTGATCTCCCGTTCTTCTCCGCCAACAAGTACTATCTGACCAACTCCGGGCACACGTGAAAGGAGCGGCTGAAGTTTATCTTTTGTGAATTGAAAAAATGTTTTTGAATCCATATCCGCAGAAACACCCATTCTCAAAATCGGAAGTTCATCAAGCGCAAATTTTGAAATCGTTGGTGTTTTTGCAGCGGTTGGAAGCTGGGTTGTAATTTGCCCCACTTTTCTCTGAGCATCTTGAAGTGAAAGATCTGTATTGGCAGATTGCAATAATTCTATAATAACAAACGAAACACCTTCCGAAGAAGTTGAACGTACATCGGAAACTTTATCCATTCCGGAAACCGCGTCTTCAATTACTTTAGTTACACCGGTTTCAACTTCATTTGGCGATGCACCCGGATATATCGTCGTAATCGTTATAATTGGCGGAGAAATTTTAGGCAGCAATTCGTACTGAAGCTGACGCAAAGCAAAGAGACCTAAAACAATGAGCGCTGAAAATATAATTATTATAAGCGACGGTCTTTTTATTGATAATTCTGTAATTGTCATTTTTAAAATCCTTTTTACTTATTGAGAATCTCAACTTTTAAGTTATCTACCAAATTATTTTGTCCGTTCACAACAATCGTTTCGCCTTCCATTAATCCTTGAAGCACTTGGACAAAAATACCGGATTCATTTCCCACTGTTAAGTTGCGAAGTTTTACAATACCGTTTTCTACTACAAACACTTGGGGCACTTTAACGCTCCCTACCAATGCATCTCTCGGAATAACAATTGTTTCTCTGTTTTTCAAAGAAGTGAACTCAACTCGCGCAAACATTCCAGCTTTAAGAGGATGAGCACTTTCATTGTTAATTGTAATTTCAACCGGATAAGTATGTGCCTCATCTCCTTTAGAACTAATCGATTCTACTCTTCCTTTGAATGTGACACCGGGGTAAACATCAACAGTAACCGTAACTGCATCTCCGGCTTTTGTAAGAAAGGCATCACTTTCCGCAAGATTTAATTTTACTTTTAATTTACTTATATCAACAACATTTGCAACCATTGTTGCCTGCGGCGCACCTTGAACCATTGAACCCAAATCAACATAGCGGCTAGTAACGTAACCGGAAATTGGAGTTTTAATTTGGGTGTCATTGAGCTGTCTTTTTGCAACAATGTATTGTGCTTCTGCCATTGCGGCTCCCAGTTTTGCCTGATCGAGCTGAGAATCGGTAACAGATTTCTGCTGATAAAGTGTTTGAAATCTTTCATAATCTTTTTTAGCTTTTTCATAGTTCGCTTCCGCACTCATTAATGCAGCTTTCTTTAACTCGTCATCAACTTGAAAAAGAACTGATCCGGCCGGTTTATAATCGCCAACTTTGGTAAATACACCGGTAATTTTTCCAGCAGCTTCAGAAATAATATTTACATCACCATTTGCAATTATGTTACCAACCATACTTAATGATTCCGATAAATTTTTCTTCTCGGCTTTTTCAACTGAAACATAATAAACGTCTTTAATGCCGCCAGCTGTGGTTTCCGCCATTTTTTTCTTGTTCATAAACAGTATTGTAATAATGACTGCAAAGATCACTATTACTGCAACTATCGATTTCCATCTCTTCATGATTTACTTCTCCAAATGATTTTAAATTTTTTATTTACCTATTGACTTGTCTAATCTTGCTTTCGCAAGTTCAAAATCAACAATAGAATTTGTATAATTTATTTTAGCCGTTGATTGAGCGGTTTCGGCGTCAACAACTTCCGAACTGAGAGCCAGACCGTTCTTAAATTTATCCGCAGTCATTCTCATATTTTCGTCTGCTTGTTTAACTGATAACTGCGAGATTTCTATTTTTCTTTTAGATTGATTCACATTCAAATAATTCTGAGTTACTTCCAACGTAATGTTGTCTTTAATAATTCCCAATCCGTCTTGAGCTTGAGAAAGTGTTGCTTCTGCCTGTTCAGTCTGATGTGCAGTTGTAAGCCAATCCCAAATATTTAGACTTAAATTCACACCTGCATCCCATGTATCTTTAAATTCATCTTTCGAGGGAAATATTCTCTGATTCGGTCTGCTTGAATAATAATTACCGAACAAACTAATTTGCGGGTACCAAGAAGATCTAGCCATAGTAACACCTGCCTCGCTTGCTTTGATTCTATAATCTGCGGATTTTATTTCCGGACGTTTTTCCACGGCATCGCTAATGAGGTTATTAAGTTCGTCATAATTAAATTGTGTCAAGTTAACAGAAGAATTTATTTCAATACTTGTTGTTAGTGCAATACCGAGCACACTGTTCAAACTAACTGTGGCAAGTTTTACAGCATTTTCCGCATCAATTTGATTGAACATCATATTAGAGAGCTGCACCTCAAGTTTGAGCACATCGTTCTTGGTTAACATTCCGACTGTCAATAAATTTTTAGCATCTTCGAGATGTGCTTTTATCATCTGCACATTATCATCCATAACATTCTTCAACTGAGTTGCTTTGAACAAAGACCAGTAAGCGTTTTTGATATTGAATACCAATTCGTTTTTGTCCTTATTATAATCTTCGTTAGTTGCACTCGAAGTGTATTCGGCAATATTCGTACTGCTTAGTAATCTAAAGCCGGTAAATAACGGCTGGAATACAGAAAGCTGAGCCGAATAGTTGTCAAATATTGAGGGCGCTATTTCAAAAGTATTTCCCAATACCGAGATGACAGCTGGATCAATCTTACTCAGTCTTCTGTAAGATGCCGCAAGTTTAAGAGACGGTAATCGACCTGCATTCACTTCGCTTAATCTTGCATCGGCAGATTTCACTTTCATAAGTGATGAATGAAGTGTTTTGCTGTTCTTCAATCCTATCTGAATAGCCTGATCAATCGTGATTGAAAGTTTTTCCTGTGCTCGAACAGCAGAATTGAATAGCATCAATCCGAATATTAACAGAATAAGTTTGAGATTTGATCTAATCATCATATTGTTTCTCCGTAATTTTCTTTTATAAGTGTTGATGTGTTGTATTTCTTCCTTCCTTCAACTGTAAAAATTCCTTCAAATAAAATTTTTATTATTTCTTTGAAGACTTGATCGGCTGAGATCGGCAATTGTGAAAGCACATCCGGATTTATTAAACTATGAATTGCCGCAACATAAGAGAGTACGATTACTTCAGTGTGAACATCTTTTCTAAAAATCCCGCTCTTAATTCCTTGCTCCATCAATCGCGATAAATTAGAATGCGCTTTTTTCTTTCGGAACTCCTGAATATCACGCCACAGTTCTGGGTGGTTTTTTATCATGTCGCGAACCATTGGGCCCTCCAACTTAGCACCTGTTTTGGCAATAAAATTCATAAACCGTTTCAACTTCTCGATAAATTCCATTTTCTTATCGGCAACCAATGGTTCAATAAATGCGTCGACTTCACACTTTATCGATATTATAAGTTCTTTAATAAGGTGTTCTTTGTTGGAGAAATGTTTATAAAGAGTTTTTTTGCTAATCCCTAACTCAGCAGCTATCTCTTCCATAGTAATTTTAGCATAGCCATACCGGTAAAACATCTCTTCGGTTTTAGAAAGTATTCTTTGCTTTGTTTCAATATCGTGTTTCATTTTTTCCATTTTTTTCTTTAGGATAAGACGTTTGGCAAAAACGATGGTTCCATAGGAAACATTATTTGTATTTTTCGTTTCCAAACTTATAAAAGCGTCTTGATTAATCCAAAATAATTTTTGAGAAAGACGGAGGTAAAAATAGATGAGCTTGTCTAAGAAGTTAAGAATAAATCGGTGAATGATAGAAAAAAACCGGTAAATGAAAAATGGCAGGGGATCAAAGAATTAAATCCCCTGCCTAATAAATTATTTTATCTCAAAAAGAGAGTCGGCTAAATTTGTATTTACTTCAATTGAAGAAGTAATTAAATCTATGGCGCCTTGAGCTGTAACCAAACTCATCTTAAAAGCGTATTTCACTCCCTGAACATCACGGTAATCATCAAAATCAATAGTCTGTGTTGCCCCGGCTCCTTCGGCTATTGTTCGAACAATAAGTCCGGAATTCACATCGTAATAATTTGTAGCTTTTTTACCGGATGGGTATGTAAATGTAACAACGTACGCCTCTTTATTATTAATCGTTTCCATTCCCGTTAATTCGGTTTTAACATTATTCTTTCCGTATTCGAGCATTGAGTAGAGAGAACCAAGTTTCATTTGTTCAACTTGTTCCGGTGTCATATTCTGCTCTTGTCCCATTGAACTTGACTTCCCTTTTTCTCCATCAAAAACAGTAGTCTGCTGTCCAACTCCAAAATCAACCAGCTGATAAAATTTGTTAGGAGCTTTTTGAGATTGCGTCATAGTAATATTCATTCCCTGCATAGCACCGGACATCTTTGTTGTTTTGTCTTTGACCTTAAGGATATTTTCTTTGCCGCCGATCGCTTCGATGTATTTATTAAGAACTTGATCAACATTAACTCCTTCCGGAACTTTCTTCACGTTAGGATCGTATTTCTCTCCGTAGGTATCAAGATAATCAATTTTACCGCTAACGCTGAATTTGGAAATATTTTTTGCAATCTCCTGAGCATTGCCAACGATTACGATATTTGCGTTATTCGGTTTAATATATTTTTTAGCGACGGCTTGAACATCATCAACAGAAACGGCACTCAAGTTCTTGAGATAATTTTTATAGTAATCCTTTGGAAGATTGTAACGAGCAATATTAATTGCGAAATTGGCTATAGTTGCCGGTTGTTCGAGAGTGCGTATAAAAGTTCCGGATAATAAATTTTTGGCATTCTGTAATTCTGTTTCACTAACTTTTTCATTTCTAATTTTCTTCATTTCGTTCATAATTTCTGTAATGGCGCTATCCGTAACCGCGTTTCTAACTTTTGTTGAAGCGGAGAAACTTCCAATTAGTTTATCCGGGCTCAAACTTGAGTATGCACCGTAAGTATACGCTTTAGCTTCTCTTAAGTTCATAAATAATCTTCCGGTTGCGCTGCCACCTAATATTAAATTGGCAACCCTAGCTTTCATTGCATCTTCGCTACCGATTGGTAATTCAACAGGATAGCAAACAGAAATAACAGATTGAACTGAACTTGCACGGTCAACGAGTTCAACTTTAGTTACAATCGGTGCCTTAGGTGTTTGATAAGTATTCTTTGGAACATCTTTTTTCTCCCATTTGCCGAGATATTTTTCAACTAAAGATTTTGCTTTTGCTTTGCTTATATCGCCAACAATAGCGAGATATGAAATGTTTGGTCTGAAGTATGTGTCAACGTATTTTGAACACATATCAAGAGTAATTGATTTCACACTTTCTTCCGTCTGAGATTCTCCGTACGGATGTTCTTTGCCGTACATTACCGCATCAGAAACCCTCTGGGAAATCTGATCCGGATCATCTTTTTGATAAGCTAATCCTGATAATGTTTGTTTTCTGATCTTTTCAAGTTCTTCCTGCTTGAATTCGTGATTCAATATGATATCGGAAACAATTTCCATAATTTTTTCTGCGTATTTAGAAAGACCGGATGCACCGATGCCCGATGAGGAAGTTGACAGCGATGCGCCGAGAAAATCAATTTCCTCGTCGAGTTTATCCTTTGTTCTGCTTTTAGTTCCAGTACGTAAAAGTTCTCCCGCGGCAGAAACATAGCCAGCATTTTTCCCTTCAATAACCGGGTCTGAATCAACGACTAAACTAAATGTTACTTCCGGCAATTTGTGGTTTTCTACAACGAATACTTTAAGACCGTTTGCAAGTACGAACGACTCGGCATTGCCGATTTTCACTTCAGGTGCAGGACCGGGCTGAGGACGTTTACTTCTATCCAGCTGCGCGTTAGAAATTGCCGCAGTGAATAAAATCAACATTAATACTAAAATTTTGTTTTTCATTTTTATTACTCCGTTATGTTTTCAATTCTTAATTGTCATTACACGCAATGCATCTCTAACCGGTTAGTAAAAGAGATACTACACAATGACATTGTTATTTCTTCTCCATTGATTTCGGTAAGTAATAGAGAGTAACTCTATTTTCTTTTGTCAAATATTTATTTGCAACTTGTTTGATGTCTTCACGTGTAACTTTCATATAACGCTGGAGTTCTGTATTGATCAAATTTGCATCTCCGAAATAAACAAAGTAGTTGGCAAGACTTTGGCCAATTCCCTGTACAGTCGAATTTCTTGTAACAAAATCCGTTTCAACTTGATTTTTAATCTTTTGAAATTCTGTTTCGGTAATTAAATCTTTTTTTACTTTTTCAATTTCGGCATCAATTGACGATTCTAAATCTTCCGCTTTAATACCTTTGTTAGCAATAGCGAGAGCAATAAATAATCCGGGATCTTCCAATGGGAAAGGAATTGATTGAACCTGAACAGCTTTCTGTTCTTTGTCTTTAATTTCTTTTGTCATTCTCGAACTTTCACCGCCTGTAAGTAATGTACCCAACATACTCAGAGCATAGTAATCCGCTGTCCCTTGCGCAGGCATATGATATGCTTGAAGAACAAGCGGAAGCGAAACATTATCATATACAATATCTCTAACTTCGGCAGTTTTAACCGGCTCCACTTCCTTAGGGCGAACAATAGTTTCTTTTCCTTTTGAAATTTCACTAAAATATTTTTTTATGAGTTCTTTGGTTTTTGCGACGTCAATATCTCCGGCGATAGTTAAAGTTGCATTTTGCGGAACATAGTACATCTTATAAAATGCAATAAACTCATCCAGCTTTGCCTGATCTATGTATTGAGCCGAACCGATAGGAGTCCATCTGTAAGGATGAACCTTGTAGGCATTACCAAATAATTTTTCAATAAGTGTTCCATACGGACGATTATCAAGGCTTTGTTTGCGTTCTTCTTTTACAACCTTACGTTGGGTTTCGACGCCAATGCTATCGATCTTTAAGTGCATCATTCTTTCGGATTCCATGTACAATCCAAGCTCAAGCTGGTTTGAAGGGAGATTCTCGTAGTAGTAAGTTCTATCGAAAGAAGTGTTTGCATTAAGCGAGCCGCCTGCTGCTTCAATAATTTTAAAATATTCACCTCGTTTAATATTAGGAGAACCCTCAAACATTAGATGTTCAAAGAAATGCGCGAAACCTGTTCTTTGAGGATCTTCGTTCTTACTTCCAACATGATAAAGTACCGACACCGCTACTATTGGAGTAGTATTATCTTGATGCAGGATTACGTTCAATCCATTATCTAACTTGTACTGAACGAAATTAATTTTCTTCGATTGTGCATTGACAAGCACAAATCCTGCTAATAGAAAAAGCAAAATGAGTTTGCGTTTCATTAAGACAGCTCCTTTTGATATTATTTGATTAGATCTTCTCGTGGTTTTCACTTTAAACTTAGCAAATTCTTTAAAAGATTGCGAATAAATAAACATTCTCAGAACCATTAGGTTTACCATAAATATTGAAAATTTTACTTTCAAAATCCCATCAATCCTCAGTATAAAAAATAGTATTTCAAATCACTCTCTCTTTTTGTTATTATGCAACTGTTTTTGAAGGGTAACCGGCGGATTGATGAAAAAAATTTTACTAAGACTTTTCACAACAGTTTTATTTCTGTCATTTATTGAAATTCCCGTCTATCCGTCAATAACCACCTTGCCGGTTGGGAAAAATGAAATAAATAATCTATTGAAAGAACCGCGTAGTAATCAAACTCAAGAAATAAATTATTCAATAGAACCCTTTTATGATTTAAATGCATTCCGTTTAATTGTTGTTCTTGAATTCAAAGGAGATAAATCGGGGGAAACAAAGATTGTTCTACCAGGCAGCCCCGATCTTAATTCAATTAAATATTTAAAAGCGATTTCACCCAATACATATATTTTAGATTCGGATAAACCGGAAATCAAAATTGTCAGATATCAGCCCGGTTCATTGGTGCGTATTTATTATCAGTTTGAGGAATCGAGAAACGGCGACTTAGAACTGGGTAATCAATACATGGCAATCGTGAACAAACACTATTTCCATTTTTTAAGTGAGACATTCTTTATTGTACCGGCATGGGATTACAACACTGAATATATTTTCAAGATTATGTGGAATCATCTTCCGGCAAATTGGAGCCTGGCAAATAGTTTCGGCCTAAATGAGAAATATCAAGAATTTAGATTGTCGTTGTGGAAATTTAGACATTCTGTTTTTGCCGGCGGAGATTTTAAGATTATGCAACGTTTCATTGGAAAAGATGTTATTTACATTGCCATTCGGGGTAATTGGAAATTTTCGGAAGATCAATTCTGCGATCTTGTCCGCGATATAATGATCGAAGAAAGAAATTTCTGGAATGACCATAGCACTCAATACTTTTTAGTAAATCTTCTTTCAATTTCCGGAGGTGGAGATCAAGTAGGAATAGTAAGGGATAATGTTTACTCACTATTTTTATCATCCGATAGAATAATTGATATAAGAATGAAAAGGATTCTCTCGCACGATTTTTTTCATACCTGGATCGGAGAAAAAGTTCAGTTTGCAGATCCTGAACAATTGGTTTACTGGTTTAAAGAGGGCTTTACCGATTATTATGCAGATTTGCTTTTACTTCGGGCGCAATTAATTTCACTCGATGAATATGTTGATCAATACAACACCATACTTGAAACATATTATACTTCGCCGATGCGTTATGAAAAAAACGAACGATTGATAAATGAATTTAAGAGCGATAGAGACCTAACCAGGCTGCCATATCAGCGAGGACAAATTTTCGCGCACAATCTTAATTTTGTAATCCTTAAAAATTCCTCATGGAAAAAATCGCTTGATGATCTGATGCGCGATCTACTATCCCGCTGCGTTAATGAATCGTTGATAATTTCGAACGGAAGTTTAAGCGCACTTATAAGATTTTATGCCGGTGATCAAATTCTTTCGGAAATGATGCGAACATTAAATTCAGGTGCTGTTTTAAAAACTTTTCCGGAAGCACTCGGTCCATGTTTTAAGATGGATATGGACTCACGGAAGAAATTAATAATTTTTGGCGAGCAGTATGACATCCCTTCTTATAAGTTGAAAAACGAAAATCAGCCGATTGATAAAACATGTTTGGACTGGTTCGGAGTTGATTAATTTTTCATCTTATTTTTTCTAAACTTCGGCAATAAAAGCAATCCTATTACTACAACTATTACGCCGCCGGTTATATAAACAGTCCAAATATTCGAAACACGGGATTCGACAATCATTACGTAATCAATGTAGGCAAATTTATCTTGATTAAATTTCCACGTTGCTTTGTTCCCTTCTAAAGTGCTTGCGTTGGTATTTAAAATGATTCCCGGCATTATTACTTCATTTGTGTATTCGCCATCAATACCCGACATCTGTTCCAAATCCGAGTTAATATTTTTCATAATACGGTCAATGTTCTCTTTATATAACGCAACCTTTTTTGAACCTAGTACTTTTTGTAAACTTCTTATTATACTATCCGAATTTCCAGGTCCGGCTACCAGACTATCTTTTAACTCCCGTTTTTTCGAAACCAGCATATTTAGCAACAGCGAGTCTTTTTCTTCCCGGACATTTTCAATGAATTGTTGATAAAATTCTTCCAAAATATTTTCTTCCACAAATTGATCGAGCCTATTTTTCAAAGATTTATTTGTATCCTCTGTTCCAAGCTTATTGTACTCTTCCTGACTTAGAAATGATTTTAATGGAATTCTATTGAACCTATTATATGTTTTATATTCTTCTTTATATGTAAGATAAGTGAAAAACCATCTGAATTTTTTATCAAATTTAATTTCCACACCGACTTTGTTTTTTCCCTTATACTCTTCATTTAGCTGGTTCACATCGTCAAATTTTTTATGAACTATAAACACTTTTTGTGTATCGGCGCCCAAAGTTTTGTACTGAAGATCCCAGCTTTTGTCATGAGGAACTAAAAATTTACCGTTCATTATTCTTGACGAATCAACCTTTGCGACAATAATTCTTTCGCATGAACCGTCTCTGTTAATCTTGGTTGTAGTTTTATATTCTTCTTTGCAACCCGCTAGACTAAATAATGCAACAGAGATTATCCCGTAAATCCAAATACCTATTTTAGTTTTCATTTTATTCCTCTTTATTTATTTCTCTGCTCTAATTCTTTTGTTAATCGTTCTACTTCCTTACGAAGAGAGATTATTTCATTATTGGTGAATCCGGACGAGCGCACGAAAGAAGTATCTTTATAAAATTGAGTCCGCAATTCTTCCAGACGAATTTTGGTTGCATCATCTAATTTTCCGTAATCATCAAAAAGCGCAATAAGATCTTTTCTCTTCATCAGAACTAATTCTTTGTTGATTTCCATGTAAGAACTTTTTCCATTGATCAGTTTGTATGCATCATAGAAAAATTTCAAAACCCGCTCCTCTTGTTGTATAACACCGGCATAAACCATCTTTTGATCAAAACGGTTACCAATCTTCTGTTCCAGAGAGATAATTTGCTTTGTGTCGCTGTATTCCATGACAACGAATGAGAGCGTACTCAGAAGAAGTATCATAGTTAATGCGAACTTTACAGATCGGCTGGAAATCAATTCGATGAAGTGATCAAATATCGTTTCCGGATAAGAGTCTTCTTCAGCAGTGATCTGTTTAATGATTGATCTTGTAAGATTCTCTTCGAAATCGAAACGATGATTTGTTCTTTTTATTCTTTCGATAAGGTCGTCCGCCTTCATAATTTTTTCGTAGAGATTATTACATTCGGTGCAATTATTAACATGACGAAGTATTAATTCCCACTTTCCGGGATCATCGCCGCCGTTTTTTTGAGAATAGAGAAATTCTTGTATTTCTTTGCATTCAATTTTCATTTTTCCAAACCGATTATTTTTTTTCTAATGTTTTGCCGTGCAAAAAATAAATTTGTTTTAACAGACGCTTCAGCCATTCCGGTTACCTTGGCAACTTCTTTTATAGAAAGTTCTTCGATGTCTCTCAGTACAAAAATTATCCGTTGTTTTTCGGAAAGTTGATTTGAAAAATATTTTATAAGCATAACGGTTTCTTTATTTGTGAATTCTCTTTCTATGTCGGTTGAACTTACAAACTCCGGTTCAAAAATATCTTCATTCGATTTTTCAAACCACTTATACCTTCTTTTGGATTTCAATCTATCATAACACAAATTCACAATTATTTTATACATCCACGTTGTAAACTTCGATCTTGAATCGTAGCTCTTCAAATGTTTCCAAATCCGGATGAAGCATTCTTGAACAATCTCTTTTGCGTCATCTTCGTTGCACAATATTCTGAATGAAACGGCAAGACAATATCTTTGATACGATACAACAATTTTTTCAAACGCACGGACCTCTCCGCTTTTGGCTTTTTCGATCAATTCGATCAATTCATCATTCGAAATTTGTACTTGCATTCAATTATGTCGTTTTTCATTCAATGATACGACTGAAAATAGGAAAAGTTAAATCGATCGGAAAAATTTTTTGATGGGTAAATGTAGAGACGCTCAGTTGAGCGTCTCTTAAAATAAACTACAGATAATTCTAAATCTTTAAGAAAATTATCTCAATTTCTCTGAAATGTAATTGAGTAAATTGCTTATAGGAATTCTAATCTGCTGCATCGTATCGCGTTCTCTAACGGTCACAGTTTGATCTTCAAGCGTCTGTGTATCGACAGTTATACAGAAAGGTGTTCCAACTTCATCCATTCTTCTGTAACGGCGTCCTACGGCTCCTTTATCATCATAAAATATTCTTAAGAAAGGACGAAGATCCGCTTCAATTTTTTTTGCGATCTCCGGCATTCCGTCTTTATTAACAAGAGGAAGAATCGCCGCTTTAATAGGCGCCAGTTTAGGGTGAAATTTTAATACGCTTCTCATTTCTCCGTTAACTTCTTCTTCATAATAAGCATCAACCAAAAATGCCATAAATGAACGGCTTGCGCCTGCTGAAGTCTCGATGATGAATGGAATAAATTTTTCTTTTGTTTCATCATCAAAGTATTGCTGGTTCTTTCCGGAAAATTCTTGATGTCTTCCTAAATCAAAATCTGTTCTGTTGTGAATCCCTTCAATCTCACCCCATCCAAAAGGAAATTCGTATTCGATATCTGTCGCTTCTTTCGCATAATGGGCAAGTTTATTTTTAGGATGATCATGAAAACGTAATTTACTTTCGGTCATTCCCAATGATTTAAACCAGTTTATTCTTCTCTCTTTCCATTCATCATAATGCAGTTTATCTGTTCCGGGTTTGCAAAAGTATTGCATTTCCATTTGTTCAAATTCGCGTGTGCGGAAAAGAAAATTCTTTGTATTGATCTCGTTTCGGAAAGCTTTTCCGATCTGCGCAATACCGAAAGGAAGTTTCTGACGGCTCGAATTGGCGACGTTCAAAAAGTTTACAAATATACCCTGAGCTGTTTCCGGTCGTAAATAAATTACATTTGCCGAATCATCTACCGGACCCAGAAAAGTTTTAAACATGAGGTTGAATTTTCGTGGTTGTGTGAAAGTACCTTTATTACCGCATTGAGGACATCCCAACAATTCTAAAAGTTTTACAGATTGAGCTGGGTCTTCAATGAGAGCCGAAAATTTATCATCAAGCGTTCCTTCTGCAGAAAGAATTGAGGCATCAAGTTCTTTAATTGCTTTCTCTTTATTCTTAATGCTGATAAGTTCGGTGAGTGTATCAACTCTGAATCTTGCCTTACATTGTTTGCAGTCGATCATTGGATCAGTGAAGTTTTCAACGTGACCGCTTGCTTCCCAAACGCGTGGATGCATAAGAATTGAAGCGTCCAATCCTTCAATATCCTCGCGGTATGTCATCGCTTTCCACCATTCTTCTTTTACGTTTTTCAGAAGTTCCACACCGAGCGGACCGTAATCCCAGCAGCCGTTCAAGCCGCCGTAAATTTCAGATGATTGAAATACAAATCCTCTTCTCTTGGCAAGAGAAACTATTTTTTCAACAGTGTCATTTTGATTCTTTGCGATGATACACCTCTAATTTTTTGCGCAAATATAAGAAGAATTGGCGGGAGTCGGAAGATTTGAAATTCATTACGAAGAATAGAATCGAACTTCTCCTTTAATTAAAACAACTTTACCAATGAATAAAATAACGCCGATACAGATGCAGCAAGCGGAATAGTTAATATCCATGCCCAAACTATTCTCCCTGCAACTCCCCATTTAACATTCATTAAACCTTTTATTGAACCGACACCCATAATAGAACCGGTAATTGTATGAGTTGTGCTAACAGGAACACCCATTGAAGTTGAGAAAAAAAGCGTAACCGCCGCTCCGAACTCCGCGCAGAAACCATCAACGGGTCTAAGCTTTGCAACTTTTTGTCCCATCGTTTTAACAATCCTCCATCCGCCGAACATAGTACCAAATGCAATTGCGGCTTGACAAGAAATTACTACCCAGAAAGGAATGTAAAATTTATCTATTAATCCCGCACTAAAAAGAAGCCCCGCAATTATACCCATCGTTTTTTGAGCGTCGTTCCCGCCATGACCAAGACTGTATGCGGCGGCAGAAATTAATTGTCCCTTCCTAAAAATATGGTCAACCTTCATCGGATGACTTTTCCGAAAAAGATTATAAACTACAACACCGATTACTACTCCAAGCACTAATCCTAATATTGGCGAAATAAAAATGAACAATACAGTTTTCCAAATGCCGCTTGCAATTAAAGATTGAGCACCGGCTTTAACCAATGCTGCGCCGATCAATCCACCTATGAGCGCGTGAGAAGAACTTGTTGGCAGACCTAGATACCAAGTAATTATATTCCATATGCATGCACCCATTAACGCGGCAAAAATAATTGACGAGTCAATTACTTTTATATCGACAATTCCTTTTCCAATGGTTCCTGCAACATGAAGCCCAAAGACTAAAAAAGCCACAAAGTTAAAAAATGCAGCCCACATAACCGCTAACCGCGGCGAAAGAACTCTTGTGGAAACAATTGTTGCAACAGAATTGGCCGCATCATGAAAACCGTTTAAGAAATCGAATGATAGAGCTAATAGAATAAGCAGTACAATAGCTAGAGTCATATTTATGCCTGCTTAACGAGAATTGATTCGATTATTTTTGAAACATCATCGCATTGATCTAGAACTCTTTCCGATGTCTGGAAAATATCTTTCCATTTCATAATATAGATGGCATCGTTATTATTGCCGAAAAGATCAGCCATCACTTCATTTCTAAGCTGATCTCCTTCATCTTCAATTAGATTCACTTCATTACAATAACGGAGTATCTTTTTTGAATCTTTCATGTTGCGCAATCCGTTTATTGCTTTTGAAAGTGCTTCTATTGAGCGATCAATTAGTTTTACTTCTTCTTTATATCTGGAATTGATCTCGGTAATTTTATAAACTTTCATATGATTGGATACTTTGAGTATATAATCAATTACACTATCTAGTTCATGCGCTAATTGATGAATATCTTCTCTATCAATCGGTGTGATAAAAGTTTTATTCAATTTTTCAACGATGTTATAAACAATGCTGTCGGCAGTACGTTCAATTTCTTTTATTTTTTTTACATCTTCTTCATCAAAACTTGCCTTGTTCATATTCTCTTGGAATTGTTTTGATGCAATTACGCAATGCTCGGCTAATTTGTCGAACATATCATAAAATTCATATTCTTTCGGTAAAAGGTTGAAACCCATTTTGATTTCCCATTTATTGGTAATTAAAGCCATTAAAGATAAGGCATTTCTGAAAATTTTTTATGAACTTTTTACCTTGAAGTGACAACAACTCTTAATATTAAAACGGAATAGCCTATAAAAGCGTGTAAATACATCCTTACATGCTTCTTCTTTAAAGCAATTTTAAAAAATAAACGAGGTAAATAGAACTGATTGAGAAGAATTAATAAAACGTTATTAATTATTTTTTGTGGGTATTGTAAAAATAAATTTGCTGCCTTTTCCAAGTTCACTTTCCGCGCGAATTATGCCTCCATTTTTTTCAACAAATTCTTTGCATAAAATTAATCCTAATCCTGTTCCTTTTTCTCCGTTTGTCCCTTCTGAAGTAGATACATTATCAATCTGGAATAATCTTTCTAAAATTTCTTTGCTTATTCCGGTACCGTTATCTTCAACCCTAACCTCCACATAATTTTCGTCATTTTTAAAATTCACAGAGATTCTTCCGCCTTGGATAGTAAATTTAATTCCGTTCGAAATTAAATTTCTCAATACCGTCTTAATCATGTCTTCATCGCCAAATGCAGTCATACTCTCTACAGAATTTGTGTGCAGAGTTATTTTTTTATAATTGGCGGTAGACTCCAGAACGAAAAAAACTTCCAAGACGATTTCGTTTAGGTTCAACTCTTTTGGATTAAATTCCATGCCGCCAGTTTGCAATTTAGACCAATAGAGTAAATTTTCTAGCAGTTTATAAGTCTGTCTTCCGGAATCATCAATTGAACTAATTAATTTCTTTTTTTCTTCATCATTAAGCGATTCAAATTCGTTCAGGAGAATATTTGTAAATCCAAAAATTGCGGCAAACGGATTTCTCAAATCGTGCGCAATAATACCGAAGAATTTATCTTTCATTGCATTGAGTTCCCGCAATTTTAGGTTTGTAATTTTTTTGGAGTGGTACCGGGAATAGATAAAAACTGAAAGCATAACCACTAGCAGCGAAATAATAATCCAGTAATTTTTTTGTCTTTTCTCAAACATTACATCTTTCAATAAAATTGCATTTTCTTTCTCAACCTTTACCGCATTATAATTTGACTCTATCTCTGTAACAAAAGCAATATTCTCCTGGTTGCTAACGGAATCTTTGAGCTGATGATATTTCTTACTAAAGAATAGTGCGTTCTTGAAATCTTTTTTAATCTCATTATACTGTGCAACAAATTTATAGCATTCAAGCTGGCTGTAGATTTCTTTAGTTCTAGCCGCAATCTTTAATGCAGCATCAAAATTTTTATCAGCTTTTGAATAATCACCGATTTTTGCATAAATCAATCCGAGGTTATTATGGTTTGTTATTTCTCCTTCAACAAATCTGATTCGTGCAGACATTTCTAAAGCTTGCTTACGATAAGTGATTGCTTTGGAATAATCTTTATTGTGGTAATATACTCCTCCAATTCCACCCCAAACGGTAGCAAGCCCTTTTTTGTCATCCAGAGCTTTATATACCTTCTCAGCCTCCATGAAATAATAAAGAGCACGTTGAATATTTTCCTGATCAAAATAAACTTCTGCAATTAAATCGAGTGCCTGAGCTTTGCCTCTTCTATCGTTTATTTCTTCACGTATTTTAAATGTGCGTTTCAAATACTCCAGAGCTTTTATATAATTTTGCTGCCGTCGATAGATCAGTCCAATGTTAACAGTACAATAAGCCATTCCATCTTTATCTTTCAACTTTTCAAAAACAGCAAGTGCTTTTAGAATATATTCCAACGCATGTCTATGACTACCTTCAAGCCGGTAGATACCGCCAATATTATTATATGAATAAGCGATTTCGACTGAATCATTTGCTTCTTCCGCGAGACTGAGTGCCCGTTTGTAGAGAGAAATAGATTTGTCATAGCTTCCGAGATTCCGATGAACAACACCGAGAAAGTTTAGTGACTTTGCCTGAAGTGTCTTATCTTCTATTTTAACAGCTATTTTAAAAGCTTCTTGACCGGCTTCCAACGCAAGCAACGGAAATTTATTTCTGTTTACAAAACAGAATTCGTTGAGTAAACGAATTTTTGTAGTATCCGGTTTCTGTTTAATCTTTTCGAGAAGTGTATCAACTTTGTTTTGAGAGAAAATAAGGGCAACCGGTAAAAGAAAAACTAGTAGGATGGCAAACAATGTTTTCTGTTTTTGTATCAATTTGTATTTCCAGCTTAGATCAAGTTGCAAATTAAATAATCATTTTCTCCCCCAAGAAGAAGATTAGAGTTAAATTCTCACAAAAAAGTTTAAAAATAGACAGTTCATCAACATATTGTCGGTATTTATTTTAAACTCTTTAGCTCTTTAATGAATTTTTAGCAAAAAAAGGGAAAATATAGTTTATTCCTGCTCGGGCATCCCTAAAGCGACCCATTCTTCTTTTGCGGGACCATAAACACCCGGGACTTTCAATCCGGCTTGTCTCATAAGTACAGTCATTTGTCCGCGGTGATGAGCCTGATGTGCAATAAGACTAGACAAAACATTCGCTCTCTTCCAAACTTGACCGTACATGTTAATATCGTCATTCAGCATTTCATCTGTCCACATTTTTGATATTAACTCATTAACTGCCTTGGATCCATTTTCATATTCATTATAAATAGTTTTAGCAGAATTAGGTGCGGGTTTTTCTTCGAGCATTTCGAATGGCAATCCGGTTTTGGAAAGCATTTCCGGAATTGTCGTTGTTATATGCCAGGCGATAAATCCAAGCGATCTCCCATTCTCAGAAACTTTTTGCTTGAGAGACTCATCGGTTAAATTTTTTAGAATCTTCAGAGTTACTTCACTCTCATATTTCCAGTCTTCCAAAAAATCGTTGATTGTTCTGAACATATTTTTTCTCCTTTTACATTCAATTAAATTGAATGATGGGTTGAAAAGTTAATTATGCACCGATCACTCGCTTCGTACATGATGACATCTTCGATGTCATTTTAATTTTATTTCGTGTATACCGCCGGCAAAATCTTTTTGAGATTGAATTTCGATTTTGATTGACGGCGTTTTAACTGTTTCGAATTCTACATTATTATATTTATCTTTTTCCGTTGTGTAGGGGTTTGTATTTGTTGGATAAACAGCATGCCAGTCATTCCCTTCTTTATAATAAACTTTCCACGATTGTGGAACGCGGCACTCACCAATTCCTGTATCATCAAACCAATAAATTGATAATTCAGATACTTCCTGCGGTTTCTCAAAATCAATTTGAACAGATTCTTTCTCACCTTTATTTGGCCACCAATGAAAATATGGTATCGATTCATCCGCTGAACTTTGCGGTTCCATTTGGTCTTTCATTACTTGAGGATTTTTTCCATGAGATACGGTTAATTTTGCATTGGTTAGTATTGTCTCGCCATATAAAGGTCGAACTGCGCTTTCGTCCTTCGCGAACCAGACGCTCATCTCACCTTTACCGCGGTGAGCCCATGCGTAATATGGAATTGCTACAAAATCATGTTCTGATTTTTCCAATCCTTTTTTATCATTGCTTATTCTATAACCTAAAACTTTTCCTTTAATAATTTCAACACCATTAAGTAAATCTGGTTTGAATTCTGCTTGCAGGTTCGAATTTTCCGGCAGCAATATGTTATGCACCAAGCCGTCTTTGTTGTCTTTCCATTCGGCTGCATACACAAGTGGTCCGCGCTGAAGAGCAATTCTTCCTTTATCAGCTTCAACTTTTTCATTCGCAATTATTTTTCTTACTTCCATCGGAAGAGTTAACTCAACTACATCAGCGGCATTCCATTTTCTATTGATCTGCACATAACCTTTTTCAATATTCAACGGCATCTGCTGGCCGTTAACGGTTAACAATACTTTCTGCGTTTGAATATCTGTGAATTTATATAGATCGCTAGCGATTGGTTCATTCTCCGCCCAGCCCGGAATTCTGATATCAAGTGAAAATTCTTGAGATCCTTCTTTAGGCGATACAGTGATTTTTATTTTTCCATCCCATGGATAATTTGTTTCCTGCTGCAGATTAACCGCACCATCATTTAGTTTAATTTCAGTTTGATTGCTGGTGAATAAATTTACGTACAACTGATTATCCTTAGTGGCGTAAATATAATTTGCAACCGAGGCGATGAAACGGGTTACGTTAGTCGGGCAGCATGCGCAATCGAACCAAGCCGCGCGTTCATGCGTGCCGAATGATTCTAAAACATTTGGATAGAAAAATTTATCGCCGCTCATAGAGATACCGGAAAGAAGCGCGTTGTAGAGAGTCCGTTCAAGTACATCAATATATTTTGAATCACCTTTCAGCAAAAACATTCTATGATTCCAGAGAACGTTTGCAATTGAAGCGCAAGTTTCGTTGTACGCACTCGCATTCGGCAATTCATAATTTTTTCCAAAACCTTCCCATGAACCGGATGCGCCGACTCCGCCGGTTAAATAGATTTTTTTACCGGCAACATTATCCCAGATTTTATCAAGCGCATTAATGTAATCCTGATTTCCAGTAAGAGCTGCAACATCCGCCATGCCGGAGTACATATATCCCGCTCTTACTGCGTGTCCGACTGCTTCGTCCTGCTCAATAACCGGCTTATGATCTTGGTTATATTCTCCCCAAGATTTTCTTCCGTTGACGTAGTTGCCCCGCATATCAAGAAAAAATTTAGCGAGCTTTAAATATTTTTCTTCACCTGTAACGCGGTAAAGTTTTGCCAAACCAATTTCAATTTCTTGATGCCCGCTTGGAAGCATCAATTTGCCGGGTCCAAAAATAGTATTTACGAGTTCGGCGCTTTTGATTGCAACATCGAATAAAGTTCTTTTTCCTGTTGCCATAAAATGAGCAACCGCCGCTTCATAAAGATGACCGAGATTATAAAGCTCGTGACTACCTTCCTCGTTTAACCATCGAGAGGGACCGGTAACTTTTTCAAATTTCTTTGATCCCATTGTACGAACGGTATAGAGATAGCCGTCTTTTTCCTGAGCAATTGCGATAAGTGAAATTATTTTATCTAGTTGTTCGTCTAACTGTTTGTCAGGCTTTAGCATTAAAGAATATGATGCGCCTTCAATAACTTTGTAAACGTCCGAGTCATCAAAATAATATTTACTGCAGAAATCACCCGTTTCTAATTTTCCGGCAATTGCAAAATTTTTAATGCGTCCGGTTTCCTCTAACAGTTTTAAAGCATAAGGAATAGTTACCGTGCGGTTAATCTCCATTCTATTAAACCAAAATCCATTTGTCATTTGAACTTGTGTGAAAGGAACAGGATGAATTGGATAATCTTTTTTCATTTGTGCAATGGCAAGAAGCGGTAAAAGTAAAGCTATAATAATTGGCTTTTTCATTGTGACCCTCGGAAATTCATCCTCAAATTAATGGAAGCTAAACTGAATTTCTATTTTTTCTTTGTTTGAATTTGATTTTCGTATTCTTCATATTAAATAAGGCAAACAATTATTGAGGCAAGAAATGACCGGAAATAATATGTTAAATAGAACATTCACTATCGTCGTTTTGTTGTTATCAATATCGTCTTTTTGCTTTGGTGAATACAGGACAGATTCTACTCATGAAAAGAAACCGCGATATATCAAAGGGGTTTACCGTGTCCCGCTTGTAGAACGCGATGGAAAAAAAATCTGGATTGTTGATGGATTAATTATACGTAGAGAAATTTATCCCGAATTTTTATACGGCGGAAATGAGGAGCGCTATCCGTTTATTCCCAAAAATGAAATTTGGATTGACCACGCCATCTCTGTTGAAGAATTTGAATACACACTGGCCCACGAACTCAATGAAAGAAATCTGATGGCGCGTTATGGAATGAGTTACGAGGAAGCGCACGATTCATCGCTTGTTCTCGAACACCGAATACGTCATAGAGATCAACTCAAGGCAGATGAACATGAAAAAAAAATTGGTCGCGTATCACCAACTGATTGTGACGGTCTAAAACAGTTATCGGATTTGCCGGATTCAATCTCGTTGATTAAGGTTTACCGAAAATATATTAGAACCGAAGATGGAATTAATATTTGGATCGTTGACGGATCAAATGTACGCCGGGATGTTTTTCCGGATTTCGGATTAAGCGGCAATGATCTTGCGTACAATTTCATTCCTAAAAATGAAATTTGGATTGACGGAGATATTTCATGCGAGGAGACAGAATTTTCCATAACGAGTGAATTAGTTGAGCGTAAATTTATGGCTCAAAAAGAAAATTATGATTACGCATACCTTAAAGCTTTAAAATCTGTTTCTGCAGAAAGGGAAAAGGCAGAAAAGCTTGCCAGCAGACATAAATCAATCGTAATTCCCTCAATTCTCGAGCGTGATACCGGCACCGGAAAAGAAAAAAAAGATCACTAAATTATTTTGTTAACTCCGCAACTGCTTCACTAAGGAGCCGGTTGAATTGTGCCGGATCTTCAAGCATTACAAAATGACCAATTCCTTTCATCATTTTTAATTCATATGATTTTACAAATTTGCGGTTTTCTTCTTCATGAACCGGGTAGCGGTCGCAATTGATTCCGATTATCGGAACATTAATTTCTTTTAAAGCTTCGATCGCGTTGTCTTTAAACATATTTTCCATCGCACTAATTGCTACTTCCGGCGGTGCGGAAGCCATGTCATCAGAAACCTTTTTTACAAGATCGGGGTCAGCGCTCGGCGGAAACATTGATTTTACAAATTCTTTTGTGTGCGCGCTGAAATTCTCTTTGAACGGTTTCAAGAATGGTTCGATCTGATCAGCAGTCATAGTTTCACCAAGATTCTGAAAAGTATCAGCTCCGACCAGACCAACAACTTTATTTTTTAAAATACGTGCAGCTTCAATTACAACCGCACCGCTCATCGAATGACCGATCAAAATAACTTTTTTCAAACCAAGTTCATTAACTACAGCGGCAACATCTTCGCCGAATAATTCCATTGTATAATTTATTCTGTTTGTTCCGGATTCACCGTGCCCTGCAAGATCGATAGTAACAACTTTATACTTTGGTGAAAATTCATTTACCTGATTCTCCCAGTAAGTTTTATCACAGCTCCAGCCATGAACAAATATAAGCGCAGGTTCCTCTTTGCCTTCAGCAAAGAAACTTATCTTTACTCCATCCTTGGAAAGAACATTCTGCTGCTGCGAATAATTATCGGAACTAAAAAAAGCAACCAGAATGATCATAAATAATGTAAACATGATTTTGTTTTTCATATTAAAACCTTTCATCGTATCACCTATATTTTTTTTCTATTGGTTAATTATTTTTTTCTTCCTGTAATATTACCGCCGGAACTTTAACCTTGTTAACAATTTCATTGAATTTCGGAATATCAATTTCAACCACCTCATTTAGTTTTTTCAGTTCGGCATCTATTTTCTCGACTAATTCATTTTTCACTTTGTACGATTGCTCGGTTGGTTTGAAATCCCCGCTCTCCACCGAACCATTCAGCGAAGAAAGTTTATCGTTCAATCGAACCGGGAAATTCAACGGATCCTGAGAGCTTTTATTTTTTGTCTGGTATAATGTTTCTTCTATTGCAGTTATTTTTTTATTTATCTCTTCGCCAACTTTTTTAATCTCATCGGCATCTTTCCGGTTCTTTATCCTATCATTTACACCGTTAATCTGTTTACGAATGTTTCTTATCGTTTTAATCGCTTTATGAGTTTCTGTTAATTTTTCACATGTTGTTAAAACAAAATCGAACTGGGCTTTCAATTCTTCCTGCGTAGAAGAGGAACGCGGATCTTTTACAATCACAAATGGAACCGTTGTGCTGTCTTTGCCGTAAATTAAAGTTGCTTTGTATTCTCCCGGAATTGCCTTCGGTCCGGTCATCCCGCCGCCACCCCAAAGAATCATTCCATCAAATTTTTCTGCGTCAGGGTAACGCATGTTCCAGATAAATCTCTGCAGTCCTTTTTTAATAGGAAGCTGTTCGCCGCGTTCTTTTGTCTTTGGTTTGAATGACTTAATAACTATTCCGGTGTTGTCTGAAATTTTTAATTCGACGGCATTACTATCCGGCATCTCTTTGAAATAATAATTTAGAATAACTCCGCTTTGCAAATTTTTCCCGGATGTAATTCCATCGCCCCGGCCGCTGCCGCTGATCCGGTAAGTTTCCCGCGGCTGATACAAATAATAATTTTTCTTCATCACATCTGCATTTAATAATCGGAGCGGAGTGATATCGTCAATTATCCAGAATGATCTCCCTTGTGTTGCAACTATCAAGTCTTCATTTTTTATTGCAAGATCTGTTATTGGAACGATTGGAAGATTCTGCTGGAATGATTGCCAGTTGTCGCCGTCATTAAATGATATATACATTCCTTCTTCGGTTCCGGCGAATAACAATCCTTGCCGTTTTGTATCGGCACGAACAACGCGCGTAAAATGTTCTTCTTCAATTCCATTTACAATTTTCTTCCATGTTTTTCCAAAATCGTTTGTCTTGAGTAAGTAAGGTTTGTAATCATCGGACTTGTATCTTGTGGCAGCAACATAAAGCCCGCCCTCATTAAAAGGATTTGCCTCAATGCTGTTTATTTGCGCCCATTCCGGTAATAATTCTTTTGGCGGAGTTACATTTTTCCAATTCTTTCCACCATCGGTTGTTAGATTTATTAAACCGTCATCGGAACCAGTCCAAATTATTCCGGCTTTCAAAGGACTTTCCGCAAGAGTAAAAATTGTGCAGTAGTACTCAACTCCGGTATTGTCTTTGGTAATCGGTCCTCCTGAAGAAATTAATTTAGTCGTATCGTTACGTGTAAGGTCGCCGCTGATCGCTTCCCATTTTTCTCCGCCGTTCGTTGTTTTAAACAAAACATTTCCCGCGGCATAAAATGTATTCGGATCATGAATTGAAAAGAGCAAAGGGAAATTCCATTGGAAGCGGTATTTCCAATCTTTAGCACCATGTCCCATTGGTAAATCGGGCCAGACATCAACAGTATGCCGTTCATTAGTATGATGATTTATCATCTCTATTAATCCGGCATAATTTCCGCCGTAAACAACATCATTGTTCTTAGGATCAACTGCGAGCCAGCCGCTTTCCGCGCCGGCTGTTTCTTCCCAATCACGGTCGCCAATACTTCCGCCTTCTGTACGATGAGAAATTCTAACAGTACTATTATCCTGCTGCGCACCATAAATTCGGTAAGGGAAATGATTGTCAGTAGTAACTCTGTAAAACTGAGCCGTCGGTTGATTATACATAGAACTCCAGCTCTTTGTACCGTCAAGAGAAATTTGAGCGCCGCCGTCGTCCCCAATAATCATGTTGTCTGGGTTATCAGGATTAATCCAGAGATCGTGATGATCACCATGGGGAGTTCCAATTCCTTCAAAACTTTTCCCTCCATCTTTTGAACGCCAGAAACCTACATTAAGTATGTAAACTTTGTCTTTTGGATCTGAATAAATTCTTGTGTAATACCACGCACGCTGGCGGAGATTTCTATCTTCATTTACCTTGATCCAATTTTCACCGCCGTCATCGGAGCGGAATAAACCGCCTTCCTCGGCTTCTATAAGAGCATAAATTCTATGAGGATCTGCTTTTGAAACGGTAACTCCTATAATTCCCAAAGTTCCTTTAGGTAATCCTTTGCTGCTGGAAATATTTTTCCAAGTCGTTCCGCCGTCAATTGATTTCCACAAACCGGAACCTTCGCCGCCGCTTTCCAAACTGTAAGGAGTACGTTTAACTCGCCAAGTTGATGCGAACAAAATTCTTGAGTTTGTCGGATCCATCGTAAGATCAATCGCACCGACTTCATTATTTACGAATAGAACTTTTTCCCAATTTTTACCGCCGTCTTTTGTACGGTATATTCCGCGCATTGAATTCGGTCCGTAAAGATGACCTAGGCAAGATACCAGAACTAAATCAGAATTTTTCGGGTCGATCACAATTCTTGTTATATGACGTGAATCTTCAAGCCCAATATGCTTCCACGTTTTACCGGCATCTTCACTTTTCCATATTCCGTTTCCGCTGTTAACATTTCCCCTTACTGTTTCTTCGCCCGTGCCTGCGTAAATTACATTCGGGTCCCATGAACTGACAGCTATTGCACCTATGGAGCCGCCGAAATAATTGTCGGATATATTTTTCCAAGTCGTTCCGGCATTTTCACTTTTCCATACTCCGCCACCCGTTGAACCGAAATAAAAAAGCGATGTATTAGATGGAACTCCTGTAACCGCACAAGATCTTCCGCCACGGTAAGGACCAATGCCGCGGTAATTTAGTCCGTTGAAAAATGTTGTATCAATTGTTTGAGCAAAAATGTTTGTTGTTAAAAAGAGAAAAATAATCGAAACAATTTTTGAAAAACGTTTCATTCTGTTTTTCCTTCTCTGTTATAATTCTGAGAAAGAATTTATCTGAAATAAGCTGTGATTTCAACTTTTTTCTCATTAGCAGAGTGAACTTTATTTATTTCTTCTTCATTAAATTTTTATAAAGATTTTAATTTCCGATTATTTCACTTTTTCTCTAAGTTTCAGTCTGTGGAAACAATATCGAGGCTTAAATGAAACAGAGGAAACTGGGCATAAATGGTCCATTGGTTTCGACAATTGGATTAGGCTGCATGGGAATGTCTGAATTTTACGGAAATGCAGACGAGACTGAATCGATTGCAACTATTCACTATGCTCTTGAGCTCGGAATAAATTTCTTGGATACTTCGGATATGTATGGTCCGTACAAAAATGAAGAACTTCTTAACAAAGCGATCAAAGGAAAAAGAGAGAAATTTATTCTTGCTACTAAATTTGGAATTTTCCGCACAAACGATCCGAATGTTCGCGGCATTAATGGACGGCCTGAATATGTTAAATCTTCTTGTGAAGCATCTTTGAAACGTCTTGGTGTAGACTGCATAGATCTTTATTATCAGCACAGAGTTGATCCAACAGTACCAATCGAAGAAACAGTCGGTGCAATGGCAGAGCTAGTTAAAGAAGGAAAAATAAAATATATCGGACTTTCAGAAGCCGGACCGAAAACTATTAGAAGAGCAAATCAAGTCCATCAAGTTACCGCACTTCAGTCCGAATATTCTCTTTGGACACGAGACCCTGAGGATGAAATTTTAACACTTACAAAAGAACTTGGAATTACATTCGTTGCTTACAGTCCTCTAGGTAGAGGATTCTTAACAGGACGATTCAAAAAATTTGAAGACTTTGAAGAAGACGATTACAGAAAATTCTCTCCAAGATTTCAAGGAGATAATTTCCAAAAGAATATAGAACTTGTTAAAAAAGTTGAAGAGCTTGCAAAAATAAAAGGAGTTCTTCCCGGACAGTTAGCATTAACTTGGGTAATTGCTCAGAGCGATAACATAGTTCCAATTCCCGGAACAACTAAACTAAAACATATTGAAGAAAATGTTGCCGCAACGGAAATAATTTTAACAAAGGATGAGCTTGCGCAAATTGAAATGGGCTTTCCGAAAGGTGCCGCAAGCGGGCTTAGATATCCTGAAGCGATGATGAATTCTGTGAACCGATAATTTTGATTTAAGAGAAAGAATGTTTGGTTAATTACTAAGAAGAAGATTCTTCAGTTCTGAATATTCTTTCCCAATTTGAATTGACTTTTTTTCTTTCGTGAGACAATCTGCAAGCCGGTCCGGCATGGCAATTTCTGTTTGAATAACATCTTCAACAACATCCTTGAATTTTGCCGGGTGAGCTGTTTCTACAACAATACCATTCACAATTCCGGCATCATATGAAGATATAAATTGTTTTATCGCTTGGTAACCAACAGCGCCATGAGGATCCATTACATAATTATATTTTTCAAAAACTTCTTTGATTCCTTTTCTCGTTTCTTCATCAGACCAGCTGGAAGATGAAATATCTTTCTCCATCTCAACATGATCATCATTATACAAATCAATAATTCTTTCAAGATTACTTGGATTGCCGACATCCATCGCATTTGAGATCGTGTGAACAGAACTGCGCGGATTAAATTTGCGAGTGTCAATGAATTCTGTGAAAACATCATTTCGATTCGTGGCGCCGATAAATTTAGTAATTGGAATTCCCATTTTCTTGGCGAATAATCCGGCTGTAATATTCCCCAAGTTACCCGAAGGGACAGAGATTACAACAGGTTTGGTTTTATCTTTTATCTGACGATATGCATTTATAAAGTAGAAAGTTTGCGGAATCAACCGCGCGATATTAATTGAATTTGCAGAACTAATATTTAATTTAGCTTTGAGTTCGTCATCTACAAAAGCGTCTTTCACTAGACGCTGGCAATCATCAAACGTTCCGTTTACCTCAATGGCGGTAATGTTTTTATCAAGAGTTGTTAATTGTTTCTCTTGAATTAAACTTACTTTCCCTTTTGGATAAAGGATGAAAACATTAATTCCTTCAACTTCGTAGAATCCATGTGCAACTGCGCTGCCTGTATCTCCCGAAGTTGCTACAAGTATATTAAATTCTTTGTTCAAATCTTGGGCAAAATACTCCATAGTCTTTGCCATAAAACGCGCGCCAAAATCTTTGAATGCCAAAGTCGGTCCGTGAAATAATTCCAATACAGATAATTGTTCTGATAATTCAATCAAGGGAGCGGGAAAATTAATTGCGTTTTCAATTATGGTTAATAACTTTTGATCATTAATCTCTCTGCCGATAAAATTTTTTGAAACTTCATAACCAATCTCTTGTAAGGAATATTTTTCAATCTCTTTCACCATTGATGACGGCATGGCTGCAATTGATTCCGGCATAAACAAACCGCCGTCTTTTGCCAGACCTTCCATTACGGCAGTTTTAAAACTCACAAAATTATTTTTAGAGCGTGTACTGTAATAATTCATTTAGCCAATCACTCTCGGACCGATTTTATTGATCGCAGAATTATAGACAATATTTTTCTTCACATATTTTGAAGAAACTCTCTTCATTGCAATTCCGATTTTTTCTGCATTTTCTTTTGATGTACTGAAAGCGAACATTGCCGGTCCCGATCCGGATATGCTGCAGCCGATCGATCCGGAATTTAAAGCAGCTTCTTTTATTTCATAAAAACCGGGAATCAATTTTGCGCGCGCAGGTTCGGCAATTAGATCATTCATAGATCGTTTAATCAGATCATAATCGCTCTTCAACAAACCGGCAATTAATCCCGCTGCATTGCCTGTTTGAGTTATTACATCTTTCATAGGCAGATTTTTTTTGATAAGCTTTCTTGCCTCGGATGTTTTTATTTCAAATTGAGGATGAAGGATTGTACAAAATAATTTTTTAGGAGAGGACAATTCAATTATATCTGTCGGGTTGTAACCGCGTATTAGAATGAATCCGCCAAACAGGCAGGGCGCAACATTATCTGCATGAATGCTTCCGGCGGCAACTTTTTCACCGAGCAAAGCAAATTGCAATAATTCATATTTTGTAAATGGTCTGTCAAGCAATTCATTCAAAGCAAATGGAGCGGCTACAGCACTTGCCGCACTCGATCCGAGTCCACTGCCGGAAATAATCTTTTTTCGGATTTCAATTTCTACTCCAATATTAATCCGCAATTTCGAAAGCATATTTTTTAATGCTACAGTTGCCGTATTTTTTTTTATATCGAAAGGTATTCCGCTTTTATCACCGGTGATTTTTAAAATTTTAATTCCAGGTTTGTCTGTTAGTCTTACTATCATTTCTTCAACGGGAGTATTAATAGCGAAACCCATAATGTCGAATCCGGGACCGACGTTTGAAACTGTTGCAGGCACAACTACTTTTATACTTTTTGAATTCATAAATATTTATCCAGGTAGCCCTTTGCTTTCATTAATTCTGCAATCAGAATAGTTCCGCCTGCAGCGCCTCTAACTGTATTGTGAGAAAGAACTACAAATTTGTAATCGAATAAAGGACATTCGCGCAGTTTGCCGATGGAAACGGACATCCCGTTTCCTAAATTTCTGTGAAGCTTTGGCTGAGGAAATTTTTCATCATCCAAATAAATTAATGGTTTCTCTGGCGCGAAAGGTAAATTAAGTTTCTGAGGTTCGCCGGAATAATTATTCCATGCGTTAAGAATTTCTTCTTTTGAAATTTTCTTTTTCAGCTTTATCTGAACACACTCAGTATGACCGTCAATTACCCCAACTCGATTGCATTGCGCGCTAACAATCATCTTTGAGTATTCAAATTTATTTTCTTTTAGTAAACCAAGAATTTTCTTCGGTTCCTTTTCCATTTTTTCTTCTTCACCGCTGATAAATGGAATCACATTATCAATTATATCCATACTTGGAACACCTGGATATCCGCCGCCGGAAATAGCTTGCATCGTTACTACGTTCACGGATTCGATCCCGAACTTATCATCGAGCGGTTTCAACGCCATTACCAAGCCGATGGTCGAGCAATTGGGATTTGTTATTATAATACCGTTTCCAAATTTTTGTGTTCTTACAAGTTCGAGATGATCCGGATTTATCTCCGGCACAATTAGAGGTACATCATCATCAAAACGGTGATTGCGCGCGTTCGAAATTACAACATACCCTGCTTTCGCAAAATCCTCTTCGATAGTTCCGGCAACCGAAGCATCGAGAGCAGAAAAAACAATTTTCGATTTCAGTGTGGGTACACATTTTTTAACTTCCATTTCAGCAATATCTTTTTTCAATGGCGTTTGCATCACCCAGTTAACAGCATCGCCGTATTTTTTCCCGGCGGATTTATCGGAAGCGGCGAGCTCGGAAATCTCGAACCACGGATGATTACAAAGCAACTCAATAAATTTTTGACCCACACTGCCGGTTGCACCAAGAATTGCAACATTTATTTTTTTCATCTCGCTCATTTCTTAACTCAAATAATTTGATATTCTTAAAATGTCCGAAAGGATTCCTACTGCAGTGAAATCCGCACCGGCGCCTTGCCCGCGGATTACAAGGGGATTTTTCCAATAATTTTTTGTGGTGAATGCAACAATATTCTCACTGTTGGTTAGATTGGAAAACGGATGATTCTTCTCGATCTCTTCAATTGCCAATCTTGCTTTTCCATTTTCATATCTGGCAATGTAACTCAATACACAATTTTTCTCAGCAGCGTTTTTCTTTTTCTGAATAATCCGTTCGTCATCTTTTTTCAACAGTTCAAAAAAGTCTTCAATGCTTTTTGCATTTTCCGATTCTTGAGAAATTAGTTTTTCAATTTCAATATCTTTTAGTTCGAACGGAACTCCGGATTCGCGGATCAGAATTAAAAGTTTTCTTGACATATCCAGCCCGCTTAAATCATCACGCGGATCCGGTTCGGTATAACCTTTCTCTTTAGCAAGTTTTACAACGTCGCTAAAGCTGTCTTTCTCTTTCAGTGTATTAAAAATAAAACTAAGCGTTCCGGAAAATATCCCTTCTATCTTCACAACTTCATCGCCGTTTGCGATAATATCTTTTAATGTGCTTATAACCGGGAGCGCAGACCCAACATTTGTTCCGTATCTGAACTGAACATTTTTCTTAGAGGCGGCTTCTCGTAATAACAGATACTTATCATAACTTTGTGTATTAGCAATTTTGTTCGGCGTTACAATCGAAATGCTTGCGTTTAATATTTGCAAATAATTTTTTACAACGCTGTCGTTTGCCGTGCAATCAACAAGTATTGAATTGGGAAGATTCAGCTCTTTCATCCGTTCAATAAATTTTTCAATATCAGATTCTTCTTCGGAGTTGCCAAGCAATGTTTCCCAGTAATTAAATTCAATCCCGGATTCGTCAAAAAACATTTTCTTCCTGTTCATCAGCCCTGTTACATTTATTTTTGTCCTAAGCCGATCAGAAACGTAAACATTGCGGTCCACCAAAAGACGAAGCAGTGCGCTGCCAACCAATCCCGGTCCAACCAGAAATAAATTCAAAATTTTCCGTTTTGATAAGAACAATGAATTATGTAAAACATTCAGCGCTTTCTTCAAATCGGTTTTTGATATCACCAAAGAAATATTTAATTCTGAAGAACCTTGTGCGATTGCGATTATGTTTATTCCGTTTTTGCCGAGCGCTTGGAATACTTTTCCGGAAATTCCGGGAGTGTGCCGCATGTTTTCACCGACAACTGCGATGATCGACATATCAGCTTCGACAATCACTTCATCAATCATCCCGTCACGTATTTCCCATTTGAACTCTTCTTCGATTAAATTTTTGGATTGCTTTCCTTGCTGCGGCAAAACTGCGAAACAGACACTATGTTCGGATGATGCTTGTGTAATCAATATAACATTGATGTTCGCTTTCGCGAGCGCGCTAAAAATTCTTGAGGCAATTCCAACAACGCCGACCATTCCGCTTCCGGTAATTCTTAAAAGAGTGATATCGTCTATCGAAGAAATTCCTTTTACGCTGAAACTGCTTTCCGGTTCGCTCTCTGTTATTACGGTTCCTTTGAATGCCGGATTGAAAGTGTTCTTAATTCTAATTGGTATTTTTTTAATCAGAGCCGGTTTCATTGTTGGCGGATGAATAACCTTTGCACCGAAGTGTGACATTTCCATAGCCTCTTCGTATGTAACGGAATTAAGAGAATATGAATCGTTGACCTTGCGCGGATCCGCGGTTAAAATCCCGTTAACATCGGTCCAAATTTCAATTTCCTCTGCATTCAAAGCGGCTCCTAAAATGGAAGCGGTGTAATCCGATCCGCCGCGTCCAATCGTTGTAGTCTCATTGTTATCAGTCGAACCGATAAATCCGGTTACTACCTGAACTTTTTTATGCTTCGCAAAATGATCTGCGATATTTTTTTCTGTCAAATCAAAATTTATTCTTGCGTTGCCGAAGTTATCATCCGTTTTAATTATTAATCTACTATCTAAAAATTCTGAATCTATTTCACGCGCATTCAATGCTCCATCAATTATGGTACAGGAAAGTTGTTCACCAAAACTCATTACAAAATCTAATGTGCGTAAAGTGAGTTCTTTAACTAAAAATATTCCGCGAAGGATTTCATCAAGCTCATCAAAAAGAGAAGTAAGTTTTGATTTAAGTTCACTGCTGTTCTGCGCCGGGATAAGAAAATCAATTGCCTTGAAATGAATATCCTTTATCTGATCTAGATCATTTATGTAGAAGTCATCACGGTTTACCGCTTTCTGACTAATGGAAATAAGACTGTCCGTTATTCCTTGGAAGGCAGAAAACACGACTGCAAAGCGAATCTTCTTTTGCTGATATTCGCTCAGAATCTCGATGACACTCTTAATTCTTTCCGGAGTCCCGATTGATGAACCACCAAATTTTAATACTCGCATTATTTTACCGGCTTTTAATAAATATTGGATTTTATATTCATATGATACTAAAAAAATATTGGAAGAGAAAAGTTTTACTCTGTAATTTCAGTTGTCAATAAAACCAAAACAGGAATGATTTATGAAATCCGTAAAATTTATCATTTGCACATTTTTATTTCTTGTCATATTCGCAATTCAGATTCCGGCACAAGAAAATGAGAAATCGGCAAATGAATTAATCGAAAAGAAATTTGAATCACTCGATCACCGTCTCGATCAGCTGGCAAAAGCAATTGATGATATTCAATGGTACAACAAAGTTGGAGATGTTGCCAATATAGAAAAAGTTTTTATAGTCGGTCCGCCTCCGGCAAGAATTCCAAATCCGACTGCTATGGGCGCAAATAATCCTCTAAAATTTTGGGCTTATGTTTTTATTCCAACCAAGATCGATCGAAGCAAAAAATATCCGCTTATTGTACTTCCTCACGGCGGAGTTCATGCAGACTTCACAACATATCATACGCACATCATACGCGAAATGATGGCTCAAGGCTATATTGTTGTAGCTCCGGAATACCGCGGCAGTACCGGATACGGTCAAAGTTTTTATGAAAAAATTGATTATGGCGGATTGGAAGTTGACGATAATAATGCAGCACGAGCATGGATGATTGAGAACTATGACATTGTTGATAAAAATCGTGTTGGTATTACAGGATGGAGCCACGGCGGATTAATTGCATTGATGGATATCTTTCAGCATCCGGACGACTACAAAGTGGCATTCGCCGGTGTTCCTGTAAGCGATCTGATTATTCGTTTAGGTTCTCACGGCAAATCGTACGAAGATGAATTCTCAGCTAAATTTCATATCGGTAAAACGGTAAATCAAGACGTGAATGAATACAGAAGAAGATCACCGGTTAATTATGTTGAGAAATTAAAAACTCCTCTTCTTATTCACACGAACACAATTGATGATGACGTATATGTTCTTGAAGTCGAACATTTAATTGAGGCATTAAAAGCTGCCGGTAAAAAATTCGATTATGAAATTTTTAAAGAAGCGCCCGGCGGACATAGTTTTGACCGCATTGATACAAAACTTGCTAAAGAAATTCGAATGAAGATCTATAAATTTATAGGTGAGTATCTAAATCCACCGTTTCCTTTTAAGACAATTAAGGACTTAGAAAAAGCAGGTTACCGTTGATTATAATTCGGGGCAGAAAATTTCTGCCCCGAAATTCTATCTCCGCCTTGGAACAATAATTCGATCCCTAATCATTTTAGGAATTACGAGTTCCGAAACTTCTTTACTGAAAATTTTAGGTGAACTTGGATTCACCGATTCTGTAATTGCCGACCAGATCATTTTCCCATCTTCGGTTGGTTCCCAGAGAGTTGTTTCTATTTGAGTTATTGTTTCCCTTTCTATATATCCCGGCGTTCTTATTACACTATAGCCCATTCCGTACCATCTTCTAAATCCAAAACCGTAATTAAGCGGCATATAATAAAGTCGTCCCGGAACGCGATATTTTTTACTCTCTTCATTCACTTTTTGAATGAGAACTATTCCATCATAATTATCTTTAAAAAGATTGGGTATATCCTTCTCTTGCGGCACATCATTTGGATAATAATTGTATGATGGTGTGGCTTTTATCCCTTTTGCTCGTAAAGCTTCTACGTATGAATCTTCCCAAATTCTTTTCTTAAGCTTATTATTGTTTATCGCCAAGACCAAAACATTTTTCATTGTGCCGCGTTTATATGTTTGGTCTTTCCAGGAATCAATAAGTCTGGAAGAAGAACAACCGGCAAATAGAATAGCTGAGAATAAGACAATTGTAGAATAGAGCAGCAATATTTTAAATTTTCCACTCATTGCTAAACTCCTTCTTTTTATTTTACAACAATTTGACAAAAGTTTAATGCATAAGGTTTATCAAGAATCCAGGTGAATTAAAAGTACCCTTGAATAAAGAAATTAACAATGCAAAAATTCATTTTACAGTATGCTGATTTTAGATCCGGAATTTATAATACTATTTATATTTTAGATGGAATTACAAAATCAGAGGCAGGCTTTACGATTATCCATAAACTACCGCGCTCAAATAACCGACCACCTCGGAATCATCGCCTGTTATATCGCCGGAATCTGTGCGAGAGAGAACTTTAGATTTTCTTCTATTGATTAAATCCGCTGTTTTCATCATTGCAACTATACCGCCACCGCCGCATGCTTGACAATTTCCGGTCTCCAAATCTTTTTGCAAACCTTCATAATCAAAATTAGCAATATGATTTTCGACAATTGAATCGAGTCTGTTGGCTTCGGCTTTTGAATAAAAGTGAGAAAGATCCGAACTCGCAATAATCAATGTTTCATCATCAACAACTTCGGCAAGTTTTTGTGCAAGTCCATCAATAAACATTTTACCTTGGTCCCCCATTACAATCGGTACAATTAAAAAATCTTTTAAAACTGTTTGCAGAAATGGCAGCTGAACTTCAACAGCGTGTTCTGTACGGTGCCCGTTCAATCCTTCAAAAATAAATTTATCAGCAGCTGTTAATTTCAAAACCATCTCTTTATTGATTGCGACTTCACCTAAAGGAGTTTTATAAGCATCGCCGCTGAAAATAGAAATCCCCGGAAAGTATTCCCGGTGAGATGGGGAGATTATAACAACAGTTTTATATTTTTTACCTGCTATAGTATTAAATGCAATTGCTGCAGATCTTCCGGAATAAGCATAACCCGCATGAGGGGAAACTATTCCAAAAACATTTTCAAATTTTTCTTCGGATTTATAAGTATCAAGTAGAAATTGAATTTCATCTTTCAATTTGTTTGCAGACGACGGATAAAACATACCTGCAACAGCTGGCTCACGTACTTTTTTCATTTTGATTCTTCACCAATAGATGAATCGGAAAAAACAGTTGCTGTAAAACCGCTCAGTTTAAGTTGTTTTGTTTTCCAGTAACCTTCTTGAAATCCTGTCTTTCGGCAGATTGCATCTAGGAATTGTTCTCGATTCAGATTATGTTCAATCGGAACTTGCGGAAGTAAAAGCCCGCGTCTTCCTTTTTCTTCAAGTATCAATCCGTGTTTCCCTATTTTAACTTCTTCATAACTATTTAATGGAAACGGTTCCGAAAGGATTGAAATTTCCAATGCGAGATTTTGTATTTCGGAATTTCTTACTGGTGAAAATCGCGGATCGTGTTGAGATGCTTGAACGGCTGCTTCACATACGGTTTCAAATAATGGCTGGTCTGATGTTATATATCCTATACATCCCCTAAGGTGTCCATGATCCGTTAATGTTACGAAAGCGCCTGCGTGTGATTTAAAGATTGGGTGTTTGTCGTAATCGGGTTGAGTTATTTTTTCACCGGAGAAGAAAGATTTGATGGCGGTTCGGGCAGTATCAAGAAGAATTTTTTTCTCTTCTAAAGTCGGTTCCATTTTATACTTACTCTTAATCTATTTCAAAGACTAAAACTTCATTTTTTTCACGAAGCAGAAAAAGAAAATTTTTGTACACGAAGAATGAATCTGTAAAGAGCGCCGAAGCGTTTGCATTTAGAACTTCATTAAGAATAATTTGTTCATCGTTTAAATTCATTGCTAAAAATTTATTAATGTAACTTCCCTCAAAAACTTTAGAATGAAAATTAAAAAAGAGAAGATCACTGCGGAAATTATACTCCACTTCTCCTTCAATAGCAAGATTCTTGGTTTGAGTATTTATAGCCCCGAGAATTCTTGGATCATCTTCGTCTTTATTAATAATTTTAGGATAAATATAATTACTCCAATCTTTTTCGTCTTCAGCTTTTCTACGAAGATCGTTAATTGTTTTATAATCATTACCAAAATCTTTAATCAACTCGCCATTTAAATAATCGAGAGAAAAGAAATAACGCTCTTCAAATCCTTGCTGGAAACCATAAACCAAATTGTCTTCAACAAATAGAAAAGATAAATCGCTGTTAGTCCACAAAATTTTCTGTGATGCAATATCAAAAGCGATAATCTGCTTATGCCCCGGTAAATCAGGTTTCGGAAATTTGTGGAATAAGATAATGTCTTTGTAGACTGCTTCAATGCCAAGCCAGAATTTCTCTTCTAGTTGAAGATCTGAAAAAATTATTCTGCCGCTTTCTAAATCGTAACAGTGAAGGTAAACTTCTTTTGTGTTTGTGTCCCGCGTCTCGAGAATCAATTTATCGCTGTCGGAAATAAGAATTCTCCATATTTGCCGGGGTGATTTATACGAGAAATGTTTTTTCATTTTCATTTTTTATTTTGAGCGAAGAGAAGAATCCCAAATGTTAGAGATTCTTCTCCGCTAAGTTGTACTGAATTAAATCGGTTTAAATTTTGCTGTGAAATGTCTAAGCATAGGCGCTTCGTATGTGATGGTATAACCTTTCATTTTATCTCTATTCTTAAATACCTCGATCATAACTTCGGCAACATAATCAATGTGGCTTTGTGTGTAAACTCGCCGCGGGATTGCAAGGCGTACAAGTTCCATCATCGCTGGAATCAATTTTCCCTTTTCATCATATTTGCCAAACATTACAGAACCAATCTCCACAGCTCTTATACCCCCTTCAATGTACATTTCACAAACAATTGATTGACCGGGATATTGTTCGGACGGAATCTTTGGCAGAAATCTTTTTGCATCAATATAAATTGCATGTCCTCCGGGCGGTTCGATAATAGGAATTCCGGCAGCTAACATTTTTTCACCAAGATATTCTGTGCTTCGAATTCGATATTGCAAATAATGTTCGTCTACAATTTCTTCCAGACCTTGTGCAATCGCTTCAAGATCTCGTCCGGCTAATCCGCCGTAAGTTGGAAACCCTTCCGTCACAATTAAGAGATTGCGGCATTTCAAAGCGAGTTTATCATCGTTAAGCGAAAGCCATCCGCCAATATTTACAAGCGCATCTTTTTTGGCGCTCATAGTAGAACCATCGGCGTATGAAAACATTTCCTGACAAATTTCCAGGACAGATTTATTCTCGTAACCTTTTTCACGTAGTTTTATGAAATATGCATTCTCCGCAAAACGGCACGCGTCCAGGAACAAAGGCAAGCCATATTTATTACAAACAGCTTTTACTTCACGGATATTCTGCATCGAAACCGGCTGACCGCCGCCGGAATTATTCGTTACCGTTAATACAATGAGGGGAATATTTTCTTTACCGGTTTTTTTGATGAACACTTCGAGCGCTTCAATATCCATATTTCCTTTGAATGGTGCGCGCTGTTCCGGATGTTTTCCGATTTCAACAAGTAAGTCAACCGCTTCAGCTCCGGTAAATTCAATATTGGCGCGTGTAGTATCGAAAAATGTGTTGCTTGCAAAATATTTTCCCGGTCCGCCGAGAATCGAAAAGATTATTTTCTCAGCTGCTCTTCCTTGATGAGTTGGAATGATAAATTTATCGCCGGTTATTTTTTTAACTGCCGCTTCAAAGACATAAAAACTTTTTGCGCCGGCATAACTTTCATCACCGCGCATAATTCCCGCCCATTGATCTGAACTCATTGCAGATGTTCCGCTATCGGTCAGCAAATCAATCAAAACATCATCGGCACGGATTAGAAATGGATTGTATCCCGACTCTTCCAAAATTTTCTTTCGTTCTTCTTTAGTTGTAAATCTGATCGGTTCAACCGATTTGATTTTGAACGGCTCAATAATTGTTTTCATAACACCTCAGTAAAGGATGAATAATTTTTCTTTGAGTAAAATTACGAATTCTTAACAACTTCTCGGCAGAGACTTTTCGAGCTTTTTTAAAAGAATCCGGATTCAGAGGGAAAAAATGAATGAGTTTGCGTGTAAAGCATGCTTGACTTTTAGTAAAGGATGCTATATTTTGGATTTGTTAAAAAGATCAAAATAAAGGGAGGTAAAAATGAAAAATGTTTTGAAGAATTTCTCGTTTCCTTTTAAGACACAAATTTTGATATTATCACCAATTGTTCTTTTCTTACCATTGTTTATTCTTGCGATGTTGCCAACCGAACAGTTTCTCCGATTACCGGATTATGTTCATCGTATTACGCTAATATTTTCATCTCTCTTTGGATCGATCGGATTTATCTACTGCACTCTCGGTTATCATTTCCAGATTCTACGTGGTGATGAATTGAAACTTAAGATTCATTTAGAATCTTTGAACATCGCATTTACCACATCATTAGTTTTCCTTTTCATCTTAATCTTTGTTTTTGTGAATTTTGCTCCTAAGATGCTGAATTACATTTTGGTAATTCTTACCGTTGTAGGAATTGTTTCTTATCTGCTCGGAGCAGAATATGTTAAAGAGAAGTATCAGTGAAAAAAATACGCCACATACTGAGCACGGCACACAGACTATGTCAAGAGGATTTGGCCTTGCTGCAAATACATTGTTCAAAGAAAATACCAATGAAAATAAAATTGTTGCGGAGTATTTATGTTAATGAAACATAAAAAATCTTGGTTTATTATTTGGATGATTATCTTTTCCTTCATTTTAATAGCCACTGCTTTAATCTTCCTTGTGGTGGCTAAAGATTACAATAATTTCAGAGTAATAAATAATATAACGGTGATTTTAGGCGGATTAATTATTCTTGTAATAGGGATTGTTCGCCATAAAACGGTGCTAATTAGCGATGAACTTCAAAAAACAATTCAGTTAGAAATTTTTTCTTACACTCATATTGCATTTTTAACTTTCCTTAGTCTTTTTGCATTACTGCAAATAGCTTATCATTTCAAATTGGAGCCGATGCAAGTTCTTATCATTGTATTATTTGGAACAAGTATACTTCAGATTATCATTTCCTTTTTTGTTAAGAGAAAGTATAAATGAAAACAAATTTTAGTACATAAGAGGAAATAAATGAATAGCGCACCTAATAAATTTAAAATGTCGCCATTTGCAATCATTCTATATGTCTTTGCCCTTGCATCATTAATTTATCCCAAAGATAATTTGCCCACATCAATCAAGCTGATTCTCTTCGGTATTGTTATTATATGCTTTGCTGTTGGAGGGATAAAAATTATTCCTCAGTTTTTTGGAGGAGATGAGTTATCTAAAACAATTAAATTGGAAATTCTTGCTTATACGCAATACTCACAATTCTTCATTTTTATTTTTCTTATTAGTCTACTCAAAAGTTTCCACGTGAGATTAGATGCTAGTGATGGCATTGGAATGTATCTCTGTTGCGTTGCAATTATTCAAATCGTTATTACCGTGTTTGTAAAACGAAAATACCAATGAAAAACATACTCCACATATTGAGAGCCGAACACAGACTCTCTCAAGAGGATTTAGCCAAGAAGCTTGATGTATCCCGCCAGACAATTAACGCAATTGAGCGGGAGAAGTACGACCCTAGCTTACCGCTTGCATTAAAGATTGCAAAAGTATTTAATAAGAGGGTGGAAGAAATTTTCTTTCTGGAGGATGAAAAATGAAATTAAATAAAATTTTTAAAGAAGAACTTAACTTTGGGCTCTTTACTACCTTTTTATTTGCACTCGTTCTTTGGTTTGATGAGCCGCCGTTGAATAAACACTGGATAGGAAGTTTGATCTATATTGCAACAGGCTGGGCTGTCTATTATTTCGTATTTATAAAATCTTTAAAAGAATACAAGCTTGATGAACGCGAAATGATGATTTTCACAAAAACAGGAAACAGCGCCTCATTTTCTTTTGTAACTATGCTTGTAATTCTTTTTTATCTGCAGGAAATCAATTTTGGCTTTTGGGGTCTTCCGCTGAAAGAACTATGGGGAAGATTTCTACTGCCGCTATTTTTAATTGCTCACTCAGTTACCGGATTAATACTGGCAGGAATTGAGGAAAGACAATAATGATCTTCCATTAGAAAATTAATGATTTCAACTCCATTCGCTATTTTGCCAATACAATATTCAGAAAAAAATTATTGTAGTTCATTTTCATTAAAATTTTTTACTAAATTGCGTTCGGCAAACACCTATCATTACATTCAACTAAACGAGGAGAAATTAAATGGAAGAAATGCAAAACCAAGAAGCTCCAAAAATGTCCTCTGTGGAAAATGAGCATGAAGAATTTGAATTAAGCCACACAGACAAACTAGTCGGCGTTTTCTCGGAGCCCGGTACGACATTCGCCAAGACGGCAAAGTTTCCTCCTAAAACTTCTGATTGGGTAATTCCGGTTCTGGTTTTAATTGTTATGATTATTCTAAGTCAACTTGTGATGAGAACTAATCCAGAAATTAAACGCGAGATGAGAGATAAACAAATTGCCGCAGTTCAAAAAAACCTAGACGAGTCAGTTGCTAAAGGTCAGATGACACGCGCACAAGCAGATGAGCGGTTAAACACTATGGAAGAGGCGATGGAGAGTACCGGTACAATTCAAACTGTAGGCTTAATTATTGGCACGCCAATCTTTGTATTTATAGTATTTTTTGTCGTTGCCGGTTTTTATATGCTGGTAACAAAATTTGGACTTAAGGGTACAGGTACGTATAAAGATGCAATGGTTGCATATGGTCTTCCTTATTATATTGCTGCAATCTCAGTAATCGTAATGACAATTGCCGCATTGGCAATGAACAAATTTATAACGGGCGTTAGTGTGGCTGATTTTGTCGGCTCGGATAAAACAACTATGACGGGATTTTTGTTAGGCAAGTTAGATGTTTTTTCTATCTGGTTTTATGTTGTCTTCGGTATCGGTTTGGCTAAAATGAATAAATCGGGAGATACACAGAAATATATTATTACGGTTTTCGCAATATGGATAATATTTGGCTTACTCTTCCATTTCGTCGCAAAAGCTGTTCCGTTCCTTGCGGGTTTTGCTGGTTAATTATTAAATTTTTATCCTCCTCTCCGGAGGAGGATATTTTTTAAGTTTTTCGATTTCAGAGCTCGTAAGTTCTCTCACAGTTCCGGCACCAAGATCACCAAGTAAAAGATTTTTAATTCTAACACGTACTAAGCGCAATGTTGGAAATCCAATCGCTGCCGTCATTCTTCTAACTTGCCTATTGCGTCCTTCAATCAACGATAAACTAAACCAGCTTGTTGGAATCTTTTTTCGCTTGCGGACCGGAGGAACTCTGGCAGGGAAATCCGGTTTATCAATAATTTTAGCTTTGACTGGAAGTGTTAAACCATCTTTTAAAACAATTCCGACTCGGAGTTTTTGTAAATCATTCTCCGAAGGAATTCCTTCTACCTGAACAAAATATTCACGCTCGTGTTTGTTTTCCGGATTTAGAAGAAAGTCTGTTAACTGTTTATCATTCGTAATAATTAGAAGCCCTTCGCTATCCATATCAAGCCGCCCAACAGGATACACATCCGTAGGAAAATTATGAAAAGAAGAAAGTGTAAGCCGGTTTTCTTTATCGGTGAATTGTGATAACACGCCGTAAGGTTTGTTCAGAATAAAATATTTTTTGTTTGTTTGTTTCATTTAGCAATTACTCAAGATTGTCATTCTGAGGAGTCACACTGAGCGTAGCCGAAGTGTAGACGACGAAAGAATCTCTTCATGTACGATGCTTTGAGATTCTTCTCCCGCTGTGCGGGATCAGAATGACAATTGGTTAAATTATTGATTGCGGATCGATATCAATTATCAATTTAACATCACGGTAGCGCGATTTCTGGTTGAATTCGATAAATGCATTCATAATTGCGTTGCGTAAAAATTTTCCGGAAGGATCAAATTTTCTAAGACTTTTAATTAGAATCTGAAACCGGTAGCTTCCTTTTAATTTGTAAATGATGGCTTCTGTAGGCGGAGTAATCTTCAACCCTTTTTCATGTTTTCTCAGATATTCAAAAAAATCTTTAGCCGCAGAGCGCACACGTTCTTCTTTTTCATCTTTCAATTCAATCAGGCCGAGCCGTATAAACGGGGGATACTCGCCTTGTTCGCGCAGAGTAATTTCTTTTTCATAAAATCCCTTGTAATCATTCAATAAAACTTTTTGAAGAACAAAATGTTTTTGGTTCTGTGTCTGAATGATCACTTCCCCCTCTTTCTCACTTCTGCCGGAGCGACCGGAAACTTGTGTGAGAAGTTGAAATGTTCTTTCATCGGCTCGGAAGTCGGGAATCCACAAAGAAGTTTCTGCAGCAATAACTCCAACCAAAGTTACATTCGCAAAATCTAAACCTTTTGAAACCATCTGCGTTCCAACCAGAATATCAATCTCCCCTTTTCTAAAACTATTGAGAATTTCGCCAAGCTTTCCTTTTTTGTTTATCGAATCGGAATCAATCCGTTCTATCTTTGCATTTGGAAAATAAAAATCAAGTTCATCCTCAACGCGCTGAGTGCCGGTTCCAAAAAATTTAAGACTAAGCGAACCGCAAGTAGGGCATGCCTTTGGAACGGGTTTAACAATCCCGCAATAGTGACACTGTAAAATATTTTTGTTAAGATGATGAACCATCGGAACGGAACAATCCGGACATGTAATAACTTCACCGCAATCATTGCAGAAGACCTGTGTAGCAAATCCTCTCCGGTTTTGAAGTATTATAACACTTTCTTTTTTCTTCAAATGAATGCCGATTTCATCCAGCAATTCACGCGAGAAAATGCTTTCCATCCGTTTCTTTTTCTTTTCAATTGTAATATCAACAAGTTTTATTTTCGGAAGTTTTGCGTTATCAACTCGTTCATTGAGTTCAAGTAGATTGTATTTCCCGCTGAGCGCGTTAAACATACTCTCGACCGATGGTGTTGCTGAGCCAAGAAGTACCGGACAGTTATTAAACTTTGCTAAAATTATTGCCGCATCGCGTGCATTATATTTTGGTACAATCTCCTGCTGTTTGTAGCTGGCGTCATGTTCCTCATCCACAACAATCAATCCGATATTTTGAAGCGGCGCAAACAAAGCCGAACGTGGACCGATCACAACTTTAGATCTGCCTGCAATAATTCCACGCCACGAATCGTACCTTTCACCCAAAGACATCCTGCTGTGAAGAACCGCTGTGCCGTCACCGAAGTAATTAAAGAACCGTGAAGTGATTTGAGGAGTTAGGGAAATTTCCGGAACGAGAACTATAACACTCTTTCCATTCTCAACAACTTTTTTTGCGAGCTCTATATAAACTTGTGTCTTACCGCTCCCGGTGACACCATGAAGAAGGAATGTCTCAAAAAGGTTTTTATCTATAGTTTGCCCCACCTGTTCTACAATCTTTTTTTGCGGATCTGTTAACTCAAAAGTTTTTGTTTCTTCTTTATAAGAATCGGAATAAGTGCGCTCCACTTCTTTATCAAAAATTTCTAAAACATTTTTCTTCTCCAAACTACTTACAGTTGATGAAGCTGATTTTGTTTTCTTTAAAAGCTCACTCAATGAAACCGGTTCTTTCGCAGAAAGAAGTTCAAGAAGAAGAACAACTTGTTTAGGCGATTTCTTTTCGATCTCGGGCATCAATTCATAAATTTCATCAGGTGATTTGGCAAGCTTAACAAATTTCACCTTCTTCACCTTAACTTTTGCAGACGTAATCTCATCCAGCACTGAAATTGCGCCGATCTTTTCAAAAGAGCGAAGCGATGAATAGATGTTTTTGTTTTTTACTTCTTTCTGCAATTGAGAGATACTATGAACTTCTTTTCGTGAAAGCGAGGTTAAAAGTTTTGCGCGCAGGGAAGTTTTTTTTCTCTCCTGATTTAAAAGTTTGAGGCAAAATTCTTTATCACTTACAACTCTTCGCTTAGACTCAATTTCGGTTCCGTAAGGAACGGAATTACGCAATGCCTCGCCAAGCGAGCTCAAATAGTAATCGGAAATCCATTCGTAAAATTTCAGCGCCATTTTATCAAAAATTGGGCTGGCATCAAGTACATCATTTATTGGTTTTATTTTTTCTTTTATATCGGTTGAATCGGAAGTGCCTACAACAAAACCGGTTAATACACGTTTGCCAAATGGTGCAACTACGCGCACACCGATTTTGACCGAATCAATCAGTTCATCCGGAATGGAATAAGTGAACGTATTTCTGAATGGTAACGGAAAAACAACTTGACAATACATGTTTAGCTTATAGCTGTTAGTAATTAGCCATTAGCTTAACTCTAATGACTTTGTTAATATAAAGAAAGCAGTGTTACATTGCATAAGAATGGGGATTGGATTAATTTTATTATGGTTTGTAAAAAATTATTATTGAGAAATATCTGAGTAAATAATGAAAAAAATAATTTTACTTTTTACAGTTTCTATTTTATTGACAGCTTGTTCGAATAAAAGAGAAGACTTGGAACTCTTCAGCGCGGAATCTTTTGCTTATTCAATGGATTCCGGCTGGGAATTAAATGCAACTGTCCGCGCTAAGGGATTTGAACAGGATGAAAGCGGCGATAAGTTCACGGCAAAACTTTCGTACGTTGCAGACTTGGAAACACCCGATGGAAAACTGTTTAGAAAAATTTCGTCCGGCAATATTGATAAAACTTCCGCAGAAAAATTAATTGATCTCCCGATCGAGACTCAAATTAAACTTGATTCAACTTTTAAATTGGGCAATTACAAAATCACTTTTTTTGTTAAGGATGAACTTACGGGAAGGAAAGCGTATCTATGGAGTTTCTTTGAATTATCTAAATAAAAAAGGGCTTGTCAGTTCAAGCCCATTTTAATTACATCTTATTAACAACTAAAAATTTTATTTTTTTATAGACTCACTCAATTTCAATTCAACTGTGTAATCAATCGGTTCAAAAGAATTACCAATGCCGCCCATACCCTGTCTCATTCCTGCATTTCCACCGCTTCCGCCGCGTCTTCCACCGGCACCGCCCCTTGGCTGCCTGGTTTCTCCTTCCGACATGTTTCTATTGCCGCGCGTATTTTCAAACTTAAATTCTTCCGTTTCAAATTTAATTTTTACTTTTCCTCCCGGAAGAGTTTCAACAGCAAATGGAAATTGTGAATTCTTTTGCAGCGGTATCTTTAATTCATAAACAAATTGATTTGAATGATATCCCAATTTAACTTCAATTCCTTCATTGCTCAGGATCGGGAAAGCGGTTAGCGGGAATTTTTCTTTATCAACTATCTGAAATTCGTTCTGCTCCAAAATCATTTTGTTGATCATCTTCGCAAGCAAATCGCCCTGCTTCTCGCCCTGCATTCCTTCTCTATTCATTTCCGGAACAGGCGGTTCTTCAGATTGATCTAATGCCATTGGATAACGAATTCCAAATTCATTTTTGTCGCCGCTTTCCGGTACGAACCAAATAATAAATCCGCCTCTTGCCATTAGCAGGAGCTTAGAGCGGTCATTAGTAGTCAAACAGAGGTATAAAAATTTATCATCGTTCTTGAAACCGAGAGAAAATTTCTTGTCTTTTATTGGCTCAATTTCTTTACTCCATTCTGAAGGATCCCCGTCAATCTTAATTTCTTTTTCAGACCGGGAGCTGTTCATTTGCACACCGGCGCTGCAGCCTCCAAGAATAATAATGATTAAAAAAAGTGCCGGGAATAGGAAAATAATAGTTTTGGTTTTGCTAATTGTTCCCACGTTCAACTCTCGTCATATTTGGTTCAACCGATTTATAAAACAAATATCTTACTCTCCAATAGCCATCCAGGTTCCGCCGATTAAATTAATTTTTGTTCCGCCCCATGTTTTTATTTCCAGCGTAAATCCGGCTTTATGCGCAGAAGAAACTTTTACATCGTAACGAGTATTGATATTTGTATCTGCATCGAACCGGGTTATGCTAAAACTAATTTCCGGCTTTACAGTGAAAGGCTTTGGGAAGGTAACATTAAGCAGTAAGGTTCTTTCCATTTCGCCGCCGGCAGCAAGTGTATAATTCGAAATAGTTTTATCAGCGTTCCAAACACCTGTTTGAACTTTCATTTGTCCGTTTGAAGTTGCCGCTGTTAATAATAGCATGATGGAAAGCGCTAAAACAAAAGATAATTTTCTCATTACACTTCTCCTTCTTGTTTGAAATGAATTAATCAAGAGTTTAGATTTATTTTGTTTGGTGCTTAGAATCTAAAACCGCAACTATTCCAAACTGCCGACTTCTTTTTCAACCTCTTCCAATATTTCACAGCTTTTTACAACTTCTTTCATTCTTGTATGATCTGGAAAAAGAGGGCGGTCAACATCAAGATGATCTACATATTTTCTAACAACTTGTTTTGCTTTTGCAACACCTTTTCCGTTTGTGAATTCTCTAAAATCTAGTGCTTGAGCCGCGGCGATAAATTCTATTCCCAGAATGCCGTACGCGTTATCAACAATTTGACCATTCTTAATTGCAGTGTTCATTCCCATCGAAACAAAATCTTCCTGATCTGCCGCAGCAGGTATTGATTGAACTGAAGCTGGAACAGATAAAATTCTTTGCTCAACGATTAATGTATCGGCAGTGTATTGGCTCAGCATCAATCCGGAAAACATTCCGGCACCCTTTGTTAAAAATGCAGGTAATCCAATACTTAAAGCGGGATTCAATAAACGGTTCAATCTGCGTTCGGATAGAACGCTAACCATCGTTACTGCTGCGCTGATCATATCCATCGGCAATGAAACCGGTGTACCTTGAAAGTTTGCGCCTGTAAGCGTGAGTTTGTGTTCCGGCATAAAAATGGGATTATCACCGACACCATTCAATTCAATTTCAACCTGACTTTTTGCATATGCAACAGCATCATGAGCCGCCCCGATAACCTGCGGAGATGAACGCATTGAATATGCATCTTGAACTTTAGATTTCAGTTTACCTGTTTGAAGATCGCCCCCGTTAACGCATTTCATAATTGCTTTAGCACTTCGAACCGCGCCTTTAAATCCTCGTACTTCATGAAGACGGGTATCGTACGGTTTTAAATTTGCGAATAATGCTTCGAGAGTCATTGCGCAGGCAATCTCCGCTTGCTTCAGCCAGCGGTTAATATCATAAAGATGGATTGCGCTCATTGCCGTAAGAAGATTTGAACCGTTAATCGTACCAAGTCCGTCACGAGCTTCGAGACCGGGAATTTTAATTCCTGCTCTTTCGAAAGCAACTTTACCGGGTAATTTTTCTCCTTTGAAAAATGCCTCTCCTTCTCCCATAAGCAGTAATGCGATTTGACTCATCGGCGCTAAATCCCCGCAAGCTCCGACTGAACCTTTCTGACATACGAAAGGTGTAACACCTTTATTCAGCATTTCAATTAGAGTCAAAGTTATTTCCGGACGGATGCCGGACATTCCATGTGCGTGAACATTTATACGTCCCGCCATCGCGCCGCGCACATATTCAATCGGCGCGGGATCGCCTATTCCGGCAGCATGATTATAGATCAAGTACTTTTGAAATTCTTTTACTTGTTCATCATTCAATACAACTTCGGAAAATTCACCGATGCCGGTGTTAACTCCATACATAATTTCATGAGCATTAATTTTTTCTTCAAGCATCGCGCGGCAAGCTTTAATTCTTTGAAGTGCTTCGGGTGCTAATTCTACTTTTTCATTGTGACGGGCAATTGCAACTACTTTTTCAACCGTGAGATTTGAGCCATTAAGAACAACTGACATAATTTTTCCTCCGTAATGTGGAAATCGACTAATCAAACTTAAGAAGAGTTTATTAAAAAGTGATTAAGAATATTTTGTATGTTCGGTGGTAAAATATCGGTTAAATTTTGTCTAATCTTTAAAAGAGAAAATACGATGGACCTTTACACACTTGTTTTTATTTTTGTAACAATCTTGATTCTGATCGGACTAGGATTATTCGGTTTGCTGATCATGAAAATTGATAAGTGGATCGACCATAAGGAAAGAGTTGGAAAGCAAAGTATCTATAAAGCAAAGAAGGAAGGAAGCAAAGAAGGAAAGATCAGTTGATGAACGATTTGTTAGACTAAATTAACTTCACACTTGCTTCAACATTTTTTAAAATCTCTTCTTCCTTTACTAACTTCAATACTTTTTGAATATCCTTATAAATTATTCGATCATGATTAAGCGGGGCTACTTTTTTTCTTATCGATTTATAAGCCAATGCAGTTCCAATTCCGCATTTTAACGGTTTTAAAAATTCCACTCCCTGTGCGGCAGCCATTAATTCTATTGCAATAACTGTCTGAACATTTTTTAAAATTTGAAAACATTTCCTCGCGGCAATAGATCCCATTGAATTATGATCTTCTTGATTTGCCGATGTTGGAATTGAATCAACACTTGCCGGATGAGCAAGAACTTTATTTTCGGAAACCAGCGATGCTGCAGTGTATTGCGCAATCATTAAACCGGAATTTAATCCTCCATGCTTTGTGAGAAACCTTGGAAGTTGACTCAACGAACCGTTTACCATTCTTTCAATTCTTCTTTCGGAAACATTCGCCAATTCTGAAAGAGCGATTCCCATAAAATCCATTGCAAGAGCCATCGGCTGCCCGTGAAAATTTCCTCCCTCAAGATGATCTCCTTCTTCGGGAAAAATTAGCGGATTGTCATTAACCGAATTTATTTCGATCTCTACAAGTGAAGAGACATAATTAATTGTATCACGTGATGCACCGTGAATCTGCGGGATACACCGTATCGAGTATGAATCTTGAACACGAGAATCATCTTCGATATGCGACTTACGGATTTCGCTTCCCTTCAACAAGTTCAATAAATTTTTAGCAGTCGCGATTTGTCCGTTATATGGTCTGAGTTTGTGAATTCGCGGATCGTAAGCTTTGTCTGTTCCCCTTAGAGCTTCATGTGCCAACGCAGCCGAGATATCTGCCATCTTAATTAATTTGTTAGATTGAATACAAATCCATGATGCGAATGCAGTCATCATTTGTGTGCCGTTAATCAGAGCAAGACCTTCTTTTGCCGCGAGTCTTACACCGTTCATTTTATATTTTTTGAAAGCAGAATTAGCAGAAATTATTTTTGAAGTGCCGGATTTTTCATCCAGAACATTTTTAATCAACTGCACTTCGCCGTCACCCATCATTGCAAGCACAAGATGGGAGAGCGGTGCAAGATCTCCGCTCGATCCAACCGACCCCTGAGATGGAATTACAGGAATAATATTGTTATTAATCATCTTTATTAAATGTTCAAGAGATGATAGACGTATTCCCGAATTCCCGCGGGCGAGCGCATTCACTCTAAGAAGCATCATTATTTTCACAATCAAAGGGGGAAGATTATCGCCTACTCCGGCAGAGTGGCTAATAATTAAATTCCGCTGAAGTGTTTCAGTATCTTCTTCGGATATCTTTACATTCGCAAATTCCCCGAACCCGGTTGTAACACCGTAAATGACTTTCTTTTCCTTGATCCACTTCTCAACTAAGGCGCGCGATCTATTAATTTTCTTCACAGCATCGGAGGAGAGAACAACTTGCTGATCCTCTTTTATAAACTTTTCTATTTTATCGAGAGTTAATGATTTACCATCAAGTACCAGTTTCAATTTTTATCCTCACCTTTCGTTCGTGCTTTTAACATTCCTTGAATTTTATTATGAGCCGATGCATTTGCCCTGTAAGTAATGACAATTTTATCTTCTTCATATTCTACTGAAAGAATTTCCGCATGAGCATAGAGCTGAGAGACAAGTTTTGATTCGTGCGGTTTTAATTCAATTGTGCTCTCTACAAAATTTTGCTCATAAATATCGAGCATCATTTTTCTCAAATTACCGATATTCATTCCCCGTTCGGCGGAAATTAAAATTCCGTCCTTAAACTGCTGGGAAATATAATCCATACGGTTCTTGTCTTTAAGCGCATCAACTTTATTGAAAATTTTTATTTGGATTTTTTTATTACTGTCCAATTCTTCAAGCGTAGATTCGACAACTCTAATGTGATCTTCGAAATAATCATTTGAGACATCTATTACGTGAAGAATTACATCAGCATCTTTAACAACGTTAAGAGTTGTCTTAAACGATGCAACGAGGTGATGAGGAAGCTTGCGTATAAATCCCACCGTATCGCTCAGCAAAATCTTTTTATTTTTTTCAATCTCGAATGCGCGTGTTGTTGAATCTAATGTCGCGAACAATTTGTCCTCCGCAAGAACGCCTGCTTCGGTAAGCCGGTTTAATAAAGTCGATTTACCCGCATTTGTATATCCAACCAAACATGCCGTAACAAATTCTTTTCTTCCCGCACTTTTTGTTTCCTGATGAGCTTCAATCTTTTTAAGATTCTCTTTCAGTTTGCTTATTCGTGTGCGGATAATTCTTCTGTCGGTTTCGATCTGTGTTTCACCAGGACCTTTAGTGCCAATGCCGCCGTACTGCTTCGATAAGTGAGTCCAAGCGCGGCTTAGGCGAGGCAGCATGTATTGAAGTTGTGCAAGTTCAACTTGTGTTTTTGCTTCGCGTGTTTTTGCGTGGGATGCAAATATGTCAAGAATCAAACCGCTCCGGTCCAAAATTTTTCTTTCTAAAACTTTTTCAAGATTACGGATTTGCGTTGGATTCAGATCATCGTCAAAAATCACAAGTTGTATATCATTTAATTCGATCAGCTGCTGTATTTCTTCTGCTTTTCCTTTGCCGATAAATGTTGCCGGGTCAGGTCTATGACGGTCTTGTGTAATTTTAAATATCACATCGGCCCCGGCTGTATCAGCAAGCAATTCCAATTCACCGAGATGCTCATTTACCTGATCTTTTGAATAATCCCCGGTAACTACGGCCACGAGTATTGCACGTTCTTTTTTTCTGTTGATGATGTCTATCATTACTTAAGATCCGTTTCCTTATAATTAACTTGATTGAATATCAGTAATATCTTTTTTCGAGCTTCTGGCGATGATTGATTCGATGATTGCAAGTAACAAAACAAAAATTAAAAAGTATTTCCAGAGCTCGGTTCCAAAGCGTGATTGATAAATTACCTTTGAGAAATCATCGTTGGGTGTAAATGTATATAATTTTCCATCGAACCCGATCAGATTAAGATATTTTTTGAAATCGGAATCACTTTCTTTTTGTGTAACCGATTCACGCGGATCGGTGTTAACATAAATATAATCCAGCAATTTATTACCAGAATAAAACTTATACGTGCCCGGTTCATCCGTCTTTCTGTATGAAAAATAATTTTTGTTGGAGAGCGAATCCGCATCAACATATTCTTTTCCACCGCCGGGTTTTTCCACAATTATTTGACTGGAAATCCTGCTGGAAATGTCGGCTGTAATTTCATTTCCGGTTACATAGCTATTTTGTTCTTTTATTTTTGATGATGAATAAAGAATCAATTTATTTATCATCGGAGCGAAGAAACCTTTCAGAGGAAAATTATTCCAGCTTAAATCCGGTGCCGAGTTGAAAAGGAATACTTTACCCGACCCGATTTTGTATTCACTTAAGAAAGATGAATTATCGATCATAGAAATTATATTTTTTCCTTTACTGCCCGGTACAATTTTGAAGTAGTAATAGATATTCGGCGATTCAATTTGAGGATTTTTTTTATTTTCAAAGAGATCCGCGAAGAGCGGGTTTTGAAAATCAATTTTATCAATTTGCGCCGGTTTTGCTTGAGAATTCAAAGTTCCCAGTACGGCTGAAGGGGCGTTAACATTTAACGCATTGCAAAGTCTCTGAAAATTTTGAAGAGTGCTTTGCGAGCCCGGCATTACAACAGCTCTTCCACCGCTCTCTAAATAATCGGTAAGATTTTTCCAATCAAAATTATTCTCGGAGCCGATCACTATAACCGCGTCGTAGTTTTTTAAATTAAGCGAATGCAATTGTCCGGTTGAGACAGCACTAATTTTTATTTTTTGCTGAGGATCTTCAACCGCAAGATTAATAAATTTTGCATCACCGGGAAGATCGGTTAGAATCAATAAAGAGATTTTATCTGGAACATATACGCTGAAATATCTTTTGTTGTCCTGAAGAATATCATCATCTTCAAGTTCAGTATAAATTTCAACAAGGCCTGTATCTGCAAGAGTTGTCTCAAAATTGATTTCTTTTGTTTCGCCATTTGTAAAATTTAGACTTTGCTGTGCGCTCCGTTTTCCATTCACAAAAAGAGAAGCAACGGAATTATTCACAGACTGCGAAGAATAATTTTTTACTCGGGCACTAAAGCTTACAGTTTTTCCTTTTTCAAAGATTTGATTATTGGGAATTAATTCTTCAACCCCGAGATTCACGATATCTTTTCCGCCGGTATTCACTAAAAACATTCTAGTGCTTTCATTAAACATACCGGAGAGATTTGTCAGTTCGTTCTTGGAATTATACAAACTTCCCTTTTGAAGATCGGTAAGAAGATAAATTTCTTTATTGAAATTTTTTGATTGATATAAAACCTGCGCGGCTTTAATAATTGACTCATTGATGGTTTTAGAAACAGAAGAGATTTGTAATTCATCAATTGATTGAAGTAATTGCTTGAAATTCGTTGTTGGTTTCGGGATTTCATTTGATAGGTCTCCGGTAAAGATAAGCGCAATTTCATCCCCGTCTTGAAAATTATCAAGAAGACTTTTTACGGTCTGTTTTGCTTGATTGAGATATGATCCTTTATCAGTAACAACCGACATGCTGAAAGTGTTGTCAAAAATAATAACCGCGGTTGTTTTTGCCGTGGAGGAATTTCCAAGCATAATATTCTTAACTGTCGGACGTGCAAACGCCATCACCAATAAGAGAATGATTACGATTCTCAACAAAAGCAGCAGCCACTGTTTTAATCTTATTCTTTTAATTTTTGTTTTCTGAAGTTCTTTCAAGAAAGCCAGTGTGCTGAATTCAATCTTTTTGAGTTTGCGCAGATTAAGAAAGTGCAGCACAATTGGAATCGAAGCAGCAAGCAAACCAAATAAAACTGCAGGGTTAAGAAATGTCATTTTAACTCTTGATCGTGTTCTTTATCTTAATCATGATCTAATAATTGAATATACTCTCCCTCCAAAAAACAGAAAAGCAAAATCGAGAGCATGATTTTAAGTTAGTAAATTTTTTGAATCTTCGTTCCGCGGAAATAGTGAGTTAGTATCTCATCAAAACTATAACCTAGTTCGCCCATTACCGCGGCTCCGATTTGACAAAGACCAACACCGTGTCCCCATCCCGCACCGAGTAGAATAAATTTCTGCGGAATATCCTTTACAATATTCTCTCTTGTAACAATAAAAGCAGAACTGTAAAGATGGGATTGAGAAAGTGTTCTTCTTATTTCCAGTTCTTTGCCGATTGTTAGTACTTTTTTTGTGCCGAGGATTTTTAATTTTATTATACGGCTGGAATTTCCTCTAATCTCCGGAATCAAATCAATAATGTCTCCAAAATCAATTCCGCTCTTTCTTTTAATAATATCAGAAATTTCATCCTGCGTATATTCAACTTTCCAGCGGAAAAAATCATTTGTTGGAAGATCTGAATCAACAAGAATTTGCGACAGAATTTTTATATCGGATGTGTTGCAGAATGCATTGGGATTGTTTTTGATCCAGTGTTCAGCCGATTTTTCTTTCGATAGATCATTTTCCGATTTATCAAGTTGAAATTTGTAATCCAGAATTGGTGATAAGTAAGGATGTTCGATTGGTTCCCATACATTCTCGAATGCCTCGGTTACTCCCCCGCAGCATTTGGAATAACGTGTATCGCAAATTGTGTCTTCGTATGTTAATGCCAAGCCGCGCGTCTCCGCAATGGCATCTGCAGCTTTATCGCTTATTATTTTAGTAACACCCTGGTAACGCTGACAATGATCGTCCGCGCATAAATCATAGTTATCATGATCTTCCCTATCATACCAGCGTATAATTTCTTCTGCCGAAATAGATTCGTTTACCGGTTTATTATTTTTCTTTTCAAGTTGAGAGAGAAGCCAGCCTCTTGATACTACGGCGTGAGCTTTCAGGAGTTCAAATGAACTTTGCGCACTCATCTCCGATGAAATAACGCTTATAAGATATTCTTCTAGAGGTAAAATATTTACCGCGGTTAGCTGATCTTTTTCAATTATTAATTTTAACGCGCCGCGGAACCGCTGATTTTCTTTTTTCTCCCAGTGAAAATTTTTACCGATCACCACATCCCGTAGAAGAAACGATTCCGTCTCTATGTCGTTTGGCGCAAATGTTAATTCGGGTCCTGCTAGAATCTCTTTTTTCTCGTGACAGACTGCAATTCTTCCGCCTTCAAGTTTTGCCTTGAACCGTCCGCTTAATTTTTTTTCGGAATATTCGGGGATGAATTCGCCGTAAAGATCAAACCGGATTTCCTTTGAAGTAAGAATACCAACACTGATTAGGGGTTCTGTCATATCATTTTATCTAATTACTGAGCCTCAATATAACAATGGAATTTTTAAACTGCTTGCCCGTTAATAAATAGCAAGACTTTAACAACATATCTAAACTCACTTACATTTTCTTTACTTCCGTCCATTGAAAACTATTTTTCAAATATTATTGTTATCGAGTTACAATCAACAAGGTTAGAAAATGAACTACGGAGTTTTACTTTTTTATAAATATGTGACCTTTGCCGATCCGGAGAAGTTTCAAAAAGAGCATTTAAAATTTTGCATTAATCACAATATCATGGGAAGAGTTTGGATTGCCAATGAAGGAATAAACGGAACAGTATCCGGCACTGTAAAAAATATCGAGAAGTATAAATCGGAAATTGTACGATATCCAGAGTTCCAGGATATTTGGTTCAAAGAAGATCAGCATAACGAACATGCTTTCAAAAAGATTCATGTGCGCATCAAACCGGAAATTGTAACCGCGAGTTTTGGCAAAGTGGATCTTTCCAAAACCGGGAAGCGTTTGAAACCGGAAGAGTTAAATCATTTTTATGAAAGCGGAAAAGACTTTGTAATTATAGACGCACGCAACGACTATGAAAGCAATATCGGGAAATTTAAAAACGCGATCATTCCGAATACGGATACTTTTAGAGACTGGCCCAAAGCAGTAGAAGAACTAGAACAATTTAAAGACAAAACCGTAATCACTTACTGCACCGGCGGAATAAGGTGCGAGAAAGCTTCCGCTTATTTAGTCGAAAAAGGATTTAAAGACGTTTACCAGATTGACGGCGGTATCTGGAATTATATTACGAAACATCCCGATAAATACTGGGAAGGATCGGTTTTTGTTTTTGATGATCGAAGGATTGTTACACCGAACACGAAAGAAGAGATAAAACATATCGGTAAATGTTATTTCTGCGGAACGCCTACTTCATATTACATCAACTGCCACAATCAAATCTGCGACAAAATTTTATTAACCTGCGATAAATGTAAAATTGAAAATGATTACTGCTGTTCGGATGAATGCCGCCAAGCGCCGAATAGAAGAAACAGAATTCACGGGTAAAAAAGCTGACAGCGTTCAGCTGTCGGCGTTCAGCTGTCAGCTATCAGCAAATATTCGGCTGATTTATTAATCACTTGGTAATGAAATGCGGGTTCTCAATAATTCCAAGGATATTTCCAAACGGATCGGTAACAGCCGCAACTCGGATACCGCCGCCAACATCCTGAATCTCATTATTAATTTTAGCACCATGATCTATAAGGTGCGCAATTGTTTTTTCAATATTCTCTACACCCCAATACGGCACAATATTATTTCCGTTAGAAATCCCGGTAGAATCCGGATCGAGACCTAATTCAAATCCACCAACATTGAAACCTACATAATAGGTCTTATCGAAATAAGGTTGAATTCCAAGAGCTTCAGTGTACCAGGTTTTGGCTTTATCTATGTTGTCTAAATGATAGATGACTGTTCGTAAACCTAAGAACATTTTCATTCCTTTCTTAAAAATGGTTTATAGAAAAGTTAGAAAAGTGATCCAGCTTTGTCAAACAATTTGTTGAAAAGCTAACGGCGGTCAGTTCGCAGAGGTAATGATTCATTTTGAAAAAGGATTAACTCCCTTTTCATCCTTTCGGGCGATTGCGACTCAGCTCAATCAATTGTAAAATTTGTTTGAAACTAATAAGAATTTCTTCCTTTTTGCTTTATAAGCAAAGGAAGGGGAATTGCTGCGAACATTCAAAAAAATATGAAGCTTAATTGAAAAGGCAAAAATTTTTAGAGCAGATTGAGATCATTCTGTTATACGAATAAAGTGCCGGGTAAACCAAATTTTTAAATGATTCTTCTAAAATAAAAGGAGTAAAAAATGAAACCAACAAATCAGTCTGTTGCTTTCCTGTTTACAATTTGTATCTTGACCGTTATAAGTATAGTCGGCTGTTCTTCGACCGGTATAAAGCGTTCGGAAAAGGCAACTACAACTATGCAAACAATGGATGACGATATTAAGTCAGCCAGCATGCAGCTGGATGCTACTGGAGCTTCGCTTGATAATTTAACAGACCCAAGTCAATCCGATGTAAAGAAAGCCTTTAATGTGTATACCGATAATGTTTCAAAAATTGAAAAAATGGAAAAAAGGTTTACCAAACATGCCGATGAAATGCAAGCTAAGGGAAAAGACTATTTCGAGGAATGGCAAAAGGACGGCGACAAATATCAAAACGCAGAGATACAGCAGCTCAGCGAACAACGCCGAACTGAACTTAGCGAGATTTATGGAAAGATAGCCTTAAATAGTATTGGAGTGAAAGAAGCGTTCAAAGCTTATGTATCCGACGTTAAAGAAATTCAGAATTATCTTTCGAACGATTTAACTCCTAAAGGAATAGAGTCAATCGTTCCAATTTCCAAGAAAGCCGTTACTGATGGGGACAATCTTAAACTGGCAATAAAAAATATTCGTCCTTCGATTGAAAGCGCAAGAGAGGCAATGTCTCAAAGCGGTAAATAATATTTTTTCATGGCAGTCAAGGTTTATGCCTTGACTGTCTTTGTAATTTAACTAGAACTCTGTAAGAGACAATATATTTCCATCCGGATCTGTAAACCAGGCAATCTTTGCTTTGCCTGGTGAGGTCCAAATTCCGTTTTCGTCTTGATTCATTCCCTTGTACCGGTTGAACTTAATGCCGCGTTTTAACAAAGTGTTGACTTCTTTTTTAATGTCGGCAACTTGCCAGCCGAGAGTCGTATAACTGTGTGGATTTACATTATTAACTTTCTGTATACGTAACATAGTTCCATTTGCATCAAAGACCAATGCAAATTGATCGCTGCTCACAAATTTTAAACCGAGAGTTTCTTTGTAAAACTTCTTTGCCTTGGCGGAGTTGCTTGTTGCCGCAAAGCCGATAAGATTGGATTTATTAAGCATACAATTCTTTTCCTTTCCACCGCAGATTTTATTCTTTTTTAAATTCTCAGTTGTTGTCTGTAAAATTTTCGTATGAGTTGGTTCATCCTTCCCTTTATTCGATTAAAAAGAGCTTTCTTTAAAAAATCATATTATAAAGTGAGGATCGTGCTTTCGATTGAACTGCAACTTTAGTTAACGGAAGATTTTTATCAGTTGTTCATAAGACCATTTATTACCTCTCTCGAAGAAATCATAAGTCTTATCCCAATCAGGACCTGTGCCCCAGCCAATCATAGAAGAAATAACTTTTGTCTTCCCGCTTCCAAGATCAACGAGCTGTATGATTTCCTGTAGATTCATATCCTCCTTACGAACCTTTTCTGTGAATGATTCCGTGAGTATGACTTTAAGTGTGATCATTTCACCTTCAATGTAGTTGATAATTGGTAATTGAATTGTTCCGGAATCGTTGACAGTTTTGGTCCTGTCGTAATTTGTAAGGATGAGACCGCCTACTTTAAAATCGACCGAGGCAATGGGAGCTGCCCATTTTTGCCAACCTTCAGCAGTGGTAAATATTTTCCATACCTCTTGTTTTTCAGCAGGAAGAATAGATTCGATTCGTAAAACCCTCTCTCCCGTAGAAGTAATATATGAAGTATTCCTAATCTCTTGCCCAAATAGAAAGACTGGTGTTATAAACAGAAGAAATACAAAGTAGTTTGGTTTCATAATGCTCTCTCTTAAAAGGTCGCGGCTGAAAAGTATAAATACTCAACAGTTTTGTTCTTATATATGTTCAATTTTATAGTGTTAAAAACATTGGAGTGATTATTATATTTCTACCAAAAAGGGATTTTTCATTTATACTTTTGTTATAGTTCACTTTGGCTCAGGTGCAAATCCGGCTTCTCTGCTTATGCTCAATCCCTTTGTTGTTAGCTTATCAAGTTCCTCAAAAAGAGGTTCATCAATTTTCTTGAAATTAAAACACGATTTGCCCTGCATGCGTGCTCTTAAGTTCTTCGAGATACCTTCGCGCAGATTTGGGAACATGTATACCGGCATAAAATGATAACTCACATAGTTTTTTCCGATTTTCACCCAGCCAACCGGTAAGCGCTTACCAAGTTTCGGACTGAATTCTATATCAAGACAATAATAATTTGGTCTATCGGCACTCACATTCAGAACATTGGAATGCTTGTGAAGAATTTCCCGCAATTTATAAAAGACCGGTTCAAACTCTTGTTGTTTCATAATTCTACCTTCCACTTTATTAAGAAAGTTATAAAAGAGATTTACTTTCTTCCTTACCTCTCAACAGTTGCCAGTGTAGTTACCTTTCCATCAAGTCCAACTTTCCGAACCCTCGGGACCCATGCTCTGCGAACTTCGGTTTGAGATGGCGGAACATCGCGCCATTCTAGTACATAAACTTCTCCTTCAAACAAAGCAACACCAGTCGGCGACCATTGGCTTGGTGATTGAAGAATTGTAGATACTTCACCCTTAGAAGTGATTCTTAAAACCCGTCGGCTACCTGTAGCTGCAACGTACATAATACCTTGTGCATCAATAGCCAATCCCCGGCACAAAGCAGTTGGTGTTTCCGGAGGAGGGTTATTAGTACTTTCTTTATTAACTACAATGTTTGCAAAGACTGAGACTCTTCCATCCATTGTAATTTTTCTGATTACGCTGAAATCAGATCGGCTGGCATCTGTTACATAGAGTGAACCGTCAGGAGCGGAAACAATGCCTGAGATATCCTTAAACATATCACCGCGAGCGAGTACCAATTCTTTTCCATCAGAATTTCTCATTACAATCTGCGACGAGCCAGCGCGAGTATCGGCATAATAGAGTTTTCCATCATTATTAATTGTAAGAGGGAAATCAGAACACATAATGAGGACAGGTATTGAGTCTTGCGCTGTAACTCTTTCAAACCATCCTCCAAAGCTCTTCTCAGATTTTGCGAAATACCCGGCTTCATCTATAGCCAGCCAATGAAATCTGGATGATGGTAAGTAGGTGAGTTTACCTTGTTTATCTATTTTCCAGACACCCTGACCCGTATCCGTAAAAAAAATCTCCCCATTTTTGTTTATTACAATACCAGAACCTGGGTGTGCCGATGCGATTGTTGCAAATAAGAAGAATATTAGCAAGTTGATTGAAATTTTTATAAAAAAAGATGCACGCATTTTATGATTTTCGAATAATCTTTAGGGTAAAACAAACCGGCAGGAATTAAAGTTCAGCGATTTGAATAGAGCAAATTAAGATGAGGCAGAGGCAAAACAATAACACATAATGTTTGCATATATATATGCTATTGAGCATCGTGCATATTGTGTTAGAACGATTAAATATATTGCCGGTGCAGCTAGAAGCAGATAGATCCAGCCATAAGATTGTAAGAACACAACGTGGTTTTTCCGTATTAAGAAAATAATAATCAACAATATGTTGTTCGCAAGTCCGAGTAAAAAGAAATATCCGTCTACCATCTTAGAGATCTCCTTAATTACAATATATTATGCATTTTCATAATTAAGAGAGCAGCGAAATAACCGATACAGACACTGACCAGACTAGCAAGAAGATCAAGCCAATCGAAAGTGTAGTAAATGTATGATAGAATTCCCGTCCGTGGAAAAAGCTGTAAGAATTCAAGACCGAATGCAACAATTGCTACGATTAATGTAACTTGCGGGAGTGTTAGACGTGATAATTTTCCGGAACCCGATAAAACGAGAAACAATAATCCAACGGGTCCCAAAAAACTTGGTATAATATTGAACAACGTTGTGTTTGAAGTGGATTCACTCACAAACCGTATCGCCTTCACCGGGATTATGAGAAGTAAACTAATCAGTCCGATCCAGCCAAATAATCGTTTGGTCTTATGCATGTTGTTGCCGAGAGCATTCATACATCAACTCCAAAACGAAATCAGCAAAAGCGAATGAGGAATAAGACTTGGTTTAACTAGTTGTTGTTGTTTCCGTCGGTTCATCCTCCCAAATGACTGAACTTATTTTCCAGCCATAAGTTGTTTTAACAAACTGAAATAATTTGTTCCCTTTTTGATCAAATAATTTTCCATCCAGAATGCCGCATTTTCGATATTCCGAATATCTCTGAGCAATGTTGTTAATTATTTTAGTTTCTCCAGACTTTTCAGTTTCTTCGAATTCTCTGAGTGTTCCGTCGGAAAGTATTTTTTTCCTCGGTTCAATAAATGATTCTAGATTATAAACTATCTCTTTCATTCCGGTCTTACATGTAATTATTATTTCTGGAATACAAAGACTGTTAAATAAATTCCAATCCGGTTTATTATTGTTTTTGTTTGTAAAAATTCCAAAAAAAGATTTTGTAATATCATCGATTGAAACTTTGTCCGTTGAGGCGGAATAGAGATGTAATTTTTCTCCCTCTGCTACAATCTCTTTGCTAAATTCCAATCCGAGTTTTTTAAGTAATTTAATCGAGCTGACATTTTCAGCAATCGTGGTTGCAAGAATATAAGGCTCTTGAGAATTTTTAATTACATTCATCAGTACTGTTTTAGCAGCTTCGTAAGCATAGCCCATGTTTGTAAACTCCGGAAGGAATGCGAATCCGATATCGTGCCACTCCAGATAATCGCGTTTGATGAAAGTGATTATCCCGATTTTAGTCTTGCTCGCTTTCAGTTCAACTACCCAATATATTTTATCACTGCTGTCAATAATTTTTTGAATATGGAGAGCCGCTTCTTCTTCTGAATTTACATTTCGGTTACCAATGAACTCAATCCACCCGGGGCTATTAAGGAGTTGGATAACAAATTTTGTATCACTGGTGGTAAGTTCTCTAAGAGATAACCTTTCTGTTTCTAAAACATTACCCATGATTCATCTTTATTTTAGTTCTATAATTTATTCGAGGAAGAGTCATCGAATTAGACAAAACTTTTATTCTCGCTCTCTTCATTAGGAAACAGAAACACCAATAAGCTTACCAATACCAAAAGTTATTGATGCCGCCGCTAAGCCGAAAAACACTTGTCTCAATCCACTGAACCAAACATTTTTCCCGGTAAACAATGTTATGGCTGCGCCAATCAAAAAAAGTCCAACTGCACTTAATGAAACGCTTATTACTATTGCCTGCATTCCGTTTGTAAACATAAACGGTAGTACAGGAATAACAGCTCCGACCGAGAATAATATAAACGAATAAATAGCTGCCTCAACCGCAGAACCCTTTAGTTCTTCGGCATTAATTCCTAATTCTTCTCTAACTAATATTTCATGCGCATGACTTGTGTCTTTAATTATCTCGGCTGCCATTTGATATGCTTGATCTTCCGGAATTCCCTTTGCCATATAGATTAATGCCAATTCTTTCATTTCACCTTCGGGATTTGTTTCCAGTTCTTCCATTTCAATCTGCATCTGGTTTTCGTAAAGTTCCTGCGAACTCTTCACCGAAATCCATTCTCCCAAAGACATTGATAATGCCCCGGCTAATAAACCGGCAAGTCCGGCTAATAAAACTCCTTGCTGTCCTGCAGTTGCCCCGGCTATTCCCATTACCAAACTAAAATTGGAGACTAAACCGTCATTTCCTCCTAAGACTGCCGCTCTAATTGCATTTCCTCCAACTGAACGGTGTCTGCTTTCAAATTTTGAAAGTTGTGTTCCCGTTACCTTTTCTTCTTTTTCAAGGATTGACCGGAGTATTTTTACATGGTTTGTTTCTGTACCAGTTATTTCTTGATTCATATTTTTCTTTGTTGTGATGATGGCATTCGAAATGCTTTTTTCGGTATCCATCAAAACACCCAACACATAATCATACCCGAATATTTTACCAATCGTATCGAAAGTTTTTGCTCTCCAGGATGGCTGAATTAAATTTTCAAGACTTATATTTTCTTTTTTTGCGAAAGCTTCGGCATGACCTTTTTCAATACCGCTCATTTGTCTGAACACGTTTGCGATTGTCGGATCCGCCTCATGCTCGGCAAGTTTTTGGTATAGAAAACAAGCGTCAATTTCCGTCTGAATATTTTTATTTTTCATTTGGATGCCTTAAAAACTGAAAGTCATTAGCAATTAGCTGTTAGCTGTTAGCTGTTAGCTAAAAATCTATTTTATTATTTCTATTTCATAAACCAGAGTTGTGTTTGGTGAAATTACAAACCTTTTTTTGCCAGGAATTGATTTACCGTAAAATCCATTTGATCCGTAAGCAATAGAAGACGGTACAATTACGGTTCGTACTTCGCCCTGCTTCATATCTGCTAATGCTTCATCAAGACCGGGATTAATTTTTGTTTTACCAATTGTGTATTCAAAAACTTCGGAAGTCTCAATTGCATCCGGTTTACCGTCAATACTTGTGCTGACGAATTCACGCCCATTCAATAAAAATTTTCCTGTGTATTTAACAGTTAGAATAGATCCGTTCTGCGGTTTATTTCCGGTACCTTCTTTTTTAATAATATATTTTATTCCACCAGGAGTTTCTACCGCATTGGGAAAATCGCTCTTTATCTTTTCGGATTCATCGTTACTTCTTTTTTCATCATCGGCTTTTACTTTTAGTTTTGCTTCTTCAACCATTTTTTTAAATGATTCATCGGTAACTTTAAAATTATTCGCATCCTCGCCGATTCGTGTTATGCTCAAACTTTTAATTGTATCGCCCTGAACAATTTTATTTACAACATCCATTCCATCAGCAACAGAGCCGAATAAAGTATAATTGCCGTCAAGATAAGATCGGTCACCTAGTGTAATATAAAATTGACTTCCATTTGTATTCGGTCCCGCATTTGCCATTCCCAGCATCCCAGCTCTCCCGTGATTCAACCCTGTATAAATTTCATTAGGAAATTCATAACCCGGACCTTCCAAAGTATCTTTACTTACAGGCATTCCGGCTTGGATAACATGCCCGGGCACAACACGGTGCCAGAGACTTCCGTTAAAGTAAGGCTTGCCCTCAGCAATTGCGGTATTTTTAATCTTGCCTTCTGCAAGTCCCACGAAATTAGCGACTGTCATCGGAACATTTTTATAATCTAAGTTGAGAGTTATTCTTCCTTTATTAGTATTAAGATCTGCATAAATTCCATCTGGTAAAAAAGCGCCTTCTCTCGGAAGAAGATGATCTAAGTTTGCAATTCCATATGCCATTAGAGCAATTTTAATTGCGGCGTCTTCTTCTGCATCCGGTATTATTTCATCGTATGTATCTGCCGGAGTGTGCCATGTCTTTCCATAAGCTTGAGGACCTTGAGAGCGAAGTCCCGGTGTTGGCACTCCTTCCATCAAGAAGGAAAAGCTATCCGTTCCGCCCCGTCCGGCTTTTCTGAATGGACTACTCTCTGAAAAAGCTAAGGGATACTTTAGATTCGCGCTTTCAATTGTTGAAATAATATTTTTGAAATCATTTGCCATTACTTTAGGCACCGAGATTCCAACTATCGGATTGGTTCCAAAATCTTTGTTAATCATTGCGGAAATTTTTCCAAGAAGATCTTTGTTTTTATTCACCCACGATTTTGATCCTACTAACCCGCGTTCTTCATTAGCAAATAAAATAAGAATGATTGTTCTTTTCGGTTTAGCTCCCGCTTTCATCAGCATCCGAACAGCTTCCATCATTGGGCTAACACCAGAAGCATTATCAACTGCACCGGTCGCAACATCATAAGAATCAAGATGTGCACCGAGCACAACATATTCATCGGAAATATCTTCGCCGGGAATTGTTGCGACCACATTATGATATTTTATTGGTCCCGGTTTGAAAAAATTCCGGACGTCAAATTCAAGAATTACTTCTTCATTCTTTTCAACCATCGCCTTTATTTCGTTGAATTGTGTATTTACTAATTTAATGTCGCAGAGAGTTGGAAGATTGTCCCATGAATTAACACAGCGCGAATCCAAACACCGGATCGGTACTTTAGTTAATTGAATTGTCCCTAATGCACCAACAGCGTTTAATTTTTTTGTAAGCGAAACAACGGAATCACGGTCGCGCGGCCATCCGGTATTTTCTCCTTCAATTAAAACCCATGCGCCTTTCATTTTACTTTTCATCGAATCGAATTGCACATCTGTCTTTGGCATAATAACCACATGCCCGCGTTGAACTCCTTTTGTTCCTGCCGTATAAGAAGGCGTAACGAATTCCAAATTTTTCATTTCCGGTTTAATCATTTTACCAAACCAAGGACCACGGTTAAATCCAACCGGAAACTCGCCAACTTCATCCAGCTTAACTTCTAATCCCCAGCTTTTTAATTCACTCATTACCCAATTGCAAGCAGTCTGGTAAGCGTCGGATCCGGTAATTCTTCCTCCGATTCTGTTGCAAAGAATATCCTGATGACGCATCGTTTGGTTGTCTGATTTTCCTATCTCAATAATTTTTTGAACAACGGGATCTTGTTGTGAGGAGACAACTGTGGTCAAAACAAATAAAATGAAAAATAAACTTTGGAATAAACGTTTCATAAAAGGGCTCTAGTTTAATTATCAATGGTGGAATGCAAATTAAGAAAAAATGTCTTTCACAAAAAATTAAATAATCCGAAAGCCTGGACTAAATTCAAATACCTCTTTTCATTTTCAACAGGTTAAGGAGAATAAAAATTGTAAAGCAAAAATATTTTTATGGAAGTTGGCTAATCGATCAATTAAATTTACGTTTGTTGAATGAGTGATTATCCCTTTACGGATAACTTGATTCTACTTGGGGGATAATACAAGAAAGATAATTATGTAATTACTAGTTGCTAAAACAACACATTACATATAAATGCAAAAGAAAATTATTTTTCTATGCGCCGGCTTTCTTGCAATATGCACATCATATAAGATACAAGCCCAGTCCGGGACGGCACTTACATTTAGCGAGATCATGTTTTACCCGAGTGAGACCAACGGCGAGTTTGTCGAAATTTATAATACATCTACTACTGAAACGGTGGATCTTGCCAACTACAAATTCAAATACTCTACATCGTCAAATAATAATATTGTGTCATTCATCGGCGGCACCTTATTGGGTCCCGGTAAATTCGCAGTCATTCTGCAGGGGAATTATGACTACAATAACGGAATTTATAAAACAATAATTCCCACCGGAGTAATTGTTCTTAAGATAAGCACAAATAATTTTGGCTCCTCGGGAATGGCAAATACAACAAACCGGGATGTATCTCTCATAAATTCTTCCGGTCAAATAGTTGATACTTATACGTACTCTGCAAATAACACAACAGGTCTTTCCGATGAGAAAGTACTTCTTGGTAAAGACAATTCTATTTCAAACTGGAAAAATTCGATCAGACTTCATGGAACACCGGGAAATAAAAACTCTGTATCGCAGCCAGATTATGATTTACAATTAACATTTTCGGGAATAACCCCGGAAGCGCCAACAGCAGAAGACTCGGTAAAAATAACAATGCTTTTAAAAAATTTAGGAAAATTAACCGCTGCTAATTTTTCCGTAACCATTTTTAATGATGCCAACAATGATTCCGTCAGTCAACCGGAAGAATTGATATTAAGTAAAAATTACTCCTCTCTCGCAAATGGCGACTCTCTCATTATTCAAAAAACAATTTTCGCAGATACAGCCGGGAATTATCATTTCATTGGCACTGTAAATTTTGCCCAAGATGAAAATGCAACAAATAATAATTTGTTTATCAAATTCACAGTAACAGAAAGACCGGCAACTAAGAATGAAATAGTTATTAATGAAGTTATGTACGCGCCTGCAAGCGGTGAACCGGAATGGATCGAATTGTATAATAAATCGAATAGAGTTTTTAATCTTAAGAATTGGAAGATCGGCGATAACACTTCCCTCTCTACAATTTCAACAATTGATTTTGTCTTGAATCCAGGAGAATATTTGGTAATCAGTAACAATGTTTCGATTTCAGATTACTATGAGATTCCATCAAAATTTATAATAAAATCACTTCCTACTCTTAGCAACACCGGGGACGATGTCATTTTAAAAAGTAATTATGGGAAAACAATTGATTCACTTAAGTATTCATCCGCTTGGGGCGGAAGCACCGGAAGTAAATCATTGGAAAGAGTAAATGCCGATGATTCATCAATTGATTCCACAAACTGGAAAACATGCAAAAGTAAATTTAGAGCTACCCCGGGGAAAATAAATTCTGTTGTTCCAAAAATTTTCGATTTGTCTATTATAAATTTTTCATCTTCTTCAAGATATGCTGAAGTAGGGAGAAGTTTTACATCAAAAATCATAGTAGAAAATTTAGGAAGCGGCTCCGTTCAAAACTATTCCTTAAGACTTTATTATGACAGTAATCTGGACTCACTTGAGCAAGCCAATGAACTTGTTAGTGAAAAGAGCGGGACAATTATTGCCGCAGGTGATTCGGTTGAATTCCAATTTACAATTACGAATTATATTCAGGGGATAAATCAATTCATAGCTAAAATTGAATTTGCACAGGATGAATATTTTGAAAATAACACCGCTACATTCAAAATAAACGGTGTTTTTATTAATGAACAAAAAGGCGACCTGGTTGTGAACGAGATTATGTACGGACCCGCTTCCCCGGAACAAGAGTGGATCGAAATTTACAATTCAAGCACGAAACAAATTAATTTATGCGGTTATAAAATTGCAAATCATTCAGATACAGCCAAAGTCATTAGCGGTAATATTGTTCTCCAGCCAGATGAATATTTAGCTATTGCGAGGGACACATTGAGTTTTTCAAAGTATCCTAAGATTCCAACGTTATTAATTGCATCTTTTCCGTCGTTGAATAATACAATAGATAAATTGATTCTTCTCGATTCTCTGAACCGTGTTATAGATTCGTTTGAGTATAAGTCGAATTGGGGAGGCAATTCTGGCAAGTCTTTGGAAAGGATAAATGCGGCAGTCTCTTCAACCGATTCTACTAATTGGAAAACGACGGAGAGTCTGAATGGGGCAACTCCCGGTTTTGTGAATTCTGTCTCGAAGAAAAATTATGATCTGGCAATAACTGATTTTTCATCCGTTCCGCTCAGTCCGATTGCGGGTGAAAAAGTATTAATGAAAATTGATATTCAAAACGCTGGCAAGCGCATCTTAACATTTAAAATTATTTTAAGTGAAATCAAACCAGATGGAAATAAAATTCAAGTTGAGGAATTTATACCATCAACTGAGTCAAACATTAATCCAGGCGATAAAATTAGCGTAACTTTTAATTATAAAATAGAACACCTTATAGACAAAAGAACTTTCGAAGCGATAATTATCTGTGCCGGTGATGAGGATTTAAATAATAACATTTATTCTTTATGTATTTCGCCAGGCTATACCTTCCATTCAGTCCTTCTAAACGAAATCATGTACAATCCGGTTAACGGTGAGCCTGAATGGATAGAACTCTATAACAATTTGGAATTCGACGTTGATCTTGCGAACTGGTCAATCACTGATCTTTTAACAAACCCATTAAAAACAAAAATTGAGTCAAATGATTACATCTTTCCAGCAAAAACATTTTTAGTGATCGCAAAAGATTCGAGTATTGTAAATTTTCACCGCGTAATTTCCTCAAAGATTATGGTCTCATCATTTGCTAATCTAAACAATGATGCCGACGGACTTATTATCAAGGATTACCGCGGTGTTGCAATTGATTCAATGAAGTATGAAATATCTTGGGGCGGAATAAATGGAAAATCACTTGAGCGCAAAGCAATTTCTGCTTCTTCTTTAGATAAAAATAATTGGGGTTCTTCAAAAGATCTGGAACTCAGCACACCGGGAAGAATAAATAGTATTACATCAAAAAAAATTGATCTATTCATCAAAGCAATCTTTTCTCAAACACCATACCCGGCTTATAATGAAGAAATAGATCTTGCCGCAAAAGTTATAAACAGCGGGACAAATACGTCCGGCAATTTCATTGTTCACTTTTTTCTTCTTTCAAATAACCAATGGAATTACTTTAGCGGCGGCAGCGGTAAAAATATTCCGGCTAACGATTCAGCTATTGTCATTTCAAATGCAAAATTACAGTTGAACGAGACAAAAACTGTTATGTGCAAAATTTTATTTTCCGAAGATGAGGATACACTCAACAATACTTTTGTGGCTGATGTTATTCCCGGGTTAAAACGGAATACTATTCTTATCAACGAAATTATGTTCGATCCGGCAACGGGCGAATCGGAATGGATCGAAATTGTGAACGCGTCGACAGATCCGGTAAATTTGAATAACTGGCAGATAAGCGATCTGCTTCCCTCTCCTACAAAATCAATAATCACAACAAAAGATGTTTTATTAAATCCGGGCGAGTTTGCTATTATCGCATATGATTCTCTGCGTTATCATTATTTTCCACCGAAGAAATTTTTCCAGGCTAAGTTCGGTTCGTTAAGTTCGATGGATGGATTATTAATATATGATTTTCGCGGAGCGGTAATTGATAGTGTGAAATACAATTCGGCTTGGGGATGCGATAAAGGTTTTTCGCTCGAAAGAATTTCAATAAATAAACCCACAGCCGATTCTACAAATTGGTGTTCATCAATAAGTTTAAATTGCGCATCACCCGGAATTAGAAATTCGGTTATCAATCTGCCGAAATATTGTTCCGGTTCAATGATGATCAATGAGATTATGTTCGATCCGGCTGCCGGAAATTCGGAATACCTTGAATTTTATAATACGTCGGGAGATTCCGTTCAACTTGCCGGCTTGCAAGTAAAAATTGGCATTACGGATAAATACAAATTAAAAAAAATACATTTAATGCTTCCTCCAAAAAAATATTTCGTACTGGCGTCAGATTCATCGGTTTATAATAATTACTCCTGGTTAAAAACAGAATCCTATTCAAACATTACTGGGAGTTCTTCTTTGAGTTTATTGAATGATGCTTCAATGATTGTGCTGAAAGATTTCTACGGTACAACATTAGATTCGCTAACATATTCATCGGGCTGGCATAGTAAAAATGTCATAACAACAAAAAACAGATCTTTAGAAAAATTAAATCCTGAATTCAATTCTGATATCCGTTCAAATTGGAATACTTCGGTCGGTGAATTCGGCGCTACACCCGGTAAAGAGAATTCTATTTTCTCACAAAATTTAGTAAGCGAGTCGAAAGCAACAATAAGCCCAAATCCGTTTTCTCCCGACGGCGACGGATTTGAAGATTACACAATAATTAATTTTGATTTAACTAAACCGCTCTCACAGGTCAGGATAAGAGTATTTGACAGCAGCGGTAGATTGGTCCGAACATTAGTAGAGAACCGTCTTTCTTCATCAAAAAATTCTCTTGTGTTTGACGGGCTTGATGATAATAATAGACCTTTACGGATAGGGATTTACATCTTGCTTATCGAAACAGTGGCAGAAGGTTCCGGTAATGTTGAAGTTATTAAAATGCCGATTGTCGTCGCGAGAAAATTATAAATTATACGGGTTGTGTGAATTTGAAAATATAGTTTCAATGACTAACCCCGCGATTAATCGCGGGGTTAGAAACACAAAGCACAATGTTAGAACCGTTTTAACTGTTTACATTTTAATTCTCAGAACGGGTTAATCATTAAAAAAAATAATCTTTTACAATTAAGGAAATAATTATGAACTACCAAGAAAAAGTAAATGACTTCCTTTCGCAAAAAATTATTGCAATTGCAGGTGTATCGCGTAATCCTAAAGGTGAGGTGGGTAATCCGATTTATAAGAAATTTAAAAGCGCCGGCTACACAGTTTATCCCATCAATCCGTTCGCGGATCAAATTGAAGGAGATAAGTGTTATCCAAAATTAAGCAATACGCCGAAAAAGCCAGACGCAGTGTTCATAGCCACAAATCCGTCAGCTTCAGTTGATATTGTAAAGCAATGCATCGAAAATGGAATTACAAGAATCTGGTTTCATCGCGCATTTGGGAACGGAAGTTTTTCGGAAGAAGCGGCAAAGCTTGGAGAAGAAAACCGATTTACTGTAATCCGCTCCGGCTGCCCGATGATGTTTATTAAGGATGCTGATTTTTTTCACAAACTGATTGGATTCTTTATGAAAGTTTTTGGAAAGTTATCCTGATAATTTTACCTTGTTCGCTAATACTTCATGAAATATATTGCTGAAAATTTAATGAGTGGAGTACAGATGAAAACTATTTTATTTTTTCTAGTAACAATAACCGTAACATTTAATATAGATGCGCAGAGTAATAAAGTTCCGTGTTCGGAACCGGAAGCAAGCCAGTTTGATTTCTGGATCGGCAGTTGGAATCTTGAATGGAAAGATAAGAAAGGGGATATCCAGCACGGTACAAATACTGTAATAAAAATCTTGGGCAGTTGTGTTATTGAAGAGAATTTTGTGGGCCCCGGCGCAACACCTTACCTTGGTAGAAGTATGTCGGTTTTTAGCACAAACACTAACAAGTGGCAGCAGACCTGGGTAGACAACCAAGGGGGATATCTTGATTTCATTGGTGAATTCAAAGACGGCAAAATGATCCTTTCCCGCTCATTCACAATTAATAACGTTAAGACAATACAGAGAATGGTTTATTATAACATCACAAAAGATTCTTTCAACTGGAACTGGGAAAATTCCACCGATGACGGTAAGACTTGGAATCTTTTATGGCAGATATCTTATAAAAGAAAAAGTTAAATATTAAGCGTTGTTTCATATAGAACTTGAGTTTATCTTTCGTTATTTTTTCGGCATCATTATGCAGAGCACGTGAAAAATAGTTGAACAAAATTCTTGAAATAAAATCGATCTGGAAAGAAGCTTTATCCGACAAAACTTTCAGGATTAAATTTGTAATAACTATTATTCTGCTTGCACTGGTTCTCTTTTTTTTAGCAAATTTTCTTGCGTATAATGAACACCGCCCCGGCGTTCCGTTGAATGATCCGTTCCTTTCTTCTTTTAATCCGGTTGATCTTACTTGGTTGACTTTTATATTGATCTATGGAGGATTAATTACCGCGCTGGTTTTTTTATCCTTCCATCCGGCAAGGATGCTGACTGCTCTTCAATCATACACTTTAATTTCAGCTCTACGCATGATTACAATTTATTTTCTTCCGTTAGAAGCCCCAGTTCGAATAATTCCATTGACCGATCCCTTTGTAGAATTTTTTGGCGGAGGCACAACATTACTACGCGATCTTTTCTTCTCCGGTCACACATCAACTATGTTTCTCTTTTTCTTAACTGCAAAAGGTAAAAAGCTCAAAGTTGCTTTTTTAGTCTGCACATTCTTAGTGGCATCTTTTGTACTGCTTCAGCACGTTCATTACACCATTGATGTTATTGCCGCTCCTTTTTTTGCCTATACCGGTTACCGCATCTCACGCTTAGTCAATAAGAACATGTCAAAAAATAATTCATGAATTGGAATCATTTATCTCTCTTTATCGTTTAGAAAATGGTCTAACTAATATGCCGAGTGAAATGATTTCGGAAGCAGTCTATCTTCATTATTTAAACACCTTGCTCGACGGCGACAAAGCGCAATGTACTCAGATTGTCCAAAGATTAATTCAGAACAATGTTAGTATTAAAGAGATCTACATGGAACTCTTTCAGCGTTCAATGTACCGTATTGGACAGATGTGGGAAAAAGAAAAATGTTTTATTTCAGATGAACATGTTGCCACAAATATTACCGAAGGATTGATTGAACTTGTCTCAACCTCTTTTGCTAATGATGATAAAATAGGCAAACTGGTTTTGATTACTTGTATTGATAAAGAATTTCATGATCTTGGCGCGCGGATGGTAGCCGGTTACTTTAGCGCAAATGGTTGGGATACAATGTACGTAGGGTCAAATACCCCGGAACCGGAAATTATACGCCTTATTCAAGACAAGAAACCGGATGTAGTAGGAATTTCAAGTAGCTTTTATATGAACATTACTCGACTAATAAAATTAATACAGGCTATTAAAGAACAATTTCCCGAACAAGAAATTTTAGTTGGGGGGCAGGCGCTCTCGGAAGATCATTCAACCATTTTATCAGAGTATGAAAACGTTTACTACATTACATGTATAAATGGTTTGGATAAATATTTGTCATCCCATCACCAACGCTAAGCAAATTTCACAATTCTCTATTCTATCCGGAATTTTTTATTTTACATTCAAGTTTATTATAAGATGGAGAATGCAATGCGGCAGTTTAAATCAATTCTATTTTTTATCTTTTTTTTAATTCTTTCTGTATCAGCTCAGCAATCTCCTTCGGCAGCACAAATACAAGACATCATCAAACCGGTAAATCTTGTTTCTGGCATTTCCAATGTCTTGACAATCTCCGATCTCTTCTACGCAGAGAATTATCATATAAAGTTCATTGATAATAAAAAAGTTAAAGTGGATTATGATTATTCCGACCAAAAAATTTATTTCAAGGCGGATATGAATTTTGCGGGAATGACTTTAGTTGATTTTATCCATGACAACCAGACCTACTCGATTCCCGTTATTTCACGCGTTCAGAAAAAATATAAATTCAGTTATAAGCCGGATAAGAATTATAATAAGTTAACTCTCTTTGGAAGCTTTAACGGATGGGACCGTGGTAATTTGCTGATGAAAGATGAAAACGGAGACGGCGTTTTTGAAGTCGAAGTTCCTCTTGAGCCTGGTCGGTATGAATATAAATTCTGGGGCGACGGCGCTGAAATTGTTGATCCGAAAAACCCGGAAAAAAAACCAAATGGCTTTGGCGATTTTAATTCCATCTTCAATGTTGCCGAGCCAAATCTTGGAAAATTATTTCTTCATGTCGGATACAAAGAAATTACCGCCAATGAATCAAAATTCACATTCATTTATGAAAATGAAAAAGAAGAGAACAAACTCAACAAAACAAATATCATTGCTCTGCTGAACAACTCCAGAATTTCACAGAAAAAAATAAATATCAACGGGAATAAAGTTGAGCTTACTTTTTCGAAAGCTGAATTGAAAGGACAAAATTTACTAAGAGTCGCGGTTTCAAAAAATGGAAGAGTTACAAACATTCAATCTGTTGAGCTAGTGGACGGAATTCCGGAAGATAAAAATAATTTTACATGGAACGACGGTATTATTTATTCTTTGATGATCGACAGATTTAACGATGGCGACAAGTCGATTAATAAACCAATCAAAAACGATTCCCTTTTTGCTCAAGCAAATTATATGGGCGGGGATTTTCAAGGTATAATAAATAAACTTAACGAGGATTATTTCGATTCGCTCGGTATCAACACAATTTGGATTTCGCCTGTGAATGATAATTCGGATATCGCATATAAAGAATCTCCGGCTCCGCATAGATGGTATTCCGGGTATCACGGCTACTGGCCCATCTCGTCAACCGAAGTTGAAGACCAGTTCGGGACGATGAACAAATTGAAAGAATTGGTTGCAACTGCGCATCGGCATGGTATTAAAATTCTTCTGGATTTTGTTGCCAACCATGTTAACGAACAACATCCGCTTGTTAAACAGCATCCCGAATGGTTTGGGAAATTGTACCTACCGGACGGCAGAATGAATCTTCGACTATGGGATGAATACCGCTTGACAACATGGTTCGAACCGTATTTACCTAAATTCAATTTTGTCGGGTCAAAAGAGGTGGTTGATTTTATGTCGTCGAACGCTGTTTGGTGGCTTAAAGAAACAGATGCCGATGGATTCCGGCAGGATGCAGTTAAACATATTCCAAATGAATTTTGGCGCAAGTTAAATCAAAAAATTAAGAAAGAAATTGAACTGCCGATGAATGTTTCTGTTTATCAAATCGGTGAGACTTTCGGAAGTTATGATCTGATAAGTTCCTATGTAAATAACGGACAACTCTCAGCGCAATTCAACTTTAATTTGTATGATGCCGCGCTTCCGGTATTTCTTGAAAAGAAAACTACATTCAAAACACTTGATGCGGAGATAAAGAAATCATTTTTAGTTTACGGTGAAAATAATTTGATGGGAAATATTATGGACAGTCACGATAAAAACCGTTTTATGGCTTATGCCGATGGCGATTTAGATTTAAGCCAGTGGAGCGCAAGTGAAGAAGGATGGAACAATCCTCCTAAAGTTGATAATCCGGTTAATTATGACAAAGCAAAACTTTATTATGCTTATATGAATACGATCCCGGGACTGCCTGTTATTTATTACGGGAGCGAATTTGGAATGACCGGCGCATCCGATCCTGATAATAGAAGGATGATGCGTTTTGGAAATGATTTGAGTATCTATGAAAGAAAAATGCTTGAAGAGGTGCGCGTTATTATTAATACACGAAAAAATCATTCTGCATTAAGGCTTGGCGATTTTTTAACTCTCACTGCAGATGAAAATATTTACGCTTACATCCGTTCGGATATGAATGAACGAATTTTAGTTGTATTAAATAAAAATAAAAACTCACAAAATATTGAATTGCAGTTACCGGCAGTTTATACAATTAAGTCTGCCGAAGATTTAATTACTAAAGAAAATGTAAATGCGGTAAATGGAAAACTTAATCTGGTTGTCAAAGGCGTGGGTTATAGAATAATGAAGCTAGACTGAACAAATGTGGTATCTAAAAGTTCGCAGTGAATCTTGAACTCAAGACTTTGAGGCTTTTAACTAAGGATGTCTTAAAGGTTGGGATGACAGTCATTGCGAGGAAGTTATCTGCCCGCAGGCAGGGTAACGACGAAGCAATCTTTTGTTATTAAAAAAAATAAGATCACTTCGCCCCGATGAATCGGGACTCGTGATGACAAACTATCATTTTAAACAACCTCTCCTTGAAAGAGTGGCTCAATTATCTTACCAAATAAATTTCTTTCTGCCTATCCGACAAATATTCGCAGCCGGTTTTTGTTACAACAACTTCTTCTTCAATTGTTGCAATTCCGTAGTTTGGAATTGTAAGACGCGGTTCAAGTGTAAAAACATTTCCTTCTTCAACTTCAAGTGAAGGGACATTGCCGTATCGCTCCCATTTTGGTCCCAGCAAACATCCGCCGTCGTGACAGAGTTTTCCTACCTGATGACCAAGTCCGTGCGGGTATTCTGAATAACCATGAACTTGAATATAGTTGCGGGCAATCTCATCAATCTCAAAACCTTTCTTGCCGGGCTTTAATTCATTTGCCGATCTGGTAATTGATTCAACAATTACATCAAAACCTTTTTGTACATCAAGCGGAGCTTTCACTTCATGCGGATTTAAAACATACCACGTTCGTTGAAGATCCGAACAATATTCTTTGTATTTAATTCCAAAATCCATATTGATTACATGTCCGGCTTCAATTACGCGGTCGGTCGGACCGGAGTGAGCACCTGCTGTATCTGGTCCCGAAAAAACCGAAGGACAATATTCTCTATCCCAGGCCAAACCGAATCCTCTTTTCTCTGTAAGATCGTGTACAAAAGCTGCAACTTGTTTTTCGGTTAGTCCGGGTTTTAAATACTTTGTTACTTCATCAAAAATCTTGAGCGTTTCTTTTATTGCTTCTTTCATTATATCAATCTCGGTCTGGGATTTTCTTCCGCGAAGTGCGGCAACAATTTCTTCAGATGAGATTAAAGCATTAGCATATTTAGTTTCCTTTAAATGGTCTTGCAATTCAAGATATAAACCGTGCGTAAGTCCGTCGGCAAGCGCCGAGTTTACCGAATAGTTGACCGCAATTTTATTCGGCTTGTATTGATTCAGAACTTCAAGTAGAGATTCTTTAACCGATTTCAAATAACTGTGAATGTTTTTGTAAGTCCCGATAGCTTTCATGTTTTCAAGTTCCAGCGAACCGACTATAGCGTGTGTATCTCCGCCTTTGGTTATTATAAACGCTGATTGCCATGTTGCGTTTGTACCCACAATCATATCCATCATCGGATCTTTAATGTTTCCGGTTTCGCGCACATATGTCATCCACATATCAATATTTTTTTCATTCAATATTTTTACAGCTTGGTCTATCTTTTCAAGTATCATTTCTTTCGACATACTTTTTCCTCTCCAGGTATTAGATTGTTATAAACGCCAATATTTGTGAGCCGTAGAAAACCCCAAAAGCTTTTGCATATTCTAAAGTTATTAAATTTTGATCTTCCAGCAAGAGAAACTTAGCCAAAGATGAATCATTTAGCAAGATTTTATGGTTGTAATTATATGAACGATTTCAAATTTTAGGAATAGATCGTCACAGACCCGATTCAAATAACCGGAAATATTTATTTTATGATAGAAAAAAATACGATAGATTGAGAATCATCTATAGGCAAAATTGATATCTGAAACGTCCAAATCATGAAAAATTTTTTCTTTATAAAGAAAGGTGTAATTATGAAAAAAGTTGTCCTGTTCATTATGATAATTACTTTCCAGGTTTTAGCCCAGAGCAATCAATATTTCTTGTCCGATCCGTCGCTTTCTCCCGATGGTGCAACAATAGTTTTTTCTTATGACAGCGATTTATGGAGCGTTCAAGCAACAGGAGGAAAAGCATTTCGACTTACAGGGATGGGCGGAATAGAATCACGTCCTCAATTCTCGCCTGATGGAAAATGGATTGCATTCACATCTACTCAAAACGGCAGCGCTAATGTTTATCTTCTTCCGGTTGATGGCGGTGCAATAAAACAGCTTACTTTTCATTCAGCCGGGAATAATGTTGAATCATGGTCGTGGGATTCAGAATATATTTACTTTACTTCCGGCAGATACAATTCGATTACATCGTATAAAGTTTCCATCGACGGCGGTACACCAGTACGACTCTTCCCCCATTTCTTCAACTGGCCCCACAACATTGTCGAGGATCCTCTGACACATGGATTCTATTTCAATGACTCTTGGGAAAGTTCAATATTTACCAACCGTAAACATTATAAAGGCGAATTTCACCCCGATATAAAATTTTATAATCCGGCTACAAAAGAATTTAAAGTACTCACGAATTATTCAGGTAAAGATTTTTGGCAAACAGTTGATAAAAACGGCAAAATTTATTTTGTCTCCGACGAGGCGAACGACGAATACAATCTTTACACTTTTGAAAATACTAAGAAGAAGCAATTAACCGATTTTCCTTCATCAATTAAAAAACCGAGAGTAAGTGCCAATGGTCAATCTGTTGTCTTCGAGAAAGATTACCAAATCTATTTATACGATGTCAATGCAAACAAAACAATAAAAGTTCCTATCTCTATCGGAACCAACAATACACTTTCTTTAGAGCAGGAATTCAATACAAAGGGTGCATTAACTAATTTTAATTTGTCGGGAGATGGAAAGAAATTTGTTTTCGTATCTCGCGGTGAATTATTCGTTTCCGATATTGAAGGTAAATTTACTAAGCAGATTACTGTAAATCCTAATGAACGTATTACGGAAGTTGCCTGGCTTGGAGACAATGAAACAATCCTTTTCACGCAAACCGTAAACGGGTGGCTGAATTTATTTACGATCAAGGCAGATGGAATATCAAAAGAAAAACAAATTACATCCGACAATAAAAATAACCGGTCAATTATACTTAGTAACGATAAAACTAAAGCCGTTTATCTCAGCGGAAGAGATGAATTAAAATTACTGGATCTAAAAGATTTCTCATCCAAAACAATTGTAACAGATGAATTTTGGGCTCTTGACAACGATGATCCGCAATTTTCACCCGATGACAAATTTGTTCTCTATGCAGCTATGAGAAATTTTGAGAAAGATATTTTTGTTTACGATTTAACTGAAGGGAAAGCATTTCCGATTACAAAAACCGGAGTGACAGAGAGTTCGCCTGTATGGTCACCCGATGGAAAATACATTTATTTTCAGACTGACCGGTTGAAAGCTAGTTACCCGCGCGGAACATCGGAAGACGATATTTATAGAATTGCACTTCAATTAACCGATAAAGAATTCAAATCCGATCGTTATGAAAAATTGTTTGTTACCGCGAAAGATGAGAAAAAAGATTCGGTTAAACCGAAGGTAACAATTGATTTCACCAATATTAAAGACCGTTGGGAAGCGGTAGCAAAACTTGCCGGAAATCAAAATTCTCCGTACGTATATCAAAAAGGAGATGAAACCCGTTTGTTCTTCGTGTCAAATCACGAGGGAGAATTCAATTTCTATCAAACAATTTTAAAACCGTTCGACAAACCTGAAACCAAAAAATTTGAAGGTGCAAAAGGCGGCGGATATATTATATCCAGATCGAAAGAGAATTATTTTTTAGAGACCGGAGGAAAAATTTATAAAGTTGATTTTGCCGCCGGCAAATTGACGCCAGTTGAAACGGAAATTAAATTCACAAGAAACCTAGCCGCTGAATTTAAACAGATGTACTACGAAACCTGGGCTAACCTTGACGAAAACTATTATGATGAAAAATTCCATGGTGCTAATTGGGAAAAATTGCGTGATTATTATTCATCATTTTTACCATTCGTAAATAATCGCGCAAATCTTAGAATTTTATTGAACGATCTTCTTGGCGAATTGAATAGTTCTCATATTGGTTTTAATTCGAATGGTGATGAAGAAAAAGTGTTCTATAAATCGGAGACATTTGAAACAGGGATTATTTTTGAAAATGATAGTCCATATAAAGTAAAGTATATTGTTAAAAATTCCTCAGCATATAAAAAAGGAGCAGCAATTCAACCGGGAGATGAGCTTGTTGCATTCAACGGCCAAGAAATTAACAAATCCGAAGATCGCAACAAATATTTTACTTCTACCTCAATTCCGGAAGAAATAACACTCACATTTAAGCGCGGTGAAAATAAATTTGATGTAAAGATACATCCGCAGTCGAACAATGAGCTCAAGTCAAATCTTTATGATGAATGGATTGACTGGAATCAAAAATATGTAGATGAAAAATCAAATAACCGAATAGCATATACATATATGAAAAATATGGGACCCGGTGAACTTGATAATTTCATTATTGATATGACAACCGACGAACAATACAAAGACGGGCTTATACTCGACTTGCGTTACAACACCGGCGGTAATGTTCACAATGATGTTTTAAACTTTCTCTCTCAGCGTCCGTATCTAAAATGGAAATACCGTGAAGGTAAATTTACTATTCAGCCGAATTTTGCACCTGCATCAAAACCGATAGTTCTTCTTATTAACGAACAGAGCTTAAGTGACGCGGAAATGACAAGCGCGGGATTTAAACAGCTCGGTCTTGGAAAAATTATTGGCACTGAAAGTTATAGATGGATAATATTCACATCTGGTAAATCCTTGGTAGACGGATCATTTTATCGTTTACCGTCGTGGGGGTGTTACACATTGGATGGTCAAGATCTCGAACATACCGGTGTAAAGCCTGATATTTATGTCAAGACTTCATTCAAGGATCGGCTGGAAAATAAAGATCCGCAACTTGATAGAGCGATAGAAGAAATTTCAAAACAATTAAAATAATTTGTTCATTGAATGAATTTTTCAAGCAGCGGATATTTGACTGAATCAGATATCCGCTAAATGAGAGTCAAAAAAAAATAGTATACAGAAGAAAAGTTGGCACAATTGAAGAATGTAAGCGTAGCTGTTATTGATTTGTATAACAATGAACCGAATCGGGATATTCAATACATAAAGAATATTTTAAACCAGTGTGACTCTCTGTTCAACCAGGTACGAATTGATTACAATATTTACGATACACGTCATACCGGTGTTGCACCCGATTCAGCTTATGACATTTACATTTCATCCGGCGGTCCCGGCAGTCCATGGGATGGGGCGGGCAGCAGTTGGGAAGCAAAATATTTTTCGCTCTTGGATTCATTATGGAACCACAATCAAAACAATTCTAACAAAAAATATTTTTTCTTCATCTGTCATTCATTCCAATTGATGGTTCGTTATTTCAGACTAGGCGAAGTGATAAAAAGAAATTCAGAATCATTCGGTGTAATGCCTATCTATAAGACCGAAAGCGGTAGTAAAGATATTCTTTTGAAAAGTTTACCGGATCCATTTTACAGTGTTGACTCACGAAGCTGGCAAGCGATTCAACCAAATAATAAAATGTTTGGTGAGTTGGGCGCGCAAATTTTGTGTCTGGAAAAAGAACGACCGCATATTCCCTTAGAGCGCGCTATGATGGCAATCCGCATAAGTAATGAATTTGTGGGGACTCAATTCCATCCGGAAGTTGATGCTGTTAGCATGCATAATGATTTTTGTAAAGATGAACGGAAAAAAGAAATAGTCTCTAAATACGGTGGGAATAAATATTATGAAATATTAAATTTGCTGGAGCAGAGTGCCGGAGTTGAGTTGACGCAAAAAACGGTAATACCAAATTTCTTAAAACATGCGATTGAAGAATTAAGACCGGAATAAGTTTACGCTTTTGGAAGCGTAAAAGAAAAAGTTGTTCCTTCTCCAAGTTTGCTTTCAACGGTAATCTTGCCACGGTTTCTCTCAATCATTTCCTGGCAGAGAAGCAAACCCAGCCCGCTTCCTTTTTCATCATTAGTTCCATAAGTGGTCAAATGAGTATCCAGCCGGAATAGTTTTTTGAGATCTTCCTCTTTCATACCGACGCCGTTATCTGTAATAGAAATTTCATTTTCATTTTGCAAAATCTTGGAGCGAAAAACAATTGTACCGCCATTATTACTAAATTTAATTGCGTTGGATAACAAGTTTTGAATTACAGAAGAGAGCATGTCATCATCGGCGAAAACATTCAAGCCGTTCAAGCATTCGTTAAGGATCTTAATGTTTTTCCTTTCGGCATTATTTGAAAGAAGTTTAACAACTTGATTTATTTTGAAAGTAATATTGAAGTTGGCAGGATTGTAAGGAATTTTACCGGATTGAATTCTAGACCATTGAAGTAAGTTTTCAAGAAGCGCAAAAACATTTTGAGCCGCTTCGTGGATTTTTTCTGCAAAGAGCTTTGTTTCTGCTTTTTCCAATGTTTCTATATCTTCAACCAAAAATTCTGAAAAACTTAATAACGAACTAAACGGGCTTCTAAGATCGTGAGCAATTATTGAAAAAAATTTATCTTTTGTAGCGTTCGTATTTTTCAGTTCTTCTTCCGATTGATGCAGTTGATTATTGACGTATTCTAATTTTTCAACCAGCTGTTTAAGTTTATCTTCATTTCTTTTTGCTTCTGTAATGTCCCTTAATATTCCGTGGAAGGCAATTATATTTCCCGATTTATCTTTTATTGCTGTGGATGTCTCACGTACTATAATGATTTCATTGTTCAAGTTTTTTAAACTCAATTCATAATCTTTTACATACCCGCTTTTTTCAACTTCATCATGAATTGTAGTTCTGTCTTTAGCGTTAATATAGAAATCACGTGCAACATCTATCTTTTCAAGCTGATCCCGGGATTTAATACCTAGTAGCTCCATTCCTGCCGGATTCAAATCAATTAATTTGCCATCAGGCGTACTTTCATAAATTGCCGCTTTAATTTGATGGAATAAATTTTTGTATTTGTTTTGAGCATCGGCTAATTTTTCTTCGGCTTCAAGTTGTTTTGTTAAATCCCGTGCAACACCGACAAGTGCTAACGGTCTTTCTTTTTCATCGCGGACTATTGTAGTATACAATTCAATTAAAAATTCTTCACCGTTCTTCCTTTTATTCCAGATACGGCCACGCCACCCTTCTTGAATTGTCTTCGGGAGAATCTCTTTCAATATTTCCGGATCATTTTTCCCGGACCTTAATATTTCAACATGTTTACCGATGAGTTCACTTACATCATAACCGTACGTTACAGCGAACGATTTATTTACATAAATAATCATGTCGTTCATATCGGTTATAGAGATGCATTCGCTTATAGAATTGAATGTGTGAAGGAACAATTTTGATTTAGCTAATGATTGGTCGTCTGTTCCATGAAGTTTAATTGATGATAGGTCTATGTCAGAGAATTTGGGCATTTTAATTGCGATTAATTTTGGGTGTAAATATAGAGATTCTCACATGCCAAATAAAAGAAAATTTCGTGTTGTTATTAATACACCTATCTAATAGCGGTAAGTTTACTCAATTATTCAATGTATTTGTTGGTTGCCTTTTTTAACCTGTCCATGATTGCCCGTCCCAATCCTTTCTCTTCAATCGCTTCAACTAGGATTAGATCAAGATTTTCTTTTTCGAGTTCGTGCAAGAAAGAGAACAAATTAGCTGCTGCCTCGCGCAGATCACCGCTCGGTGAAAGAATTCTTGTTTCTGCAAATGGAAAATCTAATTTGCACTCTTTGAAGAATAGCATCCCGATTTTTTTATTTTCATCAAGAAATTTTTTATTAAAAAACTTTAACGGTGTTTGAGGTGAATAATGGAACGGTAACTGTCCCGGAGCGTTGGGTTTATCAATATTAATACTGCCGACCTTAATTTCGCCAATCTCTTTTTCAATCTCTTCTTTTGATAATCCGCCGGGACGCAGCAGATAAATTTCATTTTCATGCAGTTGAATTATGGTTGACTCCACACCGACCGAACATTTACCGCCGTCAAGAATCATATCAACTTTATCGCCAAGATATTTTGCAACATGCGATGCTTCTGTTGGACTTAAATGACCGAACTTGTTTGCACTCGGTGCAGCAATTGGGGTTCCGCTTGCTTCGATAAGCTTAAGTGCAACAGGATGATTCGGCATGCGGACAGCTACAGTCGGATTGCCGGATGTAACAATATCCGGTACGATTTCTGTCTTTGGCAATACTAATGTCAGAGGTCCCGGCCAGAATTTATTTATCAGCCGGTCAACTTTTTCATTCTGAATATTGGAAAATTTCTTTAACCAATTTTTATCAGCAATGTGAAGTATCAACGGATTGAATGCCGGGCGTTTCTTCACTTCAAATATTTTTGCAACAGCAATAGGGTTGAGACCATCCGCACCTAAACCATAAACCGTTTCGGTTGGGAATGCAACGAGCCCGCCGTTCTTTATTATTTCAGCAGCTTGCCGAATGCTTTCTTTATTTGCTTTAATTAAATTCATTGTCGGTACGAAAATATAACTTTTGTGAACGAATTGTTAAACGAATATATTTGAACCTGCTGCTCAAACAAACTGTGGTGATGATATGCATGAGTTGAATGAGTTTCGACATTTCTGCAAATGGCTCGCTGAAGAAAGCGGCAAGATCATTAAACATTACTGGCGCACCCAAATTTCAGTTGAACACAAACCCGATTTATCTCCAGTAACAATTGCCGATAAAAAAGCCGAAGAATTCATGCGGGAGATGATAATGAAAAAATATCCTAACCATGGAATACTCGGCGAAGAGTTTGGTGAATACAATCCGAATGCCGGATACAAATGGGTTCTCGACCCGATTGACGGCACAAAAAGTTTTATCTGTGGAACTGTTACATTCGGAACACTTATAGCATTATTAAAAAATGGCGAGCCAATTCTTGGTGTTATCAACCAACCGATTATAAATGAATTTTTGATTGGAGATAATCACACTACCGAATTAAACGGCAAACAAGTTCATGTTAGAGATTGCAATAATCTTTCAGATGCGGTACTTCTAACTACAGATCAGCTTAATATTGAAAAACATCAAGACATAAATAAATTTGATGAACTCGTTCACAAAGTAAAACTCTACAGGCAATGGGGCGACTGCTACGGCTACTATCTTGTTGCAACCGGTTACGCCGATATTATGATTGACCCGATAATGAGTCCATGGGATTTAACCGCGCTCATTCCCATTATTCGCGGCGCGGGCGGTACAATTACAGATTATCATGGAAACGATGCGCTTAAGGGAAAAAGTATTATTGCTACCGGCGGAAAGATTCATAACGAAGTGATTGAAATTTTGAAAGGCGAGTAAAAGCAAAATTAAGATCATGAGCATGATGTATTTGTTTTCTTTTTCTTGATCATGATCTTGCTCTTGATCTATTCAGTTTAATTCAAAAGATTATTTTACAACTACCTTTACTTACCTTCTAATTCGAACTTGATTGGAATAATGGTTATAACCTTTATCGTGTTCAATTTTTATTTTCCGGACACTAATTTCGTTATATAGTTTCCTAGGGGCGATCAAAATATTTCACAATCATCATTTGTTAAAAAATGTTAATAACTTTTTTCTTCCTTTTTCAGTTGTTAAAAAAAGCTAAATTGATTAAGAAATCTAGCAACACTATCTCTTTTATGACTGCAAAAAAATCTTTCCAAATAGACTAACAAATCATCAAATAATTCCTTGGAGGAATAATGAAACAGAACCGATCATTTATTTTTATTTTCTTGATTTTATGTTTTAGCATAACTCTTTTCGGAGGGGAAAAGAAAAAAGAATTTAAAATTCCTTATGAGAAATACAAACTCTCAAACGGATTAAATGTAATTCTGCATATTGATAAATCTGATCCGATTGCTGCTGTTTATGTTGTTTATCATGTAGGATCGGCTAGAGAAGTTCAAGGTAAAACCGGTTTTGCACACTTGTTTGAGCATTTGAGATTCAATGAATCGCAAGATATTCCCCAGGGTCAATGGTTCAAAAAACTTCAAACTGCTGGAGCTTCAATTGTGAACGGTTCAACAAATACCGACAGAACAAATTATTTTGAAGTAGTTCCAAAGAACGCCGTTGAAATGGCATTGTGGATGGAATCTGATAGAATGGGTTTCCTTTTAAGCAAAGTCAACCAGGAAACATTTGTAACTCAGCAGAATGTTGTGCAAAATGAAAAACGCCAGGGAGATAACAGAGCTTATTCTCAAAGTCAGTATATGTCGACCAAACTTATGTATCCCGCAACTCATCCTTACAGTCATACTGTAATTGGCCAACTGGAAGATCTGGCGGCAGCATCTTTACAAGACGTTTTTGATTTTCATGCTAAGTACTATGCACCAAGCAATGCAACATTAATTGTTTCCGGCGATATTGACGTAGCCCAAACAAAAAAATGGATTGATAAATATTTTGCTGAAATAAAATCTGAGCCGGCACCGGCGCCTCTTGCTAAAATGTCGGTTACTTTAAAAGAAACCGTAAGAGCTTATTGTGAAGACAATCTTGCTAACGCTCCAAGATTGGGAATGGAATTTCCTACAGTTGAAGAATTTAATAAGGACGCATACGCACTCGAATTTTTCGGACGTATTTTTGCCGGAAGCAAAAAATCACCTTTATACAAAGTGATTGTTGAAGAGAAAAAACTTGCACCGAATGTAATGGCCAGACAAGGAAGCGATGAAGTTGCAGGTTCTTTCGATATTTCGATAACGGCGTTCCCTAAGGTAAAATTAGGTGATGTTGAAGCGGGCGTAAAAGAAGCTTTTTTGAGATTTGAAAAAGACGGCTTTACTGATAAAGATATTGAAAGACAGAAAGCAGGAATTGAATATAGTTTTTACAATCAAAGTGCGAGCGTTTTAGGTAAAGCAATGCGGCTTGGCGATTATAATATTTTCAAAGGCTCGCCGGATTATATGGCAACGGATCTTAAAGACAGAATGAGTGTTACAAAAGATGATGTATGGAGAGTCTATAACAAATACATAAAAGGTGAGAACTACCTAATTACCAGCATCGTTCAAAAAGGAAAACCAGAATTAGCCGCGCCGGATTCAAAATTATGGGTCGTTCAAGAAGAATCAATTGAGAAACAAGGAACCAAAAAGAAAGAAGTTGTTAACGCACCATACGTTCCCATCCCTTCCAAGATTGATAGAACAAAAGAACCGATGAAAGGAAAAGACCCGATTTTAACTCTTCCAAAAATTTGGAAAGATAAAACTAAAAACGGGATTGAAGTTTTCGGAATCAAGCAGAGTGAATTACCGCTTGTTCAATTCTCAATTATTTTGAAAGGCGGAATGCTGCTTGATAATCCTGATAAAATCGGCGTGGCTTCTTTAACAGCCCGATTAATGAACGAGGGAACAAAAACAAAAACTCCGGTTGAATTGCGTGAGGCTATACAGGATTTGGGAGCCAACATAAATATCCAGGGTGAAGCAGAATCGATAACAATTTCTGGAGGTTGTCTTGCAAACAAATTAAATGAAACTTTTGCTCTGGCGAAAGAAATGATTTTCGAACCGCGCTGGGATGCAAATGAATTTGAACTCGCAAAAAATCAGACCATTGAAGGATTGAAGAGAACTGAAACAGCTCCGACATCAATCGCCAGGAGTGTATTCGAGAAATTGGTTTACGGTACAGATAACATTTTAGCTAATGAACCGGCCGGATCAATTAAATCTGTAGAAGCCATTACTCTAGATGATTTGAAAAAATACTACGATCAATATTTCTCTCCTTCAGTTGCAAAAGTTATGATAGTCGGAGATATAACAAAAGAAAAAGCTGTAGCATTGTTCAACGGTTTGAAGGATTGGAATTCTAAAGAGGTAAAAATTCCAGCTTCGGAAATTGTAAAATCTGCAAAACCAGGAATCTATTTTGTTGATGTCCCTAAAGCGAAACAGTCGCAAGTTTTTGCGGGACATATAGGACCAAGTAGCACAGATCCCGATTTTTACAAAGCCGTGGTAATTAATCAAAAGCTCGGTGGTGATTTCAGCGGAATATTGAACATGATTTTGCGCGAGAAAAAATCGTTCACCTACGGTGCACGTTCCGGATTTACAGGAAATGCCTATGCCGGATTGTTTCTTGCATCATCCGCAGTTCAAGCGAATTCTACTTTTGAATCCACACAGATCGTTCGTGATGAAATCAAAAAATATCAGGATGGAATTTCCAAAGAAGATTTAGATCAAGTAAAGAGCGCTTTGTTAAAAAGCAACGCCGGCAAATTTGAAACCCTTATGCAGCTTTCGGGAATGCTTCAGCCGGTTGTAATGTATAATCTTCCATTCAATTATATCAAGCAACGTGAAACGGTTGTTCAGAAAATGACTCCCGAAGAACATATGAAATTGACTCAAAAATTTATTCATCCCGATAAATTGATTTATGTAATCGTTGGAGATAAAGAATCCCAATTTGCCAAACTGAAAGAGTTAGGCTTGGGAGATCCGGTATTACTTGATAAAGATGGAAAACCTGTATCTCAATAAAAGATCAAGAGCAAGATCACGAGCAAGAGTAATTCTATCTTGCTCTTGGTCTTGATCATAATCTAACTCCTTCTCCTCGCGAATCCTTTCTCATTTACCAGCATCATATATTCAGATAATTATTTTAAGAGGAGAATAAAATGCAAAACCTTATAGAAGGAACTGATTTAAATTTCACACAGGAAGTTTTACAATCCGACACACCGGTACTGGTAGATTTCTGGGCACCATGGTGCGGACCGTGCAGAATGGTTGCTCCTGTAGTTGAAGAAATCGCAAATGAATTAGTCGGTAAATTGAAAGTTGTAAAATTGAATACGGATGAAAATTTCAACGTTGCAGGTCAATACGGAATTATGAGCATTCCTACGTTGGGAATATTTAAGAACGGCAAAATGGTAGATTCTGTAATCGGCGCTGTTCCAAAACATCACCTGGTTAGCAAAATTACACCTTATTTAGCGGTTTCAAATTAAATTTTATTAGAGTTATTGAACAGAAAGAATTTAAAAACAAAAAGCCGGGTTCAAGAGAAACCGGCTTTTTAATTTTCTACACATATACAATTAATTATTCTTCTTAAAATCCTTCATGAATTCAACTAATGCTTCAACACCATGTTTAGGAAACGCATTGTAGATTGACGCACGTATTCCGCCGACCGAGCGATGACCCTTCAAACCGCTAAATCCTTTGGCAGATGCTTCTTTAATAAATTTCTCTTCTAACTGTTCATTCGGCAATCTGTAAGTTACATTCATTAATGAACGGTCTTCCTTTACAGTTGTCCCCTTGTAATAACCATCGCTTGTATCGAATGCATCATACAATATAGCCGCCTTCTCAACATTGCGTCTGTACATTTCATCTAGTCCGCCCATGTTTAAAAGCCATTTAAAAACTAAACCGGCAATATAAATTCCAAACGTAGCCGGAGTGTTGTACATAGTTTCATTATCAGAATGAATTTTATAATTCATATATGTATGAAGAGTATCCGATGATCTTTCTAATAAATCTTTTCTAACGATAATAACAGTAACACCGGCAGGACCAATATTTTTTTGCGCACCGGCATAAATTAAACCGTACTTGTTAATATTTATTTTCTTGTGAAGAAAATCCGAAGATGCATCGCAAACAAGAGGAACGTTGCCGACTTCAGGTTCAGTTCGCCATTCAGTTCCGTAAATTGTGTTGTTCGATGTAAAGTGAACATAAGATGCATCCGGATCGAGTTTCAATTCTGATTGTTTTGGAATGCGAACATAATTCTCTGATTTGGTTGTAGCGGCAATGTTTACGGCGCCAACTCTTTTAGCTTCTTTAACCGCCTTTTCTGCCCATGCACCGGTGACAATATAATCCGCTTTATTTTTTGGCGGCATTAAGTTCAAAGGCACCATGGAGAATTGAAGTGTTGCCCCACCTTGCAAAAATAAAATTGAAAACTTATCGTCAATGCCGAGAAGTTTTCTCAAATCGGCATCAGCTTCTTTTATGACGGCATCAAATATTTTTCCGCGGTGGCTCATTTCCATTATGCTCATACCGGAACCTTTGTAACTAAACAAATCCTTCTGCGCATCAAGCAAAACTTCTTCTGGAAGAATTGCCGGGCCCGCGCTCAAATTATAAATTCTTTTTTCCATTTTGTTAACTCCGTTGTTTATCTGTGCAAATCCGTTTAATCCGCGTCATCCGCGTTCTATTTATTTATATCACATGTACTAACAAACCGTCTCTCAATTTTGGTTCGAACCAAGTTGATTTTGGAGGCATTGTTTCGCCGGCATCGGAAATGTTGATCAGGTCGTCAACTGAGACCGGGAACATAGAAAAAGCAACAGCTGCTTTGCCGCTATCAACTAGTTTTTCTAATTCTTCCGTACCTCGAATACCGCCAATAAAATCAATATTTGTATCAGTGCGAGGATCTTCAATTCCAAGAACCGGATGAAGCAAATAATTTTGCAGCAAGCTTACATCAAGTTTATCACCGAAGGCTTTACCAGGTTTAACATTTTCATTCGGTTTTAGTAGATACCATTTTTTTCCTAAGTACATTGTAAATGTTTTTTCCGATTGTGGATTTTGAGAGTCCGTTTCTTCGATTGTAAAATTCTTTCTAACCTTCTCTAAAAAATCAGTCTTACTCAATTTCAATTCACGAATTACGCGGTTGTAAGGAAGAATTTTCAATTGTTCTGCCGGAAAGAGAACTCCTATAAAATAATTATACTCTTCTTCTCCAGTGTGATTTGAATTTTGTTCCATCTTAACTTTTTGCGCACGACTTGCACTTGCGGCACGGTGATGTCCGTCGGCGATATAAAGATTTTTAACTTTCCCGATTTCAGAGATGACAATTTCCGTGTATTCATCCTGGAGAATCCAAACCTCGTGTTTAATTCCATCGTGAGATGTGAAATGATAGATTGGATTGTTTTTGCCGATCGTATCGTTAACAACTTGATCAACTTCCTTGACCGATCTATATGTTAGAAAAACCGGACCGGTTTGAGCTTCGGTTGTAATAATATGATTTGTTCGGTCGTCTTCTTTTACTTTGCGAGTTTTTTCGTGCTTCTTGATCACATCATTTTCATAATCTACAATAGAAAATGTAGCCGCAATTCCGGTCTGGGAATGATTACCCATAGTAAGTCTGTAAATATAAAAATGTGGTGTCGGGTCTTGCATAAGAGGCGCTTCAATTCTTAAACGGTCAAAATTTTCTTTAGCCCGTTGATAAACTTCCTGTGAGTAGACATTTGTCTTCTCTTTCAATTCAATTTCTGAGCGTGTAACACGTAAAAAATTAATCGGATTTCCTTTTGCGAGTTCTGCGGCTTCTTCTCTATTAACAACATCGTAAGGAACGCTGGCAACTAGATGAGCAACCTTCTCGGACGGACGGACAGCTTTAAAGGGACGGATAACAGCCATAATTACTCCATAGTTTCAAAATTTTACAGATGAAAATTAGCACTAATAGGAATGATTGTAAAATGGAATTGAGGGGATTTACTGAAAATAGTGGCTAAAAAAAATCCCTTAGTGCTTTAGTCTATGTAAAGCACTAAGGAATAGAGATGAATTTTATTGAAGTAATGAGATCATTGTCGATAATTCAGTAACTAATTTATCGTCACTTCCGCTAAAACCAACTGCTTTGAAACGAATGTTACCGGTTTTATCAATTATAAACTTTGTCGGAATTCCATCCACTTTATAGCTTTCAATCACTTTATTGTCGTTATCTAACAGAACATGAAATGTGTATTTATTCTGAGTGATAAAATCCTGTGCATTCTTCTTTTTATCATCAACATTATTTTCCCATGTGTTTACGAATAAAAACTTCACATTAGGATCGCTTCCAAATTTATTAACCGCTTTCTGCATTCCCGGAAATGACGCTTTGCATGGTCCGCACCACGTAGCCCAGAAGTCAATAATTACTATTTTACCTTTTAGATCTGCTAGAGAAACATTCTTACCATCCAGATCAACCAGAGTAAACTTAGGCGCGGGCATTTCAATCATTGTTTTTTTCATTTCATCCAGAGCGGATTTATTGGCCTTCAACTCCATACCGGAAAGATATTTTTCAAAACCGGCGTCCGAGCCTTTTGTTTTCGTGTATGCCTCTTTCAATAAATCTTTCATTGTTGAAGTACTTTTGCCGTCGGTAATAAATTTTTCCATTTCGGTAGTTGCTTCGGCATATTTGCCGTTTGCAACTAGCGCCTGTGAATATCGTTCATTAATATCGGCACTCTTTCCGCCATCTAGATCATAAGCCTTTTTCATTACTTGTAATGCTTCTTTATTATCACCAAGCTTAAGAAGAATTGCACCGTAAGTATCTATAACAGCATAAGCCGAAGCGCTCATTATTTTTTTATACTCTTTTTCCGAATAATAAGGAGGTGTTTTCACGTCCGTTTTTTGCACAACTTTACCGCTCAGTTCAACACCTTTTGCGGCCACTTCTTTTGCAAGCGGCAAGTTCACATTTTTTTCAAACATCGCCCAGGCTAAATTATTGTAGTCAGAACTTGTTGATTTCTCGTTTTTCTTAATCGCATCAAATGCTTCTTCATATTTTCCCTCCTTAATTAATGCTTGAGACGGATCAGGAAACAGATATACAACATATTGTGACTTGGGAAACTGAGCTTTGAATTTATCAGCAAGCTCTGCCTTTTTAGCTGCATCCTTTGTTCCGTAAGCTTCATTGAACTTTATCATTTCGGCACTTGAACCGGTCGGATATTTTTGTAGAATCAAAGCTTGTGTTGCCTCGTATTTATCTTTGGCTTTCAATACTCTATAAAGCTGAGACAAAAAAGAAAGATCTTCTTCGTTTTGAGAGAGAGTCTTTTCAAAATTCCCGGCTTCTGTTTTTAAATATTCTGCTGCTTTTTCTTTGTCAACTTTTGAGTAAGCGGAGTTATACATGAAAAAGAAATCTTTTTTAGAGGATGGATATAATGAAAGTTCTTCATTAAAATATTTAAAAGCAGTTTCGGGATCAGAATCAAGATTAAACGCACCGAACCAATTTATATAACCCACCGCCAATCCGCCTGAAGCATATTTGACGAACTTACCGTCGGCACCGTAAAAACGAACCGGAAAACATTTTGATCCGTTGTTGTCATATTCTTTTCCATCTGTAAAACGAAGAACAACACCCGCGCACGTATCTGCTGCAGAGAAACTTCCCTTCCAGACCTTACCTTCTTTTTTCAGATCATATTCATTTGTTGAATAGATGTTCTTTCCATAAGCATGAACAAGCATACTAATGTTTTCTGCATTCTCTATTTTAGTTCCGGCTGGATTATAAGTAATTGTAATTTTTTCTCCAGCTTTTGGTTTAGCAGGACTAAACGAAAAATTTTCATTCGATTGCGAATGGATACTTGAATTGAATCCGAGTAAAAGAAACAGTGCAACTATCGAGACTATCTTTTTCATGACTCCCCTACAATTTTTAATGATGGAAGGAAAATAACGAGTAATAACTATAAAGACAATTAGAGACTTATTTTTCAATCCATTAACATATCAAACAGAATGATTTTGGAATCAATTACCGCGCTTATTAGCAGTTCTTTTTCATCTTCAATTTTTACAGCATCTCCAGGCAGTAGTGAAATACCGTTAACATTTGCTTCGCCTTCAATCAAGTGAAGATACACACCTCGGTTTTTTTTCATTTCATACTTAATCTCTTTTCCTTTGTCGAGATCGGAAAGAAAAATTTCAGCGTCCTGGTTTATGAAAATAACTCCTTCTTCTTTAATTCCGCTTACAACCTTCAGCAATTTATTTTTCTTAACATCATGAGAAAATTTCTTTTGTTCATACGAAGGAGTTAGCCCCATTTTATTAGGAATAAACCATATTTGTAAAAGTTTTAGAGTCTCTGAATCCGATGCGTTGAATTCAGAATGAAAAATTCCATTGCCTGCTGTCATTCTCTGAACTTCATTAACAGTAATTGTCCCCTGGCCGCCGGAACTGTCTTTATGTGCAACTGTTCCTTCCAGAATAATGGTAACAATTTCCATGTCTCTATGAGGATGAGTTGGAAAACCTTCGCCAGCTTGAATAACATCATCATTCATAACTCTCAAGGGTCCAAAGTGAATGTTTGACGGATCATAATATTCCCCAAATGAAAAACTATGACGGCTGTCGAGCCAATCTATCTGAGTATGTCCCCGTTCATTACTTCTTTTTATATCAATCATTCTGATTTCTTTCTTTTTGTTGTTTGTAAATGTTACGAATTAGTTTATTACTAATTAGTACTAATTTAGTAAAAAAATTATTTTCTTCTGCTTAGTGATGTCCCTAATTTTTTTAGTAGGTCGCCCAGATTTTTTTGTTCTGCTGCGGTTAATACAGACATAAATTGTGATATGTTCTCGGCGTGTTTAACAAATACTTCCTCAAATAATTTTTGTCCGGAAGATGTGAGCTGAATATGAATGGCGCGCCGGTCCTCATTACTTGGAACACGTTCGATATAGCCCAGCTTTTCAATATTATCCAGAACCAAAGTCATATTACCGCCAGTCACCAACATCTTATCACAAATCTCTCCTATCTTAAGCGGTCCCAAATGCCCAATGACTTCAATAACAGCAAATTGCGGCTGCGTTAATCCGAATTCTTTAATACTCTCGGATGATTTTTTGTCAAACGAAGAATAAGCCCGGGCAAATTTAACCCATGTACTAAGTGCCAAATCTATTCTTTTACCGTATTTCAATGTAGTCTTCAATGTTTATACCTATCTATAACATTACTTTATAAAATTAAGTTATCGGTAATAACTTGTCAAGTCATCTTGAAATCACCGAATAATTTGGGAACTATTTTACCAAAATTTTCATTAATCAGATTGTAACCACCGGAATATGTATGCCGCAGACAGAAGTAAAATATTTCAGTCCTAACGAAGCGCAAAAGACATTGCCTTTAGTTAAACAGATTGTGCGTGATATTTTAAATAACGCATATCAAATAAAAACAATTGCGGATTCTTTGAACGGGAAAATTGACGACAACTCAGAAATCCAACAGCTCATCGGGCAGATTGATTCATACATAAGGGAACTAAATGAAATTGGCTGCACTTTTAAGGATTGGAATTTCCAAATAGGGCTTGTTGATTTTCCATCTGTTATTGACGGCGAGGATGTATTGTTATGCTGGCGTAGCGATGAAGACGCTGTCCGCTTTTATCATAGTCTTGATGACGGATTTGCCGGAAGAAAACCAATTCCGGAAGAATATTATTAATCCGATTCTTAGCACCACTTCTAAACAAAATTTAACAATTCTATTTTTAACAACCGTCTATTTGGAATTTTCTATTCGATACGAATGAGTAATTTCAACCGCCTTTTGAAGCATTGCCGTTACGCTGCAGTATGTTTTTTGTGATAGTTCTATTGCTCTTTCTACAGCTTCTTTCGGAATTTCATTTCCATAAAAAAGATATTCTAAATGAATTTTAGTAAAAACTTGAGGATGAGTTTCTTGAACCTCTGCAGTTACATTAATCTCAAAACCATCTAGATTTATTTTTTTCTTTTGCAGAATAACGGCAACGTCACTTCCAGTACATCCGGCAAGCGCAAGTAATAATAATTCTTTAGGACGCGTTCCTGCATCGCTTCCTCCAAAATTTTCTGGTCCGTCCATTGACACCCAATGGTTCGAATCAGTTTTACCAATAAATGTTACACCTTTAATTTGCTTTACATATGCTTTCTTGGTTGCCATGAATTAATCCTCAAAATTATTTGTCAACTAAGAATTAGATGAACCTGCCTGATAAAGGATTCTACTAACAAATCAATCTGGAAGCTCGATTGTCAATACGGATAAAAAATGTAGAACAAAATTGAAAAACAAAAAAGGACCCACATACCGGTACTAACTGTTTTTATTCTTCCTGCAACCATCATGGTTAAAGGATAGACTACAAATCCCGCAGTCATACCAATTCCAAGATTGAAAGTAAAACTCATTAATGTCATTGTGATAAAAACCGGGATTGTTTCTGCTAGATCGTCAAATTTGAGATGCGATACCGGAGAGATCATTAACAAACCAACTATTATTAACGCAGCACCGTAGGCATAGGGCGGAATAGAAGCGAAGAGCGGTGAAAAGAACAATGCAAATAAAAATAAAATTGCAGTTACAACAGCCGTTAATCCGGATTTACCGCCTGCTTCTATTCCGGCAGCCGACTCAATATAAGTCCCGGTAGTTGTTGTTCCGCAGAGTGCGCCAAAAACCGTTGCCAGTGCATCTGCCAGCATTGGTTTTTCTATCTCAGGCAAGTTCCCTTTTTCATCAAGCATTTTAGCCTTATATCCAAGTCCAAGTAACGTTCCCATCGTATCAACAAAATCCATTACGAAGACCACAAGAATTACTGAGAAGAATCCCCAGTTAAGTGCACCAAGAATGTCGAGCTGCAAAAAGACCGGACTAATATCAGGCGGCATGCTAACCCATTCCGATGGAAATTTTGTTACACCGAATAAAAATCCAAGAAGAGTTGTAAAAAGAATTCCGATTAAAATTGATCCGTGAACTTTTTTTATCATTAAAACGCCGATTAAGAGAAAAGCAAATATTCCAAGCAGCACGGACGGTTCATGAAAATTACCCACATGCACCGGAGCGCCCGCTACACCTAATTTTACAATCCCGGTCTCATTTAAACCAATAAATGTTAAAAACAATCCGATACCGGCAGCAAAAGCTATTTTCAAACTTTCGGGAATTGCATTAGCAAGCCAGCTTCTAATGTTCAGCAAAGTTAAAAGAGTGAACAAAACTCCGCCGATGAAAATTGCACCGAGCGCAGTCTGCCAGCTGTAATGCAAGACATTTACTACTGTGTAAGCTACAAAAGCATTCTCTCCCATATAGGGTGCAATTGCAAAAGGTCTTTTAGCATAGACTCCCATAATCAACGTACCGAAGAATGCACTTAAAATTGTAGCCGCCATTGAAGCGCCGAACGGCATTCCCGCAGCTTCTAAAATTTTTGGATTGACTATGATGATGTACGCCATCGTCACAAAAGTTGTTCCGCCGGCAAGAATTTCTTGCTTAACCGTAGTACCAAGTTCATCAAGAAGAAAATATTTTTTAATCATATTAACCTCATTATGATTAGACTTAATATGAGAGATATAAAACGTTCTATATTCTTAATTAAATATAACCGATTAGATTTGCAGTTGCATATGTTTATCTTTGTAAAAAATCATTACAATATATTTATTAGATTGCTTTACATTTTACTGCAGGAAATTATATGAAGCATGTTTTACCAAGCAGATATGTTGACCTTATCGGATTTCCGATGGATCTTGGTGCCGGACGGCGCGGCGTTGATATGGGTCCATCTGCGCTTCGCATAGCAAATATAAAACAGCGATTGGAAAGTTTGGGATACACAGTTGAAGACCTCGGCGATCTGTTTATTCGCAATCAAGAATTACAAACAATCAAAAATCCAAAGTTAAAATATCTCGGCGAGATTGTTAGAACATGTGAACTGCTTGCGCGACGGGTTGAAAAATCTCTTGAACAAAATCATTTTCCGCTTTGTATGGGCGGAGATCACTCAATGGCAATAGGCACTCTTGCCGGTGTTGCCGCTCATTGTAAAAAGAAAAAACATGAACTCGGTTTGATCTGGATTGACGCTCATGCAGATATGAATACAGAAGAAACAACTCCTTCTGGAAATATACACGGGATGAGCGTTGCCGCATCACTTGGTTTAGGGAATAAATTGTTGACTCAAATTCATGGACTCTCACCAAAAATAAAACCTGAGAATGTTACATTTATTGGAATTAGAAGTTTGGATCATGAAGAAAGAGAAACGATCAAACGACTTGGTCTTAAAGTATATACAATGACGGAGATTGACCGCAAGGGAATAAATTTTATTATAAATAAAATTTTAAAAGATTATAAATCTCGAGTTCAGCATATACATGTCAGTTTTGATGTTGACAGCATTGATCCATCCGAAGCGCCTGGAGTCGGAACTCCTGTAAGCGGAGGATTGAGCTACCGCGAAGCTCACCTGCTAATGGAAACAATTGCCGAATGCGGATGTATGTCCTCTCTTGAAGTTGCCGAAGTCAATCCCATTCTTGATACACGCAATAGAAGTGCTGAAATTACTGCCGAATTGGTTGCTTCAAGTATGGGATTACGAATATTATGAATCATGATTTTACTATTTATTGTACCCCTGAACATAAATTTATATATTCGAAATAAGATCTCGATAAATTAGAATCATTACTATAAGAACTGTCCGGAATTATTGTTTGGAAATTTTTCTCCGGTTTTTAGAATTCAGCGAAATAAAAGAAAAATAAATCCCAATGCTTGAAGAAGAAAATAAAAACTCTGCTGAAGAAAATTTATTTGATAAGATGGCAAACGAGCAGTCGCCCGTTCCTCTTAAAAAACTACAGCGATCTAAGAGTAATGTAGTGATTGCGGGTGTCTGTTCCGGTATTGCTGAATATTTGAAAATGGATCCGGCAACCATTCGTATAATTGCATTACTGACTGTTTTACTCGGCGGATGGAGCGCGATTGCGTATATAATTACATCTTTACTTTTACCAATTGATCAGAACCCGAAACAGTTATCGAGTGCAGAAATTAATTCAATCCGAAAAGTAAATTTTAGAACTATTTTAAGCGGTTTATTGATCCTTATAGGATTCCATTTCGCACTGGTTTATATAGGAATCGGAAGCGGAGAAAGAATTTTCATTCTTCCAAACGGATTTGTTTTTCCTTTTGCTTCAATGATCTTTGGAATAACATTGCTCAGAAAGAATGTATCGCCGTATGATGTTACATGGTTTCATAATACAGAAAATTATTCACGCTCTAGGAGTGATAAAATTATTTTTGGCATCTGCGGCGGTTTCGGCAAATATTTAAATATTGATGCCGCCGCCTTAAGAATAATTTTTATTTTAGCCACGCTTTTAACACTTGGATTATTTGCCATCGCTTATATTTATTTCGGTCTATCCACTCCTTACGAAATGGAACAAAAATTTGAATAACAGCAGATTTATTCTCGGAATAAGTTTTTTTCTTGCCGGATTTTTTTCGCTTCTGAAATATCTAAATATTGTAAACATACCGGGTGAACAAATAATCGGCGGCGCAATTATTTTTTATGCCTTACCCACAGTTTACATTTCTTTAGAAAAAGGAAGAAGGGATAAATTAATCTGGGCAACCATTTTATTCTGCATTAGTGTTGTTCTTGTAGTTAAATCATATTTCGAAATTCTTGATACGCGAGGAATAATTTTTGCTTCAATTCTTTTTACAAGCGGAACAGTGCTTTTGCTTTTGTTCATAGAAAATATGAAAGAAAAGATCTTTTTCATTTCATCTTTAATATTGATTCTTCTGAGCTACTTAACTGTTACATATTTTAAAAATCTTGGTTTGTTTGAGACAGCAAATAAAATTGGGAATATAGTCGAGATTTTCTGGCCTGTAATTCTGATTATACTTGGGATAGGTATTTATATAGATAGGAATAAATAATTCTTACTGGATTCTCCCTCGAACAGCCTGTCCGTTCATTGTTCCAAACAAATAATCTTTATCCGAAGCGGTCGAAGCACCAGCTTTTGATTCAATTGTAACGCGTATTGATTCAATCTGTTCTTTTGGTAAAAGCGGGAAAGAAGTGATCTTCATGTATTCGCTTCCTCTCGGTTGATAGTCGCCAATCGAATAATTCTGCTTTTTACTTACAACCCAAATATGATAAGTCTGATTGGAAGAAAGCGACTGAACATTTTTAAATTGAATCAAACCTTCTTTTTCATTAAATGAGAAGAGGAGGCGTGCGGATATTTTTTCGTTTGGATTCGGACTTGCTAGATTAACAACCGTAATATCTTTGTAATTAAAAAACTCCACAAGAAAAGAGTAGTTAGCTATAAAATCATTTGTTTTACCAAGTTCGCTCTTCAATTCAGTAACATCATTTTTTAGATCGCTGATTTGCTTTTGCAAAGAATCTATTGAACTATATGAAAAATAACCAAGACCGGTAAAGAGGACCAGTGTTAATAGAAGCGCAATCCATCCGGCAGCACTGGAAGAAACTTTTTCAGGTTCAAATTTATTTTCGGCTTCCTTCTTTTCGAAAGGTAATTGCTGCGGCGGAGGCGGAATTGAAGTAAGCCTGCTTGGCGCCTCTGCAGAAACTTTCTTTTTGAATAAATCTGTTTTGAACTCTTCCGTTGAAGGGATTCCCGGAATTTCTTCAGAAGCAGAAGATGGCACTTCTTCATTGGAAGATTGAAATGTTGGTGCGGGCATCTTTTTATTCAAGAACGTCAGTCTATTTTGTTTCGGTTTGACTGATGTTTCTCCCGTAACTTTTTTTGTATCGCTTGATTTAATAAAGGTAGCAGAAGTTTTTTTCTTCTCTTCAATAATCTTGGTCTTGATCTCTTCCTTCATTCCGATTAATTTTTTTGCAACCATATCTTTGATTGAAGAATCGGGATTATCCAAATCAAGAATAATTGGAATCATGGAAACGATATTCTGAAGTTCGCCTAATTCTCCTTTCGGCAGAGAGCCGCCCTGTTCAAGGTATTCCTTAAAATGAGTATAGTTTTCCTTATCCATACAGCCGGCGGAAAATGCAGCAATCATCTCATGTATCATTTGATCTGCCATTGCAGTTATTCCCTCACCAGATAATCTCTTAAACTATGCAGCGCAGTCATAACTTTTCCGCGTACCGTTTCAACCGGAACGTTCAATTTATCCGCAATCTCGTCAATCGTGTATCCTTCATAATATGCTAAGTGTAAAACATATTTTTGAGTATCGGTAAGTTTAGCTAATGATCTTTCAATTTTTGGTTTGATTGTAAACGCCGTATTAAAATCTAAACTATCCATCTCTTTGGCAAATGTTGGAAGAATATAGTTGTCTTCATAATCGTCGTCATATTGAATTACATTTGAATTTGCTGAACGGTCTCTTCTCAAAGTATCCACCGCTTTGTTTCGCGCTAAAGTAATAAGCCAGCTGAAGACATTTCCAGTTTTGAAATCAAATTTTTGGATCTTTCGCCAGATGATTACAAATACTTCAACAAGAATTTTTTCAGCCGCAGCCTGATCCGGTGATATTTTTTTAATGATTGTGTATAACAAGGACGAATATCGGTCGTACAATTCTTCCAGTGCACGCGATTCAAAACGTGCAATCTCATGCATCAATTCTATATCTGAAAGTTCTTTAAACTTGCTCAACCAATACTCATATAATGTGGAATGACTTAATCAAAAGTATCACTACTGAATCAAAATTGCAATTGAATAGAAGCAATCGGTTACCTGTTCCGAGCCTTGTTTGATGCTCACAAAAACAATCAACTAATAAACATTATTAAATGCTGACTGCTGAATGCTGATAGCTTTCAGCTATTTTATTATATTTGGCTCCAAGAAAAACAAAAAGAAAACATTATGACATCAAATGAAATCCGGCAAAATTTTTTAGATTTTTTCAAAGACAAAGAGCATAGAATTGTTCCGAGCGCCCCTGTTGTTCCGTATGACGACCCGACACTTCTTTTTACAAATGCAGGTATGAATCAATTTAAGGATGTATTTCTTGGAACCGGAACCCGCGAATATAAACGTGCTGCCGATACACAAAAGTGTATCCGTGTTTCAGGAAAACATAACGACCTTGAAGAAGTTGGACATGATACTTATCATCATACATTTTTTGAAATGCTTGGCAACTGGTCGTTTGGAGATTATTATAAAAAGGAAGCGATTGGATGGGCATGGGAACTATTGACTGAAGTTTGGAAACTTCCAAAAGATAGATTGTGGGCAACTGTTTATAGAACCGATGATGAAGCTTTAAATTTTTGGAAAAGCGAAACTGATATTAACCCGGCACACATTTTAAAATTTGACGAGAAAGATAATTTCTGGGAAATGGGTGATACGGGTCCGTGCGGTCCGTGTTCCGAGATTCACATTAACTTAAGTGATGATTTAAATGCTTCTCATTTGGTTAATGCTGGTTCTCCGCTCTGCATAGAAATTTGGAATTTGGTTTTCATTCAATATAACCGCGATGCAAACGGAACACTTCACGATCTTCCGGCAAAGCATGTTGATACCGGAATGGGTTTCGAGCGGGTTTGTGCTGTACTTCAGAATAAAAAATCGAATTACGATACAGATGTTTTCATGCCGATAATTAATGAGATTGCTAAACTTTCCGGCGCACAATATGATGAAAAATTATCTGTCGATGATAATTCCCACGTTGGGCAAAGCAATATTTCAATGAGAGTAATTGCAGATCATATACGTACGCTTACATTTGCAATTGGAGACGGTGCAACGCCCGGTAATGAAGGACGTGGTTATGTTCTCCGCCGTTTATTGAGGCGTGCGGCACGTTACGGAAGAAAAATAAATTTGAAAGATCCCTTTCTTTATAAACTTGTCCGTGTAGTTGTTGATAATTTCAGTCATGTGTTTCCGGAAATTTTAACCAATAGATCCAACATTGAAAAAATTATTAAAGCGGAAGAAGAAAGTTTTAACGCAACCCTTGACCGCGGAATAGAATTGTTCGATGTTCTAGTAAAAAAGACGAATGCTAAGAATGAAAAAACAATTTCCGGCGATGATGTATTCAAACTTTACGATACTTACGGATTTCCGGTTGATCTAACTGCAGTTATGGCTAGAGAACATGGATTTGGAATCGATGAAACCCGTTTCAATGAATTAATGGATGAACAAAAAAGAAAATCAAGAGATGATTCAAAGAAAAAAACTACATCTGTTATTTATGAGAATTATCTCCCTGACCATGTCAAAGGCAAAACTGAATTTGTGGGATATGATTATGATAATCTAGTTAACTTCTATGTAAAAGAATGTCATCCCATTGGAGATGGAGTTTATGTGTTTGATAAAACGCCTTTTTATGGTGAGTCTGGTGGTCAGGTCGGAGATACTGGAAAGATTCTATTAGAAAACGGAACTGAAATCAAAATTATTAATACATATAAAATTCAGGATGATATAGCTCATGAAGTTGAATTTGTTCCTGATCCAAAATTTAAGGATGCCAGATTACCATTGATTGGAGATTTTCATGTTTCGGTAGATGTTAAGCGCCGCTGGAATATAATGCGCAATCATTCTGCAACACATTTTCTACATAGAGCAATGAGAGAAATTCTCGGCAAACATGTTCAGCAGGCAGGTTCACTTGTTAATCAAGACCATCTCCGTTTCGATTTCACACACTTTGAGAAAGTAAACAATGCCGAAATTGAAGCGATCGAATCTTTGGTAAATGAAAAGATTAGAGAAAATTTACCGTTAAATCATCACCGGGATACGCCGTTTGAAGAAGCAAAGAAGATGGGTGCTTTGATGTTCTTCGGCGATAAATACGGTGATAAGGTTAATGTAGTTCAGTTCGGCGATTTCACAATGGAATTCTGCGGCGGAACTCATGTTAAGAACAGTTCGCAGATTGGCTTGTTTAAAATATTAAGTGAGTCCTCCATTGCAAGCGGTGTAAGAAGAATTGAAGCCGTTACCGGCGCCGGTGTTGAAAAGTTTATTAAAGAACAGGAATCGAAAATTGAAAATGGCGAATTGAGAATTAATGAGTTGCATGATGAGAAGAAAAAATTGGAAAAAGAATTAGCTGAACTTCAACTTAAAGCCAAGCTTGGAGGGCTCGATTCAATTCTGGCCTCTCCTTCCGATATTAATGGTATTAAAATTTTTAAAGGAAAAGTTTCTGCTGCCAACATGGATGAATTGAAATCGATGGGAGATGAACTTCGTGAAAAAATGAAGAGCGGCGTCGGTGTTTTAATTTCTGAAATTGATGGCAAAGTTGGAATTGTTGCTGTTGTGAGTGATGAGTTAATAAAAGAGAAAAAAATTCTTGCCGGAAATATTGTTAAACAAGTTGCTCAAATTGTTGGCGGAAGCGGCGGCGGAAAACCTCATCTTGCAACTGCCGGCGGAAAAGATGTTTCCAAAATTGATGAGGCATTAGAATCTGTAGATAAACTGTTTTAGAATTATTTAGATGGTTCCGCAAAGAGATTTTGGAACTGTCATTCCGTACTTGATGCGGAATCTAAAACTTAATTAGTTTTATAGATTAGTCGATGCCGGGTCAAGTCCGGCATAGCAAAAAAGACTTTTGTTATACTCCTTTATTTTTCTCGGAAATTATTTTAGCTAATCTTTTTACTTCTTCTAGTTCCGGGTGGCCAAGCTTAGCTGAAATTTTTATTACACCTTCCAAATCCCAGTCTGGTGAACGGACGCCTTCTTGTAATAGATTTAAGACGTTCTGTTTTGCTTCAGAGTATTCTTTCCAATATACAGCATAGCAATAAAAGTGAAGTTCCAAACTCACCGTTTTTTCTTTTTCATCTTTATTAATATTAAGAGCAATGTCTATGAAATTTCGTGCTTCATTTAGCCTTTCCATTTCAATTAAGAATTTAGCATAGTTGCCATTATTGTTTGCATTACTAGGGTCAAGGTCTAATGCTTTCTTATAATACTTCTCAGCTTCTTCATAATTCTTTCGAATATCATTCAAAAAATTAGCATAGTTGCCATTGTTGTTTGCATTACTAGGATCAAGTTCTAATGCTTTCTTATAATATTTCTCTGCTTCTTTATAATTCTTTCGAAAGTTCTTCAAGAAAATAGCATAGTTGCCATTATTGGTTACATTACTAGGATCAAGGTCTAATGCTTTCTTATAATACTTCTCAGCTTCTTCATAATTCTTTCGAATATCATTCAAGAAATAAGCATAGCTGCCATTATTGTTTGCATTACTAGGCTCAAGTTCTAAAGCTTTCTTATAATACTTCTCAGCTTCTTCATAATTCTTTCGAATGTTCTTCAAGAAAATAGCATAGTTGCCATTGTTAGTTGCATTACTGGGATCAAGCCCTAATGCTTTCTTAAAATACTTCTCAGCTTCTTCATAATTCTTTCGAAAATCATTCAAAAAAATAGCATAGTTGCCATTGAAGGTTGCATTACTGGGATCAAGGTCTAATGCTTTCTTATAATACTTCTCAGCTTCTTCATAATTCTTTCGAATATCATTCAAGAAATTAGCATAGTTGCCATTGTTGTTTGCATTACTAGGATCAAGTTCTAATGCTTTCTTATAATATTTCTCCGCTTCTTCATAATTTTTTCGAATGTTCTTCAAGAAAATAGCATAGCTGCCATTATTGTTTGCATTACTAGGCTCAAGTTCTAAAGCTTTCTTATAATACTTCTCAGCTTCTTCATAATTCTTTCGAATGTCATCCAAGAAAATAGCATAGTTGCCTGTCAGTTCAGGACTATTTGGTAAAATTGAAAGATATTCTTTATATAATTCATTTTGCTTTGCGATATCTGTTTCATTATTAATCAATTGCTGGTAGTACCACCAATTCTTCACTTCTGTGCGTTCAACAATATTTTTAAGAGCTTGTTTTGTTTCCCCTGCTAAGTTTATTCCCTTATTAATTGCATCAAACTGTTCTCTATATTTTTTTGCTCTCACTTCAGAAAATTCAATTATCTTCGTGTCCATAGGCGCATAGTTTAGTTTATCTCCAAGCTGTATCATAAGTTCATCAAATCCATCAATAGGCACGGCATAGCCGTTAAATTTTTCAACTATTTTAGAAATCTTTTCTGATAAGGAATGATCTTTATGGTAAAACCAAAATAATCCTCCTTCAATTGCACTCAATTCACTTAAGTAATTCATAAGACTACCATCATTACCACCGTAGCCAATAACAATTGGTGTATAATATTTGAAGATATCTGTAAGATTCTTTTTAAAGCCATCGGCGAGTGAACAAGTATCTTCATTATTACTCTTAGGAGAAAGAAAAAGATCGCGGTGAATTTTTATTACCACAGGTCTTGAACCGAATGGTCTAATAAAATTCGCTAATGCTTCGTGCCCAACAACTAAAGGTTTTTTCTGTGTATAAATAAATAATGCATCCTCGCAAAGGGAATCAAAATTGGTTGTAATAACTATTTTATGTTCGGTTGAAGATAGAATGTTCGCGAGGACAGAATATCCGCAGCTTGGATCAATATTCTCCATCTCCTTTTCAAGGAATGAAAATCCATCACGAGGGTCTACTTCAAATCTTTTATCGTAAATTTTTGAATATCCTTGGGCAAGATCATCTGGAGGAATATTTTCTTTTTGCAGCCAATCTTGAATTGCACTTTCACTTTCCATCTGAATTAATTCATCTATCCATAATTTAGCCAGCTCACTTCCGGTTCTTATTCCGGATTGTTTAGATGCGCCCGCTCCTAAGATGAAACAGAATTTCTTGTCCTTTCTTTGATCATTTACAAAGTGGAACAAAAATTTCTTTAATAACATTTCTTTCATTTCAACCCTGAAGGAATTTTAATCTGACTTAAATTATGAATTTAACTTTTGTAAATAAATAAGAATGTTTCTGCCGCTTAAGCAATTTACCAACAGAACTATACAAAAAGAAGAAGATTGGGCCTTATTTGTCAACTTATAGAAATGATAAAATGTTTGATATCTCATTAGCCAGTGTAGAAAAAATATTTATTTAGTATCATAAACTCATTTAAAAGCTAAAACCCGATCTTATTTCAAGACCGGGTTTTTTATTTATCCGCAATTTTTATAACACCGACTACTTTATAATCATCATCTTCTTAACATCAACAAAATTTTCCATCTGTAATTTATAAAAATAAACACCGCTTGATAATGTCGTACGTGCAGTCGAAAATGTAATTTGATGATTTCCTGCAGGCTGAGTTTCATCTACAAGGACAGCTACTTCTCTTCCTAATAAATCGGAAACGCTCAAATGAACTTTGCCGCTAATAGGAAGTTGATAACTAATTACTGTCTCCGGATTAAAAGGATTGGGATAATTTTGATTTAGCTTAAATGAGGTTGGAATGCTCTCTGTTTCTTTAACATCAGTTGGATTGAAATCAACTTTGGTTAAAATATTTGCACCTGCGATCCAAAGATTATTATTCTTATCTACAACCAGATCATTTACGCAATTACCGGGAAAAGTGTTGTTGTCATATGCATAGTTTGTCCACGATGAACCGGAAAATTTATAAAGTCCGTTTCCATTATATTGACCGCAGAATCCGGTTCCTACCCAAACGTCGTTACCTCTGTGAGCAATTGCACTTACGACCTTACTGCTAGCATCTTGTGAATTAGCAATATAATTTGACCAAAGATTTGTTGAAGGGGTATACTTTGTCAAACCAGCGCCAACCCAAGAATCATTTACTTTATCCATGGTACCAAACCAAATATTTCCGGAAGCATCGGGAGCGATTACTCTTACCCAATTTCCTCCCAAGCCGCCGCTTGTATTTTCTTTAGTGTATGCTGTCCATGAAGAATTTGTTGGATTAAATTTGTACACACCTATATTAGTACCGCACCAAATATTTCCTGCAATATCTTTTGCAATTACTTCAACGTTGCTGTAATTATATCCGTTAAAAAAATTATTGAACGGCGTCCATATATTCGCTCCATCCCATTTGACTAATCCCGCATTGCTGTTATTGCCGCAATAAATTCCAACATAAATATTACTAGTGTTATCAAGTGTTAAACAATATGTCCAATTCGTCGGCATTAAATTACCGGTTGTACTCATATTTTTCTGAACCCACAATGAAACTCCATTGTAATACAAGAATCCGCTTCCATAAGTACAGACCCATAAAGAATTTGTATTTGTTACTGTAATATCCATAACTCTATCGTTCACCATTCCAGAAGTTGTATAGTCATAGACAGTCCACGTACTTCCCTGGTTGAATTTAACCACCGATTGATTTGTGCCAATCCAAATATTACCGGATGCATCGGTAGCTAAGCAGTATGTTGCGGTTAAAGCTGAGTTTGAACTATTGTAATCGTAAGTGGTCCACTTTGGAGTTTGTGCGGAAATATTTAAAGCGAATATGGAAAGAATAAAGAAAACAGTAATTAGTTTTTTCATGATCACTCCTTTCTCTTTTTAGAGAAGCAATTAATTTATAGTCGAGGGCAATGAAGAGGTTGAATGCTGCCCGGAGAATTTTAATTAATTTATATTATTGCTTAGTCAGGTAAGCAGTAATTACAAGTGAGCCATGAATTTCTGATTTTAAATTAGAAAGAAATGATTCGATTGCAAAGTGAAATATTGTTTTGAAATGTTTGGAGTGAAAAGAATCACAGATTCTATCGGATTTAATATCTGAAACAGTCAACCGTATGATCGTTTACCATTCCCACAGCCTGCATAAAAGCATAACAGATTGTTGAGCCGACGAATTTGAATCCTCTCTTTTTGAGATCTTTACTCATAGCATCAGATTCTTTCGTCTTGGGTGGGATTTCTTTAAGAGACTTCCAATTATTTTTTATCGGTTTGCCATTTACAAATTGCCAGATATATTTGTCAAATGAGCCGAATTCTTTTTGCAGTTCAAGAAAAAGCTTCGCGTTCAGAATTGTTGATGCAATTTTCAACTTGTTGCGGACAATTCCCTCATTTTGTAAAAGCTGTTCAACTTTTTTTGAATCATATTTTGCAATTTTCTTTACATCGAATTTTGAAAATGCTTTCCTGTAGTTTTCTCTTTTACGAAGAATAGTAATCCAGCTTAATCCTGCCTGTGCACCTTCAAGTATTAACATCTCAAAAAGTTTTTGATCATCATGAACCGGCACGCCCCACTCTTCATCGTGATATTTTTTATAGAGAGGATCATTTCCCGCCCATTGGCATCGTTGTTTCATTCTATTTCCTTTTTTAATGAATTAGTGACTGTTATTTGTTATCAGTTATCGGCTATAAATGACTAATTTTTCTGATAACCGACAACCGATTACCGATAACTATTTTACCCAAACCGTTTTAATATTTACAAATTCTTTAATTCCATAATGCGATAGTTCCCTTCCGTAGCCGGAATTTTTTATACCGCCGAAAGGAAGACGCGGATCAGACTTAACCATTCCATTTATGAATACCGAACCGCTTTCAATTTTACCGGCAATTACTTTGGCTTTTTCCAAGTTCTCAGTCCAAAGCGAAGCACCTAATCCAAAAGACGAATCGTTTGCAATGCGGATCGCATCTTCTTCATTTACGGCTTTTATTAGTGAAGCAACAGGACCAAATATTTCATCATCATAAGCAGGAGAACCGGGTAAAACATTTGAAAGAATTGTCGGTTCGTAGAAGTATCCTTCTCTTTGGATTCTTTTTCCGCCGCACAATACAATTGCTCCTTTAGCTGCCGATTCTTTTACCTGCTCATCGAGTTCATTCAACAAATCTTCACGTGCAATTGGACCAAGTTCGGTTTCTTTATTCATCGGATCGCCGACCTTTACTTTTTTCATCAACTCAACGAATTTTTTTTCAAATTCTTTATAAATTTTTTCAACAACAATAAATCTTTTGGCGGCAATACAGCTTTGTCCGTTATTTACAATTCTAGCCGATACGGCAGTTTTTACTGCTTCATCAATATTTGCATCTTCAAGAACAATGAAGGGATCGCTGCCGCCTAATTCCATGACCGTTTTTTTTAATTTTGCACCGCATGCTTTTGCTACTTCCATTCCTGCAGGCTCGCTTCCGGTTAAAGTGGCAGCTTTAACTTTCGGATGAGCAATAATATTCTTAACTAAGGATGAGCCGATAAGAATTGTTTTAAAAGTATTTTGAGGAAATCCGGCTTTTGTAAAGATCTCTTCAATTGCAAGCGCGCTCATCGGGACATTAGAAGCATGTTTTAAAATTCCAACATTCCCTGCCATTAATGCAGGAGCTGCAAACCGGAACACCTGCCAGAACGGAAAATTCCACGGCATAACAGCAAGCACCACTCCAATTGGATCAAAGCAAATAAAGCTTTCTGAGGCATCTGTCTGAACAATCTCTCTGTCTAGAATTCTTTCCGCATTATCTGCATAATAATCACAAGCCCATGCACACTTTTCAACTTCCGCAATTGCTTGAGTTATTGGCTTTCCCATTTCGAGAGTAAGAATTTTTCCGTAATGCTCTTTCCGATCTCTTAGAATCTGCGCGGCTTTCTTCATTAATTTTGATCGTGTCGAAAAGCCTGTTTCCCGCCATTTAAGAAATGCTTCGTGTGCTTTTTCAATCGACTCATAAACTTCCAGGATAGATTGTTCCCGGAATGTTCTTTCAATTTTTCCGGTAGCCGGATTAATTGCTTGAATAGCCATTAATGCTCCATGTCATAATTAAATTTTTGTTAAATGTGATTTACATTTCGACAAAGCAAAAAAATTTTATTATGTTTCTATTGAAATTACTAAGAAATCATTTCACAATAAAATATTGTTCTTTATGGCAAAAATTTACCCGAAGACTTTTGTCCTCGACACAAACGTCATCCTTCATGATCCAACTTGTATTAATCACTTTCAAGAAAACAATATTATTATTCCTCTTTCCGTAATTGAAGAACTTGATCACTTCAAGCGCGGGAATCAAGTTATAAATCTTAATGCCCGGGAGTTTGCCAGGACGCTTGATTCAATTGCCGGCAATGAAGTTTTCAATGGCGGTGTTCCGCTGGGAAAAGGAAAAGGAAAAGTAAGAATTGTAATAACGAAAGGACTCTCGGCTGAAATTCATGACGTATTCCGGGAAGACAATGTTGATCACCGGGTTTTAAGTGCCGCAGTAGAAGTATCAAAGGAAAATAAGGGAAAAAGTAAAACAATACTTGTAAGCAAAGATGTCAATCTCAGAATGAAGGCTAAAGCGCTCGGAATTCCGGCAGAAGACTACTCAACCGATCGCGTTACAAATGTTGAAGAACTTTACAGCGGTAAAACTATCATCGAAGATTTTGATGACGATGTATTGCAAAAACTTTATCAGCCGCCATTCGAAGTCGTCTCAAAACAGATTATAAAGAAAAATAAAATTGAAGCTGTTCCCAATAAATATTTTATAATGCGTAATTCATCTCGGTCGGTGCTTGCATCACTTAATAACGAAATGGATAAGTTTAAACGCGTTGATAAACAATTTGTTTACGGAATTAAACCTCGCAACGCAGAACAAACATTTGCCGTAGACGCTCTTTGCAATTCCGATATACCGCTTGTTTCTATGACCGGCAAAGCGGGCACCGGAAAAACATTGCTGGCACTTGCATGTGCGCTTCAAGTAAGAAAAAATTACCGTCAGATTTACATTGCGCGCCCGGTTGTTCCATTGAGTAATAAAGATTTGGGATTTCTTCCGGGTGATGTGGAGAGTAAGCTCGCTCCTTACATGCAGCCTCTTTGGGATAATTTAAAAATCATTCAAGATCAATTTCCGGAAACCGATAAAAATCATCAGACCATTAACGCATTACTCAAAGATGAAAAACTTGTTATTGAACCGTTGAGCTATATACGCGGAAGAAGTTTGCAGAGAATTTATTTCATTGTTGATGAAGCACAAAACCTTACACCGCATGAAATAAAAACAATAATTACTCGTGCCGGCGAAGGTGCAAAGATTGTATTAACCGGGGATATCTATCAGATTGATCATCCGTATCTTGATTCACAATCAAACGGTCTTTCATATTTGATTGATCATTTTATGGGTCAAAAACTTTACGCTCATATTAATCTTGAAAAAGGAGAACGTTCTGAATTGGCGGAATTAGCCAGCAATCTTTTATAAATTCAACTTGATTTCTCAATTGTATGGTTTGCTTCTTTAGAATGATGTCGCTAAGTTTTCGGCGGTAATCAATCTAACTTAGTGTATGCAAAATAATTTTTACTTCTTTTTTCTCACCATTACGACTTTATGTCACCGCGAAAATTATAATGAAAGATTTTTTATTTAAATCATTTGAAGAGATGACCGATAAGGATTATGAAACTGTTGGTTTCAAATCTGGACTTGAAATTCATCAACAATTACTAACGACAAAAAAACTTTTCTGCAGATGTCCCGCCGGAAAATACAGCGAGAGATATGATGCGGAAATTTTACGTCATATGCGCCCAACTCTTTCTGAACTCGGCGAATATGACGGCACCGCATTGATGGAATTCAAGACAAAAAAAGATATTCTTTACCGTATCAACCGGGAAAGTGTTTGTACTTATGAAATGGACGATACCCCTCCCTTTTTAATTAATGATGACGCTTTGGATATTGCCTTACGGTGCGGAATATTGTTTGATTGTTCAATCGTCGATGAATTGCATATCGCAAGAAAACAATATTTAGACGGAAGTATTCCAACCGGATTTCAGCGTACCGCAATCTTTGCTCTCGATGGAAAAATTCCATACAAGAATAGACAAATAGATATTGTGCAAATGTCAATCGAAGAAGATTCGTGCCGTGAGGTTTCAGATGCCGGACATTTACGGGTTTACAGAACCGACCGGCTTGGTATGCCGCTCATTGAAACTGTAACCGGACCGAATATGCGCACTCCAGTTGAAGTTGCTGAAGTTGCGGAGATCTGCGCAGATCTTGTTCGAAGTACCGGAAATGTTAGACGCGGTATCGGCGCCGCCCGCGAAGATGTGAACGTGAGTGTTGAAGGCGGAACACGAATTGAAATTAAAGGCGTACCGAAGATTGGAAGAATTCCGCATCTTACTTACAACGAAGCAATGCGCCAATGGAATCTCTTACGTTTGCGTGAAGAACTCCACAAAAGAGGAATTACTAAAGAAACATTCGATTCAAAAGTCGGCGACATAACACGAATCGTTAAAAAAGCTCACTACCAACCGATCAGAACTGCAACCGAACAAGGAATGGTTGTCAAGTGTGTTGTGCTGGGGAAATTTGCCGGACTGCTTCGCTGGCAGACACAAACGGATACTTATTTCTCAAAAGAAATTTCTGACCGAGTGAGAGTTATTGCTTGCTTAACAAATATTCCAAACATTATTCACTCCGATAGCAAGGGCGATACATTAACTTCTGCAGATTGGCAGAACATTAAGCGAGCCGTTGGTGCCGTTGATGATGACACTATGATTCTTGTTTGGGGAAGTGAAATTGACACGGAGATGGCATCAAAAGAAATTATCATTCGCGCGAGAGAAGCTACCATTGGTGTTCCCTCGGAAACACGGCAAGCACTGCGTGATGGAACTAACGGCTTCGAAAGAATTTTACCCGGCGCAGACAGAATGTATCCCGATACCGATTTGCCGCCCACAAGAATTACTGAAGAGCGATTGAAAAAACTTCGAGTAAATCTTCCTGAACAATTTTGGAAAAGAGAAAAATGGTACCGGGAACTTAAGATTCCGGAAGACACAATTCGTCCTCTTTCAATTTCAAAATTTGCAAAACTGTTCAAGTCGTTGGTGAATGATTGGAATATTGATCCGACATTAGCCGCGGTTGTATTAATACAGTTTCCGAAACGGTTGAAAAAGAAAGGCGTCAATGTTAAAATTCTTGATGAAGAAATTATGAGGGAAATTTTCAAATCGTATAAAGATAAATTGCTCTCACGTGATGGAATTCTAATTGCAATGAAGAAATCAATTGAGAAAGGGAATTTTTATCAGGAGTTATTACCAAGACAAATATCAGCAGTGGAACTCGAAGAAGTTATTTCCGAAACAAATGATGAACTGACCAAAGAAAAATTGTTTAATAATGAAAAACGAAAAGAAGTCTTACTCGGTTCGGTGATGAGCAAAGTTCGGATGATTGTTGAAGGAAAAATCGTAGCTGAAAAATTAAAATAAAAGATTTTTGTGTCACTTCGTGACTTGGAGTCTTAGTGGCATATCATTCGCCACAAAATCACAAAGACACAAAGAAGCGCAAAAAGGAATTATATGGCAGATGATAATTACAAAGGTTACCGGGGGAATGCACTTTCGGTTTTAAAAAATTTTGATGCGCTTGTATGGAGCGATGTTGAAATAACAACTACGAAAGGAAATTACAAAGGCATTATACTTCCCCGTTCGGAAACAGCAGATCCCTTTCACATTGTTATTAAAATGCCGATCGGTTATAACATTGGTGTTGCGGCGGATTTGGTAACTGATATAAAAATCAATGGAAGAAAAGAAGCACATTATAAAATTCCGGAAAAGGAGTTTCCATACGAGCCAAATAAACCAAGAGTAAAACTACTCGGAACCGGCGGTACAATTGCAAGCCGTTTGGATTATAGAACCGGCGCAGTTATTCCAGCTTTCTCTCCCGGAGAACTTTACGGCTCTGTACCGGAACTTGCAGATTATTGCAATCTGGAAACAGAAAAACTATACGGCGTCTTCAGTGAGAATATGGGACCCGATCAATGGAAAGGAACTGCAGAGGCGATTGGAAGAGAAATTGAAAAAGGCGTTGATGGAATTGTAATTGGTCATGGAACGGATACGATGCATCACACGGCAGCGGTTCTTTCGTTTATGGTACAAAATTCTCCAGTGCCAATTGTTATGGTTGGTTCGCAAAGATCGAGCGACCGTCCTTCATCAGATGCCGCGCTGAATTTAATGCACAGCGTTAAGACCGCAGCGGAGAGCGATATTGCGGAAGTTATGGTTTGTATGTTCGGACCGACATCGGATTATTACGGATTGCTTCATAGAGGGACCCGCGTTCGAAAGATGCATTCTAGTTATCGCTCTACGTTCAGAACTATCGGTGATATCCCGATTGCAAAAGTAAGTAGAGATGAAATCACTCCACTTCGACAAGATTACAAACGCCGGCGTAAAGACCGGAATGTAAAAATCAATACAGCATTCGAAGAGAAAGTAAGCATTGTTTATTATTATCCTAACATGAAGCCGGATATAATTGAGTCACTTATTGATAATGACTATAAAGGAATTGTAATTGCAGGTACCGGATTAGGTCATGTAAACAAACCGCTCTACCCCGCGCTCAAACGCGCTCATGAAAAAGGAATTTCAATTTATATGACCGTGCAAACACTTTGGGGTTATGTACAAATGTATGTTTATGATACCGGTCGCGATATGATGGAACTCGGTGTAATTCCCGGAGAAAATATGCTGCCGGAGGTTGCTTATATGAAATTGTGCTGGGCATTGGGACAAACAACCGATCAGCAAAAAGTAAAAGAGATTATGCTCACATCGATTGCCGGAGAGATTACAGAACGTGAGCCGAGCAACGGTTATTTAATTTACCAGGGCGGCTTGCCGGAAGTGGAAGAATTTATTTCAAAATACGTGAAATGATTTTTTTTGAACTCTCAGGCACTTAGGAACTCAGGTACTTCTTATAAATATCAACGTTCAATTTTCGGTGGATGTAATTGTTGAATGCTTGTATAATAGCACAACAAATTTTTGATCGGACTATGATATGAACACTTTAATTAACCAACAGACACTTCCCTCTATAATAGAGATGGAAAGAGCATATAAAAAAAGCGACGGAACTTACGACGGGATTTTTTATCTCGCTGTCAGAAGCACAGGAATATTCTGCCGTCCTTCATGTTCTGCAAGAAAACCATTACCACAGAATGTTGAATATTTTCCTTCAGCGCGTGAAGCCGTATTCGCGGGATACCGTCCGTGTAAAAGATGCCGTCCGTTGGAAGCGCATGGGACACCGCCGGATTGGGTTTCAAAACTACTCAGTATAATTGAGACCGATCCTACCGCGCGATATAATGACCAGTTTCTCCGTTCAATTGAAATTGATCCGGCTCGTGCGCGAAGATATTTTTTGAAAAACTACGGAATGACTTTTCAAGCATATTGCCGAGGAAGACGGTTGGGAATTTCTTTCGAGCAAATTAAAAACGGAATAGATCTTGATGATGTAGCACTTGGACACGGGTATGAATCACACAGCGGATTCCGAGACGCATTTGTAAAAACTTTCGGCAAACCTCCGGGAAAAAGTAAAACTAGCGATTGTATCTTAACCGCTTGGATTGAGAGTCCAATGGGACCATTGGTAACGGCTGCAACCGATAAGGGAATTTGTCTTTTAGAGTTTTCTGACAGAAGAATGCTTGATGCTCAATTTACTACATTGAGAAAATTATTCAAGTCTCCGATCGTTCCTGGAGAGAACAAACACATTATTCTTCTCCGCAAAGAATTGAAAAAATATTTTGAAGGAACTCTTAAACAATTTACCGTGCCGATTGTATTTCCCGGAAGCCAATTCCAGCAGAAAGTATGGAATGAGTTATTAAAAATCCCATCCGGAAAAACTGTTTCTTACGAGGAGATCGCAATAAAGGTCGGAACTCCAAAAGCTCAACGTGCAGTTGGGCATGCAAACGGGTTAAACAGAATCGCTATTGTTATTCCTTGTCACCGCGTAGTTAATAAGAATGGAAATCTCGGCGGATACGGCGGAGGACTCTGGCGTAAGCAGCGATTGCTTGAACTTGAGAAGCAAGTTAAAGAGTGATTGGTTGTTGGTGATTAGTGATTAGAAAAGTTTATGCTGCTTTTTTCAATTTAGGCATTTGACTCCAAGTTTTACCTTTAAGGAGTCTTCCATTTTTCTTTTTATTGACTCCGCCCCATTGCTTAAAGAAGAATGGTACTTTGGATTCTTTACAAATATCTCTAATTCTTAAAACCCAACTCTCTTCCATAGGACGAGCACCGGGACCAGATTCTCCACCGACTATTACCCAATTAATATTTGTAAGGTCGAGGCTATTAATTGGACCTATTAATGGTTCAATAGACAAAAATTTTGTATCTGCATTAGTTTCTCGAAGATGATCTATTCTATAAGTGTAATCTTGATTTTCCACACTGACACCCATCCATATATTTTCACTCCACGGAATTATCGGATCAAGTTTCAGTAAAATATCGGAACGCTTTGTTAAAACCTGAAAGCGGTGCCAGCTCGCTTTGTTCATAACTTCAAAAGTGTTCAATAAAAAATTAATTGGTACATCTTTGTGGAAAAGATCACTCATTGAATTAACAAAAATCGTTTGCGGTTTTTTCCAAGTAAGCGGCAGTTCGAGAGCGTGTTCTTGAAGTGTTAGCTTAAAACCATTTTGGTAATTTTCTGAGCCCATAGCTTTGAGCCGCTTTGCCATTCTCTCAGCATAACAAAACTTACAACCCGGACTTATTTTATTGCATCCGGTAACCGGGTTCCATGTTGATTCTGTCCATTCTATTGATGATTTGAGTGCCATTAATTCTACTTTCCAAAAATAATTATTGTCCCGTCTGGGAATGTTCCTTTTTTTCTTTTACTCCCATCTTTTTTCAAAGTTTCAACAGTAATTATAGAGGATTCTTCTCCCAGTTTCAATGCACCAGTCAGATGTTTGTCAATGAAAGGTGTCGCCTCTTGTACATATTTTCTTACTTCGATTACATCAATTTTTTGTGATGAAAATTTCGTTTTTATTTCTTGAAGTAATAAATCAAAATTGTCTTTCCTAAATAGTATTACTTGGTGCTGATCTGTAGCATCAGAGAATTTATAATCTCCTTCAGCATCAACTTTCCACATCGCCTCTTTCATTTTTAAATGACCCAGTTTGTTTTTCGAAGCAAAAAATAAATAGTATATCGTCTTATCATTTTTATCACACATTTCAAAATATCTTACAAAATCAACCAACCCTTCTAATTGTTTCTGATAAAGATTTTGGAGATCCTTAATTCTATTAGCGGAAAAGGAAACAATTCTACTTGCCTCATCACTTCCAAAAGCCTCATTAATATGGTCTCCTGCCCCATATGTGTCAATAAATCTATTAATAGAGTCAACCATAAAAGTTATCAGGACTTCCACTTTTGGAATACTCAACAATCTCCTTACAACGCTAAATGGAATTCCGGAAAATCCAAATGGATCAATAAATACGAATGTCGGTGCTAATAATTTATTTTCAGAATCTAATTTTTCTAATAAAAATCCAATGACTTCATGAAATTTTCCCATGATAACATTCACATGAATGTTACTCGGTAAATCAATTTTTTTTATTTCCCCATTCAAATGTTCAACTCTATCAATTCGTTCTTCAATACATAAAATATTTATTTCTTTTTTATATTCAGTAATATGGTTCCTTATTACATCTATTACTATTAAAGGGGAGCCTGGTTCGCCTTTTGAGTATCTACCTGGTCCAGAGAATCCATCTATATAGTTTAACTTATCATTATATTTACTGATTATTGGATACCAGGCCTTCAAATAATTTTCTAAAATTTTGTGCTTAGCTAAGGTGTGTGGTTCGATTTCCCATAAAGTTTCTTTCGGTGTTGCCATAATATCCCCATGTTTAGACTTTATAATAACAATTTAAAGCATTCCCTTTATCATTGCAACTAATAACCGACCACTGATAACCAATAACTGATTAAAATTTCCACCTCGAATCAATTGCAACTGTAACTCTCTTTGCGGAATTTGGAACTACAACAGATTCAAAATCCGGTGTTCCGAAATTCATTTCGAGAAATCCGAAATCAAATCCGCAACCCAATCCCCAATTGAATTTATCAAATCCACCGAATGAAAGACCAGTTCTCAATGCAAAAAATCCTAAAACCCAATCTGCACCAACTGATACTCTTGGTTTTTTGGAGTTGCGCGGCTGATCATTAAATCCTTGATTGTAATCAAAAGCCAGCAATAAATTATTAAGCTGCATTGAAGCACCGAGATGCAGAGCAGTCGCAAGCTGTGTGGTGAATTCGCTTATATATTTTCCATTATCTTTTCCAACGAGCGCTTTCACCAAAGAGTCGCGCTGACTTTGGCTTGAAAGATCATCTAAATAGATAGGCGAGTTGGATGAATATTGAGCGGCGTTTTTATTCCATTTAACACTTCCAATATCTGTAATTGAAAAACCGAAAGACCAGACATCATTCAATTTTGCATTCAATCCAAAATCAAGTCCCAAACCGTTTCCAGCCGGAGTTGGGAATGGGGTAAAATTAAAATCTTTTTTTACAGTTGTGCTTTTATCGAAGTCATATTTCACATTGAAGTCCGGCGAGAATGCGGCATATGCTAAAAAATCTCCCTTACCCGTTATAATATTTCCCGCACCGGTTGTTAATTGAGTATTTACATGCTCGGTTCCAACATAAGCAAAACCTTGAATTATATTGAATGAAACTCCGACAGAAATTTTTTGAAATACCGGTAATATGTTTATGCTGCGCGCGTAAGAGAGAGAGTATTTACGAAGCCACCACGCTTTTAATTTGGTATCGTTAAAATTATAAAGTTGATTTACTGGATTTCCATCTAAAGCAATGGATACTAGTCCTTTAGGAATAGTTACGTTTGAAGAAAAAACATCTCCCATTGAGAATGAAATTGTTCCGAATGCATTGCTTGGTTTAATGGAGATTGCAAAATATTGTAATTGAATATCGCTTGTTACCGCTCCGCCGTCGGCGAATAAGTTTTTCAATCTGCTCTTATCGGCATCGGTTAAATATCTACCTACATTCTTTCCTTCTGCGTCTTTTGTTTTAGTTCCGAAAAAATAATTGTATTCATCAATTGTCATAAAATTTGTTCCGACACTTCCCGATAGATTTGGAAGCGGAAACGAAATAACAAATTCTACGTGCTTTAAAGAATCGCTGAATAAATTCGCTGGATTACTACCGATCGCGCGTAATCCGAATGATGAAGTTACGCTTGTCTTTCCCATTGCCGCAGAACGTGCATCCGCTATCCCGATTGAGCCGCTTGCCTGTGGAAATATTTTCAAAGTAAATACGAATGCGATAACAAAAATTATTTTATACGCTTTCATTTAGAGTTCCCCTTTGGATTAATGTGATAATTAGTTGAACCGGAAGCGAGGAACTTAATGGTATTATCAGTTTTGAATCGTACTGATTGATTTCCAGAACCAGCCGTATTTAATTTGATTCTAACACGCATGTAGTAAGCATTCGCGATTTTATCAATTTCGCTCTTAAGGGTTTTTACGGTAACGGTTTGTGTTGTGTTGGAGACAACATTTCCATTTGCATCAACACCGGCACCGCTTACATTAACAACCGTATCTTGATCCTGGTACTTTGGGGGAAAATAAGTTAAAAAATTGTTGTTCTGATCATACAGCTTTGCTGTAAAACTTAAGGCTGCAGGAATTCCATTTGTTATAGTCACTGATGCACCAAGAGAATTTACATCTTTTATTTTATCCCGGTCATCATTTTTAAAATCTACTTTTACAGAATCTGCAAATTCTCCGCCGCTCAATCCGAACTCAAACGGGAATTCCATTTTACTGCTTACAATCAACTGGTCGTTGCCTGTAACACTAATTATTTTATTATTCGGATTAGCAATTCCTCCTACATAAACTACAATGGAATCCGGAAGCTGAGAAAAATTTCTAAAGAAATTACTTACACTATCTGCGTTGAATGTAATAACTGAATCTGCTTGCGTAATAAGTGTTCTATCCAAAGTTCTCGAACTCAAAGTCATAACGCTCCTCTGCCCAATCGAATTTCGGGCTTCAACGGAACCGTTAATGCTAAATTCAACATTAGCAGTTAATCTCAAATGCAGTTCTATTTTCGGATTTTTCAAGTTGATCTGCTGGAACTTCAATTTATTTTGAATGTCCTTCACATCAAGCGCAACAGCACTTCTCGTTGCCTCAAAGACAGTTGGCTTTAACTGCCCTGTATATTCTGAAACTTTGAGGTCATGAAACTTCGCTTTTATTGTCAAAGATTTTTGAGGTAAAGTAATTTGCTGTCCGTTGCTTCCGGTTGATGAAATTTTGGATTCCAGTGTCAACTGGTTTTTTACTCTTATTCCCTGAACTATTGGAATTGATGTTCGAGTTACCGATTGCAAAGGAAGAATATCAATTGGTCCCGCCAACTGAGCAATTATTTCTCCGCTTCCGGCATTTTTAAGTACAATATTTCTAAGAGTTACCTTTACCGGTGAAGGGAAATAATTAGTGATTGTTAAATCAATAGATCCCGATGCAATCTTTACAATCTGAAATTGATCTGCTAAACTAAAATTTCCGGACATATTTGTTTCGGGAAGTGCCGGTAATACGATTTGCATTCCGGGACTTACCGGAGGATTAATCCACGAAAGATCGATATCTGTTTGAATTGAATCGGAGCTGATGCTAATTGTTCCCGGGACAGGATTAGAAGAAGGATCCGGTTTGAGTTTATCACCAAGCGTTATATTATCCACCTGCTGCACGCTGGAATAATAAAGCAAATTTTGATTCGCACCGTTAGTATAGTGCTGGATCTGACTTGATTTATTCTCAACAATATCTAACATAGTATAACTTTTATTTGCGATTGGAATGTTTAAAGAGACATCCCAATTCGGCGCTGTTGGTTCTTTAATATCGCATGACTGAACCAGCGCGAGAAGAGATAAAAGAATTGCCGAATAGAATATTGGATAATATTTTCGATTAAAATTCATTTTTTGTCCTTCTGATTAATAAGTACTTATAAGTTTAATTGAACTTAGATATTTATTTCTGCTTCGGCAAGGAGGTAAAACACATTTTGATGATTAGTTCTCTGCTTCCGGAAACAAGTATTTGCACCCGACGATATATATTTACAGACAAAATCCCGTTTTAACATTTCTTAACTAAATAGAATAATTTATTCTTTTCATTAGTACTGGGTCCTGCTGTTCCGGACATTATAATTCATAATTCGATTGACTGGATTGCAAAAGGAGTTGATGAACAACTTAAAGCAGCGTGTGATGAATTGCTGAAAGAAATAGACGCAAAAAAATAGAGCCGATTATTTATAAGAAGTAAAATAAGGAAGGGTTTTAAGCCCTTCCTTATTTTTAAAGTGATTCGTTTACCAAAAATTCTTGCGTTAATAATGGTTTTGTTTGTTCAATCAGATGATCATTAAATAACACAAATTCACTGCCGAGAATCCACACCTTTGAGAACAATCTAAACCAAATGAAAATCTGTTGAATGATAAGCATAACTAAAACGGTAAATTCACTCCGCATATCAATTAATTCATCCAGCCAAAAATAAATCAGCGTTGCGGCGACAGGAACAATCAGTAAAAGAATGTAGAGCGGATATACTACATAAATTTTCTTAAATGTGAATTTCAGCCCGGTAATTAATGCCCGCCAAACTTTTCTAGAGTCTTCTTTAACCAAAATAATTTTTGTGTAATCTGAGATTATTGAGATCAATATGAAAAAGAATAAATGCAGCACGCTCCAAATTAATAAGATTACAAAAAGAGTCGGTTCGGTTGTGTTATCAACTGCCTTGGTAAAAATGGAAGAAAAAATTAATGCAATTATTGCAAAGACAATAAGCTGAAAAAACAAAACGTAAAGACCGAGACGCAGGAATCTGAAAAAATATTTTGTGCTGCCGGCAAAGAATGCCTGCGCTTTGCTTGTTATGGAAGATCCCTCAAAATATTTTAAGATGCCGCCGGCGAAAAACGCTGTAAAGAAGAAATAGAATAAACCAAACCATGTTAATTGCGTAATAAAAGGTTGAATAATATCACCATAGTTATTCATAAAATCAGAATAGACTGTAAAGTCAAAATTAGGAAGCAGTTTATATAATTCCATTCTCGCACCAGCCATTCCGGTTAATTGTGAATTGAACGCACCAGCCGCAATTAATCCCAGCAATAATGTGCTTCCGTAGATAATGAAAACAATTTTTGTAGAGGTGCGAGCTTCTTTAAATCCGCGGCTGTATGATTTTAATATTTTCAATTATCACCTCGCATAATTAAAACAACATTGAAAAACTTAGCATTACATTTTGCGCCCAGAACAAAAACTTTGCAGCATATTTTATGAATACCCCGCTTTCATGCTCTGTCGTTAATGAATTATTCACAACATTTATGTCTAGAGGAATTTTATTAAAAGGATCAATTTTAGCCCAGACAATTTTGTTCTTTCCTTCATATTTGAATTCTCTGCTGCGTGCTTGTCCGTCCCATTTTTCAAGAGATTCTTTATTGTTATTAAAATGAACAAGAATTTCAATTGGTAATTTAACTTCACCAATCCGGTGTACTACTATTATTGATTTATAATTGCCGCTATTTTCATCATTTCGTTTTAAAAATTCTTTCTTACCGTTTTGGTCCATTAATCCAGTTACATTTTTTATTTCTTGATTCGAAATTGAAGCAAGTTTATAATCACAGACATCCGACCCATATAACACTTGATCGAAATACCAGTTCATATTGTCGCCGAATTTTCTTCCATGATTTTTTATTACAACTTCGTTCACAATCGCGATAAAATCCTTTACACATGGATGTTTAAATTTCCACCTCTGATAATAAGTTTTCATTATTTCATTCATTGTTTCGATGCCAACCATACCTTCAAGAGTTTTCAACATAACAGCGGTTTTGTTGTAAGTAAATGAACCATATCCGCCGGCTGTATATTCCCATGATTTTCGGAAAATTTCGGCCAGCTTTGGATTTTTTAGTCCAACGTAACTTTGACGAGTTATTTCAAAATCGCCAGCCGTATAACCAAATAGATTTAGCGCCGAAGTATTTTCTCCGTATGCATAATTCATTATACGAGTTTCAAAATATTGATTGAACCCTTCATCAAGAAACGCTTCTTCAAATTCATTAGATGCCAGCAATCCCATAAAATAATTATGTCCGAATTCATGTATTGTAACTATTTCAGGAAATTTTATTCCTTCCGGCATTCCCCATAATGTACCGGCTGTAATAAATGATGGATATTCCATTCCTGCGGAACCAATTCCCTTTAACGGCGGATCAACTATTGTAATTGTGGTATACGGATATTTGCCAAGATTTTTATCGAAATATTCCAGCGCGGCTTTAACTGCATTGATATGTCTTGCAACTTGAGTAAAATGTTCCGGCTGAAGCATCAATTTTATTTTTACATTTTGCCATTGATCGTTAACAACTTGAAAATTTGGGGAAGCTGTCCAAGCAAAATCTACAACATCTTCGGCTCGATAATGATGAGTCGCCGTTCCATCATTGTTGTTGATTTTTGATTGTAATACTCCAACGGCGCCTACAATAAATTTTTGAGGTAAAGTTATATTAACATCATATACCGCGAAGTCTGCGTAGAACTCAGAGTTTGCATGAAATTGATGACAGTTCCAGCCGCCTTTCTCTGCATACCGAATTCCCGGATATTCATAAACGCCAATTTTTGGAAACCATTGCCCAACTAGAAAATAATTCTCAGCAAATCCCGTTCTAGCAAAAATTTTAGGAAGTTTCGATTTGAAATTTATTTCCAGGGCAATCTCTTCATTTGGTTTGATCGGTTTTTCCAACGAAACACTAACTACCGTCTCATCACTCTTGTTCTGATCATCGGGTTGAATAAATTTCATTTTGCTTGTTAGATCATTGCCGCCGACATATTTTATCGAATTGATGTCGATGTAACCCCAAGATATTTCTTTACTAACGTCCGTCGAAATTCCTCTTAACTGTCCGCCCGATTCTTTAATAAATGTCGAGTTTGTATTCTTAAATGCATTGAGATAGAGATGAAATTGGAGTTCTGTTATCAGATCCGGTGATGTGTTTTTCCATCGAAGAATTTCTTTGCCGTCAATTATCTTTTTGTCCGCATCAAGAGTTGCTGATATATTGTAGTTAGCAATGCGGGGACTAAGCGGGTTCTTAAAAATTATTTGCGCATCAATTGTGACGACTTCAATCATAAAAGTCATCGCAAAGACGAAGGATAGATGATTAAGTTTTAATTTCATTTCGATATGCCGTTTTTGTTAATCGATCTGATTTGAATTATAAAATCATTTAACATAAAGTAAAAGTCAACCATTAATTCAAACTTCCAACTCAGTTTTCCAATTATCTTCATTTTTGAAAAAACTCATTTAATCGGACTGATGGTCTTCATCTAATAATCAGTAAAAAAAAGATTTAAGATAGCTTCCATTTCAGAACAATTGATTATTTTTGGAATGCATTTTTACTAAACTATATTTCATCCGGAGGATTTTTTTTATGGCAATCATGATAACAGACGAATGCATCTCTTGCAATGCATGTGAAGCTGAATGTCCAAACACAGCTATTTACTCACCAGGTCTTGCTTATAATGTTGGTGGACAAGAATACGCAGCGCTTTCAGAAGAACACACATACATCGTTCCCGACAAGTGCACAGAGTGTGTAGGATTTTATGATGAACCACAATGTATTCCTGCATGTCCAACAGAAGCAATTATAACAGATCCGTCACATGTTGAAACAAAAGAGCAATTGGCGGTTAAGAAGGAGCATTTGGATAAAGTTGGAAGATAATTTTTGAATTTTTCCAAAAGACCCCGGCTATTTGCCGGGGTTTTTTATTTTAAACGGAACTATGCGGTTGTTCATACTTTATAACAACAATTAAGTGCGTGGATCCATGAGGTTACAAATATTTTTTTTGTTTCTATCACTTTCGCCGCTTGTTTTATTTTCTCAGGAGGACACTACCCTCTTGAAAAAAGAGGGACCGTACAAGCTAGTAGATAGCTCAAAAAAAACTTATTATAACACCACAGATTCCTCCAAGATCGTTAATCATAAAATTGAAAGATCTTAACGAGATCAAAAATTTAAAAGAAAAATCATTCATCATTATTGATGATACAGCAGGTTATACTGATGAGGAATTAGCAAGCGGTCTTTCGGAAAAAGAATTAACCGATTACAAGAAAAACAAAAAAGAGCTGAAGAAATTACTTGTTTTACCACCTCCCGAAGAAGAAACTTATCCCGAGGTTTCAACTATTAGAAAAATTTTGGGCGTAGCAAAAACAGCCGGTGTAATAATTATTTTAATTCTGAGTCTTTTGTGAAAAATATTTGTCTCTCAATATTTTTTTCTCTTGTTGTCACTCTGCCGGTTTTGGCTCAGACCGTTGGGGATACTAGTAAAACGACTAATAAAGAGAATAAGAATGAGCAAAACTTCATCATCCGCAAAATTCCAGATAACACAACTAACCGGTTCGAGTTTAATAATGAAAATATTTTTATTCCCCTAAATTTAAAAATTTATCAGAAAGCTATAATTAATGGATATCTGGAACCGCACAAATTTTCACATGAAGAACTACGTACAGGAATGACTGATGATGAATTGATCTCTTTTGAATTAAATAAAAAGAAAACAAAAAGAATGTTATCGGAACTCTATGGTGAAGATCTGATAGACGAGGAAAAAATCTTGGAGTCTCTGGGAATAACACAAGAACAGATAACATGGATTGTGGCGCTTCTAAGGCTTTTTTTACAGCACCAATAAATTCTAGAAAAAAACATGCCGCTCATAAATCGAAGCACTATATAATAAAACCCCGGCACTGAAGCCGGGGTCCAAGTTTATTTATAATCACTGTAACCTCTACAAGAAGTAGAGAAGGACTAATAACCCTTTCTTATTTATTATTTCGTCCCGATTCTTTTGGAATGCATCACAGTGACTATTGCAATAGTCGTAAATCATCGGTACAAAGAAAATCCATAAATTTTTGAATGGAAAAATTTGGGGATAATTAATTATTGAAAATCAAATGAAAAATATGAAACAATTTTTGGGACTCTTATTTTAAGAAGCGTTCGCCGTTTTTGATATTTTTGCTTCTATAAATAGAACCTCTGTTTCAATTAATATGTTTAATTAACCGTCGGGATCAATTCCTTATAAAGATTAACAGATTTGATACCGAATTGTTATAATTGTAATTAAGATTAACAAAATAAGCGCGGATGGTATATGTCGAAATCAATATTAATTTTATCAATCATAATTCTTTTTTCCGCATGTACTAAACAAGTACCCGAAGGAGAAAAAAGACTTGTCCGTACTTCCGAAGAAAAAGCTGTTGAGCAAACTGTAATGAATTTTATAGACGCATATAATTCGAACGATATGGATAAAGCTGTTTCTTTTTTTGAAAGTGATTATAAAGGAATAATTTCAGATTCTGACGACGTAGTTGGGGTGGATATGTTGCGAAATGAATTGATTCAATATAAAAAACAATATCCTGCTGGAAAGTGGGAAATTAAAATTGACGAGATTGATTTTTCGGGTGAGCTAGCATATGTCTTCACAACCGGGTCTTTTCTGATGCAGGATCCAATTGAAAATAAGATGAGTCCGATTTATTCAGAGCGTGCAGTAAGAATTTTAAGAAAACAGAAGAACGACGGATGGTATATTTTTAGATATTTAGCAACACCAACATTTAGCTACGATCAAAAATAAATTAGATTTGCCATTCAATTTCCTGCCACCAGAGATAGAGCATTTGTACATCGCCTTTAATTATACCGGCACGCGTAACATTTTCTGGGGGAGGAAAATTATTTGCTATCGCCTGAAACAAAACAAGTCTGTGTAATTCTGATGTTCTTGGAATCAATTCCAATAAAGTAAGCATATCTTTAGCGGTGGCAGCTTTAATAATATTTTGAATAGTGTTCTCATCTGCTCTGTTGTAATCAAAATTTTTCGCTTCTTCTATTAGCTTATCCGAGGCATCGCTTCGATAAGGAACACCAATTTTATTGCCAGATATAATTTCGCAATTGTAGTCTTCATTCAAATAAACGGTTTGATCACCGTGCTGTATTTCTACAAAGCCAAATTCCACAAAAATATTTATAATATTATTATCATCAATCGAAATACTGAATTGCCCGCTACGGTCTAAAACCACACAATTTCCTACGTCAATAGCTAAGTCCGGCATTGTAGACATATTAACAATTTTAATATTTCCTTTTTTAAGACGGATTCTATTATCACCGTCTTTTGCTTTTTCTAATAATAGAAGAGAGTTTTCATCGATATCGATATTTCCAACACCAGGGACAAGAATTGCCGCCTTAGAATCGCTTTCTGTTAGCAAACTCTCCCCCTGCCTAATTTTACCAGGATTATCTACAATTCCGTTAACAACAACTGAGCCTTCTTTAGTATTTACTTTCCATGGAGAGTTGTTTTTTTGTATATCATAAATAAAATATCCCACAGCAAAAAGAACCAGCGGAAGAAGAATAAATATTATTCTGCTCCAATTAATTCCTAAAGAAGGAAGAGAATGTGAAATCCGGGAAGTCATAATTGTTTGCGAAACAACACTTTTGCGATTTGCAGTCTGCGATCGTCTTAGTGTTTTATCTTGCTTTGCCTGCTCCTTTTTAAGTCTTCGCAAATTAGTAACCGGCGGTGCAGCTGATTCCGGTAATTCTTCCTTCAGACTTCTACTTAACAATTCGGCAGAGAATATTTCTACAATTTCTTTGGGAGGTTCAATTGTATAAGGAAGGTTTTTTAATGTGTCAAAAAAAATCCGAATTTTTTTATACTCATTAAAACATTTATCACATCCGCGTAAATGTGTCTCTACTTCCCGTTTCAAAAACCCATCTAGGGATTCATCCACATAATCATGAAGACTAATTTTTACTTCTTCGCAGTTCATACGCTTATTTTATTCATTAGATATTCACGTGTATTAATAAGCTTGGTTTTTATTTCATCCATTTCTAATTCTTCAAAAAAATTCTTTATCTCGGTGTAAGAATATCCTTCAATATCATGAAGGACAAAAATAATTCGGTCGTCATTTGGAAGAGCCATAATTAATTTTTCAAGATATTCGGCTTCTGAGCTGTAGCTTGATTTCTCTTTTACCGCCAGAATTTGAAATGAAGTGTTGCGTAATGTATTTATCGAATAAAGGATGGCTAAATTTTTTATCCATATTGCAAAGGGAGTATTCGGATTATAGTTTTTAAAATTATCCCATGCGCCCCAAAAAGTATCGAGAGTAATTTTTTTCGTAGTATTATAATCTGCAAGAAGTCTGTAAGAAATTGTAAATATATTTTTTAAATTAATTTCACAAAGATCAAAAAAAGCTCTTTTACTTCCTGTTCTGGACATTTCAATTAAATGATTGACATAATTTGTATTTACTATTCTCAAATTCAGCCTTTATTCAATTAACAACTGTTATCCTTATACCATTTTTATCAACCCGTGCAGTCACCCGAACTACAGAAGTTCCATTTCTTCCGGTATACATTCCATTACATCGCAAATTTACTCTTGCTTTCTGAACAGTTGCGGTAAATGTTCCTATCGCAGTATTTCTTAGTTGTGGGGGAATTTTCCAGCCTGTATAATCCCCGCCGCCGCCGGAAGTATCGGTCTTTTTATAATACATCTGTGCCATTAATCCAAGATCGTACATTCCCGTAATAATTTGATCTCTATTCGAAGATTCTAAATAAGAATGGATAATTGATGTGCCCGCATAAATCATGAGAGCAATAACTATAACACCAAGCGCGATGAGTAATAATTGTTGTGAACCCATTTAAATCCCAGACGGTATTTATATAATAACCCTGTGAAATCTAAGAAACAAAAAGAGCTATTCTTTTGAGGATATAATATTAATAATATAATTCTGCTTCAACAAAAATCTAATTAATTCAATTAATAGTGTAGATTTGAGAACCTGGACTACAAACAAAATTTTTCTTTTCCAAAAATGCAGTTTAAAAGGATTGACTTATTCATACCTGCTTGTTACGTTAATGCTGAAAGTAAAATTCTTTTGATGATCAATTCAATATCGTTTAGAGAATTGAAAGAAGGAATGGAATCATGTTAAAACTAGAAAATGATTTTAAGTATTCTGAATTACCGGAACCTCATAAAGAACGCACAAGGGAAATATTAAAGACTCATCCGGAAGTAAGAAATTTTATAACACGCAACCAATACAGCATCTTTTTAATTCTGGGTGTTGTTGCAATGCAAATTGCTATTGCAATCTTGTTAAGCGGTCAACCTTGGTGGATTGTTTTAATAACAGCCTGGTTTGTAGGAGCATTTGCAAACCACGCATTGTTTGTCTTAATTCACGAGTGTTCGCATAATTTGATTTTTAAAAGCAGACCGGCAAATATGGTCTCAAGTATTATATGTGATATTCCAAACGCAATCCCGACAGCTATTTCATTCAGAAGTTATCATCTAAAGCATCATTCGTTCCAAGGCAATTACTATCTCGACGCGGACCTTGCAAGCAGATGGGAAGCAAAATTAATTGGTAACGGTTTTCTTGGAAAATTTTTCTGGGAGCTCTTATTCCCTGTGTTTCAAGCGTTGAGACCTCCGCGTTTAAAAGCAATTGAATTCATGAATAAATGGACAATTCTCAATTGGGTTGTTGTATTTGGATTTGACATCATACTAGTTTATTTCTTTGGCTGGACTCCCATATTTTATTTTTTTGCCTCTCTCTTCTTTTCTGTAGGACTTCACCCCTTGGGCGCCCGTTGGATTCAAGAACACTTTTTAACTCATCCTCCACAGGAGACATACAGCTATTACGGACCATTAAATTTTTTCGCTTTGAATGTCGGATTTCACAATGAACATCACGACTTTCCTTCCATTCCGTGGAATAATCTACCGAAATTAAAAGAAGCTGCGCCTGAGTTTTATAATAATCTTTATTTTCATAAATCATGGACTAAATTATGGCTCCGCTTTTTGTTCGATCCAAGTTTATCATTATACTCGCGTTTAGTAAGATCTGATAAGAGCAATATTCCAGCATAATCCTAATAATTAATTCCGTTCATAATTAACTCAAATCGAAAGGAAATTCTTTGGAAAAACCACTGATAGAGAAACTCAGCCTTTTTAATAATTTAAATTCAGACACGAAACAACTCTGGGGTAAAATGTCTGCCCAACATATGGTTGAGCATCTAATATTGGCAGTAAGAACAAGCAACGGAAAGCTGAATGTTGGTTGTTTTATTCCGCCCGAAAAATGGCCGGTCCTAAAAAAAATATTGATTAGCAGCCGGCCATTACCAAGAGATTTTATAAATCCGATTATAGGAGAGAACTTACTTCCTCTCGAATACGAAACACTTGCAGAAGCAAAAAATGTATTGGCTCTGGAAACTGAAGCATACTACATTTATTTTGAGAATAATCAGGAAGCAACTTTACTTAATCCCACATTTGGCGAGTTGAATAAGACTGAATGGGATATATTTCATAGAAAACATTTTACTCATCATCTGGCACAGTTTGGAATAATATTCTAATCTTTTTCCTTTGATGTAAAATATGCTACTAGTGTATATACTAGACCAATTAGGAGACAATTAAAAACCCAATTCATTAATGTGTCGCTTACTGAGTGCGAGCGATTATCTATTTCGATAAAAAGATATATCGCATAAACTAGTGCCAGCATAAAAATCAACCAGCCGATTAAACTCTTTGGCAGAAAAAAAATACCGTAACGATTGAACCATAACAATCTCATTTATGTCCTTTCATAAATTAAACTTTGGTAAACCAATACACTACAAATAAACCAAGAACTAATATGGCGAGAAGTAATATGAGGAAATTCAGTGGTTTATTTTTAAGTCTAATTCTTAATTCTCTTGTGCTTCGGTCATAATACATTTCTAGAATCGAAAGCATATTTATAATTATCGCAATTGCCGGAAGACCAAGCATAATTGAAGGCGCTACGATCTTACCTAACAATCCATTATTAAATGATTTATAAAATTCATCAAACACATCAAATAAATGCAGATGTAAATTGAAAGTCATTTTCATTACCGCGCAGAAGATCAAGTAAAAAGGAATTATAATAAACCATATGCTCAGAGCAGTAGAGCGTTTTGTATCTAATTCCTCCTCAGCTAATTTCTCATTTCTCAATTTATTTACCGGTTTCATTTTCCGCGGCTCTTTACCAACTTTAGCTGGATTTTCTATTGATCCTTATTCTTTTCAAAAACAGAAGAAAAATACTGTGTTCTTTAATCACTGTTTTAAAGTAATTAATTTAGATCGAATAAATCTTCTTTTCTCTCTCCTAAATTTTGCGGATTTTGGTACAAAAATTTAGCGCTTTCATGTCAAATACCAGGTATGCCGCAATTATTTTTATAATGGCATTAATTCTATCTCTTACATTGCCGGTGTTCTATTATTCGCACCTTCCGGAAACAGTTGCATCGCATTTCAATTTCAAGAACGATGCGGATGCCTGGATGAGCAAAAAAACTTTTTTCATTATTCAAATTCTGATCATTCTCTTTACTTCTGTTCTAATCGGTGGATTTGCCTTTCTAATAAACCGTCTCCCAGAATCATTTCTTAATCTTCCTAATAAAGATTATTGGTTGAGCAAAGAACGTAAAGATGAAACTGTAATCTTACTGAAGAAATTCATGCTTTGGTTCGGAACTCTCACATTGGGATTTTTAACTATAGTTATGCAGGAAGTTTATGCGGCAAATATTGCCGGCATAAACAAAATAAAATTCAATCTGTGGATCTATCTAATAATTTATTTAACGACTATTACTTTCATGATTATTAAACTGATTTCGCATTTTAATAAGACGGATAAATAAAAAACGGGATAAAAATGAAAAAACTATCAAGCATATTTTTCTTATTGACTATTTTGTTGGCATCATTTCTTTACTCCCAACCTAAAGATGTGATTTCCATAATACCAAAACCGGTAAAAGTTAAAGTCGCTGAAGGAGTTTTTAATTTAACTCCTGCTACAAAAATTTTGATAAACGAACCAACAGATGAATTAAAAAAATTAGGCGAACTTGTAGCCTCAAGCATACACAACTTACCAGGCGGGAAATCATTAGCAACTGCAAAAATGAACAACGCAATTCCAACTAGTCTTATCCTTTTGCAAATCAAAAAAGATATTCTTCCTCCTGAAGCATATTCGCTCGAAATTAAACCGGAAAAAATTACAATTACTTCGGGAGGCGGTGCCGGAATTTTTTATGCTCTGCAATCATTATTTCAAATGATGCCGGTTGAGCCGAAACAAAAAAACTTTTCCATTCCATGTGCATTAATTGAAGACTCGCCCCGTTTTAAATGGCGCGGAGTTCATCTTGATGTTTGTCGTCATATTTTTCCCGTTGCTTTCATTAAAAAATATATCGACATACTCGCAATGTATAAGATGAACACTTTTCACTGGCATTTAACTGATGACCAGGGATGGCGAATCGAAATTAAAAAATTTCCTAAGCTTACTGAAGTCGGTTCTATTCGCAAAGAAACAATGGGAGACGGCAAACCTTACGGCGGATTTTATACACAAGACGAGATAAGGGAAGTTGTTGCCTATGCACAAAAAAATTTTATAACTGTTGTACCAGAAATTGAAATGCCTGGACATGCGTTGGCTGCCATTACTGCATACCCCGAATTTTCTTGTACGGGCGGACCTTTTGAGGTAGGAACTATTTGGGGAGTTTACGATGATGTTTTTTGTGCCGGTAATGATAAAGTTTTTGATTTTTTAGAAGATGTTCTAACTGAAGTTATGGATCTATTTCCAAGCCAATATATTCATATTGGCGGAGATGAATGCCCGAAAGAAAGATGGAAAGTCTGCCCAAAGTGTCAGGCTCGCATCAAAGCAGAGAATTTGAAAGATGAATTTCATCTTCAAAGTTATTTTGTTCAGCGTATTGAGAAATTTGTCAACTCAAAAGGAAGAAAAATTATCGGCTGGAATGAAATTCTTGAAGGCGGTCTCGCGCCTAACGCTGCTGTTATGAGTTGGCAAGGCGTTGCTGGAGGAATTGCCGCTGCAAGATCCGGACATAATGTTGTTATGAGTCCTGGTGCGTATTGTTACTTCGATCATTATCAAGGGTTGAGCGGTGAGCCAAAAGCATTCGGCGGCTATACCAATCTGGAAAAAGTCTATTCATACGAGCCGATACCAGATTCTTTGAATAATGAAGAATCAAAATTTGTTCTGGGCGCGCAGGCAAACCTTTGGACAGAGTATATAGAAACGACCGACCAGGTTGAGTATATGCTTCTACCAAGATTGCTCGCTTTAAGCGAGGTAGTGTGGTCACCAAAAAAATTGAGAAACTATAACGACTTCTCCAAAAGAATAATAAAACATTACGATATTCTTTCAAGAAAAAAATTCAACTACCGTGTACCGACTCCATTTTCTGAAAACGGAGAAATGGTTGTTTCAACAAAGCAAAGAATTAGTATGACTAAACCTATCGGAGAATCATCGATTTATTATACTAAGGATGGAACCGAGCCAACAACCTCGTCGTTAAAATATTTAAAACCCTTGATCATCAGTAAACCGGCTCTACTCAAAGCAAAGACATTTCTGAAAAACGGAAAAACCAGCGTCACATCCTCTGTAATGATAAGTTTTGTAGACTCCACTGTGAATGGGCTCAACTATAAATATTATGAGGGTGAATGGTCGGCGATTCCTAACTTTGAATCTTTAACTCCGGTTCGAACCGGAAAAATTTATAAAATTTCTTTAAGCGATATTAATCCTAGAGAAGATAATTTTGGTGTTGCTCTCTATGGATATATAAAGATAGAGAAGACGGGCGAATACATATTTTACTTAAACTCTGATGATGGCAGCAAATTATTTTTAAATAACAATGAATTAATTAATAACGATGGGTTTCACAGCAAAAAAGAAATGAGCGCAAAGGTGAATCTTCCAGCAGGAAAATATCCGGTAAAAATTTTATACTTTGAGGGCAACGGCGATCAATCTTTAAAGTTGGAATATGAAGGTCCGGGAATCAGCAGACGAACGATTCCGGCGAGTTTATATTTCATAAATTAATTTGACTAACATGCTTCGTAGTTTGTTTAGGGCTTCGAAGCTTCTCCAAATGGTGACGATCATGATTAAAAAAATATTTTTAATACTTTCATTCATTTTTTCAATAACATGTGTTGCACAGAATAAAAAACTGATTAGCTACGTTGACCCATTTATCGGCACCGGCGGACACGGACATACATATCCCGGCGCCACGCTCCCATTTGGTATGATGCAGCTTTCACCCGATACCGGAATTGAAGGGTGGGATTGGTGCTCGGGTTATCATTATTCCGATAATTCAATCATGGGTTTTAGCCATACTCACTTGAGCGGAACCGGCGCGACCGACTATGCCGATATTTTATTTATGCCGACTGTCGGCAATTTGAAGTTTGTACCGGGTGAGAAAGGAAAACCGGGAGATGGTTACCGATCAAGGTTTTCACATGAGACCGAAATAGCTTCTCCGGGATATTACAGCGTTTATTTAATTGATTACAAAGTAAAAGCCGAACTCACAGTTTCCATGCGTGCCGGCTTGCATAAATACACATTCCCGCAATCTTCAACTGCGAACATCATTATTGATTTAAAACACGGTCTTGATAATGATTGTGAATCTAAAATAAAATTTGTCGGAATGAATCGTGTTGAAGGAATGCGCAAATCGCACGGATGGGCAAAAGAGCATACAGTTTATTTTGTTGCTGAATTTTCAAAACCGTATTCAATTTACGGAACGGTGTTGGATGGAAAAATGAATGAGGGCAATGCAGAAACTTCCGGTACGGATGTTAAAGGATATGTTCGATTCGCTACCGGAGAAGGAGAAGTAATTTATGTACGGATCGGTATTTCGGCTGTAAGCATAGACGGCGCCAGAAAAAATCTTCAAAAAGAGATTCCTAATTTTGATTTTGAAGGCGTGAAACAAAATGCAGAAAAAATTTGGGAAAAAGAATTAAACCGGATTCAAGTTGAAGGAAGTGATGAAGATCAAAAAAAGATTTTCTATACAGCACTTTATCATACAATGTTGACTCCGAATTTGTTTATCGATGTTGACAGAAAATATAGAGGAATGGACAATAAAATTCATACAGTAAAAAGTTTTGATTATTACACTGTTTTTTCTTTGTGGGATACTTTCCGCGCGGAGCACCCTCTTTTCACAATCATAGATCAAAAACGCGCAGGCGATTTTGTTAAAACTCTTTTAGCAAAATATAAAGAGGGCGGACTGCTTCCTGTTTGGGAACTTGCTTCAAATGAAACTTGGTGCATGATCGGTTATCATGCCGTACCTGTAATCTTTGATGCATACATGAAAGGGATACGCGGATTTGATGTTAAAATCGCTTTGGAAGCAATGAAGACAAGCGCGGAACGTGAACAGCATGGACAAAAATTATACCGCGAACGCGGTTTCATTCCAGCCGATAAAGAGAATGAATCAGTTTCTAAAACACTCGAATATTCTTACGATGATTGGTGCATTGCTCAATTTGCGAAAGAAATCGGCGAAGAAAAAGATTATGATAAATATAATCAACGGTCACTCTTCTATAAAAATTTATTTGATAAATCAACCGGATTTATGCGCGGAAAAATGTCTGACGGTTCCTGGATAACTCCTTTTGAACCCAAGGCGGTTACTCAGCAATACACAGAAGCCAATGCTTATCAATACAACTTCTTTGTTCCGCAAGATATAAAGGGAATGATCGATCTACACGGCGGCAATGAAAATTTTGTGAAGAAACTTGATGGGCTTTTTGATGAATCCGAGAAACTGGAAGGTCGATTTCAACCGGATATCTCCGGATTGATTGGGCAATATGCGCACGGGAACGAACCATCACATAATTTTGCATATCTATATGATTATGCGGGCGCACCATGGAAAACTCAAGAACGCGTGCGCGAAATTATGAAAGATCTGTACACACCTAAAGTTGATGGACTTTGCGGTAACGATGATTGCGGACAGATGTCTGCCTGGTATGTATTTTCTGCAATGGGTTTTTATCCTGTTACTCCGGGTCAGAATACATACGCAATCGGCTCGCCAATTTTTGATAAAGTTACTATCAATCTTGAAAACGGAAATAAATTTATTATTAATGCACAAAATAATTCCGAGCAAAATAAATTCATTCAAATTGCATCGTTCAATGGAACTGCTTATGAAAAATCGTATTTCACACACGACCAGATCATGAAAGGCGGCGAGATGATTTTTGTTATGAGCGACAAACCTAACAAAGCTTGGAGTAACGAAGATCAGGGATTGTTTTCTATGCGTCCTGTTGATGAAGGTGTTTTGATGCCATATGTTTCTTCCAATGGAGAAACATTTTATGAATCTCTTAAAGTAAGTTTGATTTGCGAAACACCAAAAACAAAAATCCGTTATACACTTGATGGAAGTGAGCCCGATTTTAGCTCGCCTCTCTATGAGAAACCGATAACTATTTATCATACAACAACAATAAAAGCGTTTTCATATACAGAAAGAGATGAACGCAGCTTTACAATGTCTTCTTCATTTATAAAGTCAAATTACCCGCCGGCAACTTATACCGTACCCTACAATGAGAGATACAATGGCGGCGGTAGTATGGCATTAACAGACGGACGATTTGGCACTACAAATTTTCAAAATGGCGAGTGGCAGGGATTAGAAGGAACAGATCTGGAAGCAGTTATAGATTTAACAAAACCAACTTCCATTAATAAATTATCTGCTGGATTTTTAAATGATCCAAATGTTTGGATCTTTCTTCCGCGCGAAGTTGTTTTCTCTGTCTCCGATGATGGAATCAATTTTAAACGTGTTGCAGATATTGTGAACGATATTCCAAGCACAAGTACAGAACTGATAATAAAAAGATTTTCGGCAAAGGTTGATGTGACATCCGCACGTTACTTGAAAATTTTGGCAAAGAATATCGGCATTTGCCCGCCTTGGCATAAAGGAGCAGGAAGCAAGGCGTGGATTTTTGCAGACGAAGTTATTGTAGAGTAGTTTTTAAAAATATTTTGACACTAATTATTCTAAGGTTGTGTGCCGAGTATTACCCCGAGGATATTTTTTCCGGTATACATAGCTTTAATTCCAGTCCGATAAAATAAATTTTAAAAACATCGGCAAAGTCGTGAATGAAATTCCGCAAAAAACTTCAGATGTCATTCTCCATGATTTTTCGTTAAGTTTTGATAAGACAAAAATCCGTTACATTAAAGTGATTGCTAAAAACGTTGGAAGATGTCCTGCATGGCATCCCGGTGCAGGAGGCAAGAGCTGGATTTTTGTTGATGAAATAATTGTTGAATGATTTTTTAATTCTGAAGGTGTGATATCTTCACAACTGAAGAATCTCAATCTTATTAATCGGATAGAACAATTATGAAAAAGCTGATCATATTTTTACTCATCTCACTAATAACAATACATGCTCAGGACTTCACCAAAGAAACTAAAGATCAAAAAAACGCGCGAATGAAATGGTGGCGGGAAGCCCGTTTCGGCTTATTCATTCATTGGGGTTTATATGCCGTTCCTGCGGGAGAATGGAATGGTCACACTGATTACGGCGAGTGGATCAGAACCTCCGCACAAATACCGCTTGATGTATATGACGGCTTTGTTTCCAAATTCAATCCGGTAAAATTTAATGCCGACGAATGGGTTAAGATGGCAAAAGATGCCGGAATGAAATACATCGTCATCACCTCGAAGCATCACGATGGATTCCAACTCTTCGATTCCAAGCAGTCTAATTTCAATGTGATGTCAACTCCTTTCAAACGTGATATACTGAAAGAGCTTGCTCAAGCTTGCCGCAAGGAAGGATTGAAAATGTGCTGGTATTATTCAATTATGGATTGGCATAATCCTGATTATCTTCCAAGAAGAGAATGGGAGAAGACACGTTCGACTAACGGTGCTGATTTCAACCGCTATTTCGATTATATGAAAACTCAGCTGAAGGAATTACTTACTAACTACGGAGATATTTCTGTTCTATGGTTCGACGGAGAATGGGAAAATACCTGGAATACAAAATATGGTCGTGAGCTTTACAATTATGTTAGAAATCTTCAGCCGAAAATTATTATCAATAACCGTGTCGGTGCCGGAAGAAGCGGTATGGAAGGATTTACAAAAGATGGCGAGTTCAGCGGCGACTTCGGAACCCCGGAACAAACGATACCTGCGACAGGATTGCCCGGTGTTGATTGGGAAACTTGCATGACAATGAATGATCATTGGGGTTATAATAAGAATGACAAAAACTGGAAATCGACAAAAGAAATTTTGCAAATGCTTGCAGATATCGCCTCAAAAGGAGGAAATTATTTATTGAATGTCGGACCAACTGCCGAAGGAGTTTTTCCGAATGAAAGTATTAAACGATTGAAAGAGATCGGTTCGTGGATGAAAGTTAACGGTGAATCAATCTACGGAACACAAGCAAACCCGTTTCAAAAACTTGATTGGGGACGATGTACAAAAAAATCAATCGGGAAAAATACACGGCTTTATCTCCAAGTATTCAATTGGCCAACAGATGGAAAACTTATTGTGCCAGGAATTTTCAACAAGGTTAAACGGACCTATCTTTTATCAAATTCTAAAGAGAGATTAAGAGCATCAAGAAATGAAGACGCAATTGTAATTGACGTTCCCAATGAAGCTCCGGATACAATTAACACAGTAATCGTTTTGGATGTTGCAGGTAAAGAAGATATAAGCACTCCGCCGATAATCGAAAATTCATTCGATCAATTTGTTGATAAAATTGATGTGCGGATTAAATCGAACCGCGAGAATGTGCAAATTCATTACACTCTTGATGGTTCAATTCCGGATTTAAATTCTCCGGTTGTAAAAGATTTTATTCAATTGGACGATTGCGCATTAGTCTCTGCAAGAAGTTTCAGAAACGGAATTCCGGTGAGCGGTACTTCACAGGCAACATTTACAAAAGCATTTCCGATCGAAGCAGAGGATATTGAAAAATTAGCCGATGGAATTAAATATTCCTACTATGAAGGCGATTGGAATAAACTACAAGACTTTGCGAAACTTGATTCAAAAAAAATTGGAACACTTAATAATTTTGATCTTTCTCCGCGCCTTGAACTTGAGCATTTTGGTTTTGAATTTATTGGTTATGTTAAAATATCCAAGAATGATGTTTACGCTTTCTATACTGATTCGGACGACGGAAGCAATTTGTATATCGGCGATAAATTAGTTGTCGATAATGACGGTCTGCACGGTTTAAGTGAGAAGAAAGGATTGATTCCGCTTGCTGCTGGGTATCATCCAATTCGAGTTAGTTATTTTAATAAAACCGGCGGATTAGATTTGAAAGTCTATATTGAAGGCGGCGGGTTTAAGAAGCAATTAGTTCCAAACGAGATTTTGTTTTATAAATAATACTATCTTAATCAGAAAAGTATTTTACCAATTACATATTTCAAGGAATCAAAAAAATGAAACGAAAAATGTTTTTTATTTTATTTATTCTTTTATCAGTTTCGATTAATGCTCAAAGCGGTTGGAAAAATTTATTCAGCGGAAAAAATCTTGATGGATGGAAACAATTAAACGGCAATGCAAAATATTCGATTGTTAATGGTATGCTTGTCGGAGAAACCGTTCTTGGCTCTCCAAATAGTTTTCTCTGCACAACAGAAAAATTCGGCGATTTTATACTCGAATTTGAAACCAAGGTTGATACGAATTTAAATTCCGGCGTTCAGATAAGAAGCGAAAGTTATCCTGAATATCAGAGCGGAAGAGTTCACGGTTATCAGGTTGAGATCGATCCGTCAGCCCGAGCATGGAGCGGTGGAATTTATGATGAAGCCCGCCGACTTTGGCTTTACAGTCTTGAACGAAATGAACCGGGCAGAAAATCATTTAGAAATAATCAATGGAATAAATTCCGCGTTGAAGCTATCGGTAATTTAATTAGAGTTTGGGTTAACGATATTCCAACTGCAAATATAATCGACAACATGACACCGAAAGGGTTTATCGGTCTGCAAGTTCATAGTATTGGCAACGATAAAAAGTTGGAAGGAATAAAAGTGATGTGGAGAAATATCCGCATCATGACAACAAACCTTGATAAATATAAATCACCGGATAAAAATGAAATTCTACAGTTCAATTATATTCCCAATACTTTAACAGAGAGAGAAAAAAAAGATGGATGGGCTTTGCTCTGGGATGGAAAAACAACCAACGGCTGGCGCGGTGCAAAGCTTGAAAAATTTCCCGAGAAAGGTTGGGAAGTAAAGAACGGAATTTTATCTGTCCAAGCTTCATCGGGTGGTGAATCGGCTAACGGTGGCGATATAATAACAACGGGCACTTATAAAAATTTTGAATTGGAAGTTGATTTTAATTTAACTGAAGGAGCAAACAGCGGAATAAAATATTTTGTCGATCCGGAGTTGAATAAAGGTCCGGGCTCTGCCATCGGCTGTGAGTTTCAACTGCTTGACGACGATAAACACCCGGATGCAAAGCTGGGAGTCAAAGGAAACAGAACTCTCTCTTCGCTATATGATTTAATTCCTCCGGTTAACACTCGCTTTAACGGAATCGGTTTATGGAACAGAGCCAGAATAGTTGTAAAAGGAAATCATGTTGAACATTGGATGAACAATCAAAAAGTTGTTGAATATGAACGCAGTACGCAGATGTGGCGCGCACTTGTCGCGTATAGCAAGTATAAGGACTGGCCGAATTTCGGTGAGGCAAAAGAAGGATATATATTATTGCAAGATCACGGTAATGCAGTCTCGTTTAGAAACATCAAGATTAGAGTATTAAAATAAAAGTCTCTCTTCAAGAAAAATGATAAATAAAAATAGAACACGGATGACACAGATTAAACGGATTATCACAGATCAATCTTTGTAAATCCGCGTTTAATTAAACGATAACCAAGGAAAATAAAATGACAACACGAAGAGATTTTATTAAAAAAAGTGCGCTTGCGGCGGCGGGCGTTACAATAGGCGGAATTGGTTTATCCGCAAAAAGTTATGGAAGAATAAAAGGCGCAAACGATAGAATAAATTTTGCCATCATCGGTTTACACGGGCGTGCATATGCTCATCTTGAAGGCGCTAAGATGTGCAATAATACAATGGTCACTCATGTATGTGATGTTGATAAACGCGAACTCGATAAATTTGCGATCGAAACAGAAAAAAAATTCAATCAAGCTCCGATGAAAGAAAAAGATTTTCGCAAAATACTTGAATCGAAAGATGTTGATGCAATTACAATTGCAACACCGGAACATTGGCACGCGATTATGGCGATCATGGCATTGCAAGCGGGAAAACATGTTTACGTTGAAAAGCCGTCCAGCCACAATCCGTATGAAGGTGAGCTGCTGGTTCAAGCACAAAAAAAATATGGTAAACTTGTTCAGATGGGAAATCAGCAAAGGTCTTCCCCGCATACAATCGAGATCATGAAGAAAATTCAAGACGGTATAATCGGCAGACCGTATTTTGGAAAAGCTTGGTACAGCAATACGCGCACTTCTATCGGCGTCGGCAAAGTTGTTCCCGTTCCGGATTATCTTGATTGGGATCTATGGCAAGGTCCTGCACCGCGTAGAGAATATAAAGATAATATTCATCCTTACAATTGGCATTGGTTCTGGAATTGGGGAACCGGAGAAACATTAAATAACGGAACTCACGAAGTTGATCTCTGCCGGTGGGCTCTTGGCGTTGATTATCCAAACCGGGTTTCAGCTTCCGGCGGAAGGTATCATTTCAAAGATGATTGGGAATTTTACGATACACTTGTTACAAGTTACGAATATGACGATAAAATGATCACATGGGAAGGAATGAGCTGCCAAGGAAAACAATATTACGGAAGAGGCAGAGGCGCAACAATTCACGGTACAAAAGGAACTGTCTTGGTTGACCGGGACGGATATCAAGTTTTTACTTTAGATGATAAAAAAATTGATGAGTTCGATTTGTCAAACAAAACTACTACTCAAGATTTAGTTGGTATGGATACAATGACAATCCAGCATTTTCAAAATTTTATAAATGGAATAACTATGAATGAAAAACTTCATTCACCTATTGATGAAGGAAATATAAGCGTAACAATTCTTCAACTATCAAATATTGCTTGGAAGTTTAACCGCATTCTAAATTTAGATAAGAATACCGGTCATATTCTGAATGACAACGAAGCAGCGAAGTATTGGAGACGCAAATATGAAAAAGGCTGGGAACCTAAAGTTTAATCATATGAAAAAAATTAGCGGAGTTAAAAATGGAAAATAATCTAAAGAGACGTGATTTTATTAAGAGAAGCGCTATGGCAGGTGTTGGAATTGCAGTAAGCAGCGTTGCGCTCGCAGATGAGATTCAGCAAAAATTAAAGAGTCCGGCTAAAGTAGCGCCGGTGGCAAAGCCGATGGAAAAAGTTAGGATCGGTTATGTGGGAGTCGGCGGACAAGGAACAGATCATGTTTCTAATCTGCTTAAGATTAAAGGCGCTGAGATTGTTGCCGTGTGCGATATAGTTGAAGCTCATGCAGCAAGAGCTCAAGAGATGATTGTAAAAGCCGGATTTAAAAAACCTGAACTATATACAAAAAGTGAAACTGATTTTAAGCGCTTATGCCAGCGTGATGATATTGATCTTGTTTATTCCGCTCTTCCTTGGGAATGGCATGTACCTGTTTGTCTTGAGGCAATGAACAACGGTAAACATACCGCTACTGAAGTTCCAGCAGCTAACACAATTGAAGATTGCTGGAAACTTGTTGAGACTTCGGAAAAAACCGGGAAGTATTGTATCATGATGGAGAACTGCAATTACGATAAAACAGAAATGATGATTTTGAATATGGTGAAGAAAGGATTGTTCGGCGAGCTGCTTCATACTGAATGCGGTTATCTTCACGATCTCCGGGCAGTTAAGCATGATCTTGAAGGTGAAGGTCTCTGGAGACGCGCCCATGCTATGAAACGGAACGGTGATTTTTATCCCACACACGGACTCGGACCAATCGCACAGTGCCTCGACATTAACCGCGGAAATTATTTTGATTATCTCGTATCGTTCGGCACAAAAACACGCGGACTTCATCTTTATGCTGAAAAAAGATTCGGTGCGGATAGCCCGCAAGCAAAAGAAAAATTTGTTCTAAGCGATGTGGTTACGACACTTATTAAAACTATGAACGACGAGACAATTCTTATAACACACGATACAAGTTCTCCGCGTCCTTACAGCAGAGATATTTATGTTCAAGGGACTAAAGGATTAGTTAGAAAATATCCGGAACAAAAAATTTATATTGAGGAAGAAGGCAAACCGGACGCTTGGGAAAAAATTGATGAGTATATGAAGAAGTACGAACATCCAATCTGGGTTGATCTTGAAGAAAAAAGTAAAGGTGCGGGACACGGCGGAATGGATTTTATAGAAGATTATAGATTGGTAAATGCTCTCTTAAAAGGTGTTGAGCCCGATATGGATGTTTATGACGCCGCTGTTATTAGTGCAGTTTGTGAACTGAGCGAAAAATCAATAAAGCAAAAAGGGATGCCTCAAAAATTTCCGGATTTCACTCGCGGTATGTGGAAGAAGAAAAGAGAATTGATGGTGATGTAAACGCGGCACTTATCGATCAAACATAGATGAGACTGATATATAAGATACATCAGAATCCATCGGTGGGAATCCGCTCGATCTGTGTTATTCGTGTTCTATTACTATAAACGGTAAACCATTCATTAGGAATATTATTTTCCTATCTTGCTTTTGTAAATATCAAACAGTGAGACTGTAATGAAAAAACTTACTATCGTTCTCGTACTCACATGTTTAGCAATCATACTACCTCAGCAGTCAGGCAACAATAAAAACAGAAACTTTACATTCATAAAATCAACAGACTCACCAGAACAAATAATTTCAAAAGCGGCTAATGTTGTTCCAACACAGCAGCAATACAACTGGCAGAAGATGGAGTTGATTGCTTTCGCGCATTTCGGTATGAACACATTTACAGAAAACGAATGGGGTGCCGGCAAAGAAGATCCGAAATTATTTAAGCCAACCAATTTCGACGCACGGCAATGGATTCGCACATTTAAAAATGCCGGAATAAAAATGCTGATCCTAACCGTGAAGCATCACGACGGATTCTGCTTATGGCCGAGTAAATACACAGAGCATAGTGTAAAAAATTCTCTTTGGAAAAACGGAAAAGGCGACGTCGTTCGCGAAGTATCACATGCTTGCAAAGAATTCGGTTTGAAGTTCGGAGTTTATCTTTCTCCTTGGGACCGAAACAATCCGGATTACGGAGATTCACCGAAGTACAATGAATATTTTTGCAATCAACTGCGGGAACTTCTTACAAATTACGGCGAGATAACCGAAGTCTGGTTCGACGGCGCAAACGGAGAAGGTCCGAACGGGAAAAAACAAGTTTACGATTGGCAATCTTATTACAAAGTGATACGCGAACTTCAGCCGAATGCGGTAATATTCGGAATGGCGCCGGATATAAGATGGGTAGGAACGGAATCCGGTTACGGAAGAGTGACTGAATGGAGTGTTATTCCGATTGATCTTTCAAAGATGGATGAAAAAATTGCGTCTGAGAAAAAACCGCTTGATGAAATTTACCAACCGCACGATATAATGGGTGAAGACCTTGGAAGTAGAGAAAAAATTTCAAAAGCTAATGGCTTGTTCTGGTATCCTGCCGAAACAGATGTTTCAATTCGTCCAGGATGGTTTTACCGTTCTTCACAAGATACTTTGGTAAAATCGCCGGAAAAATTAGTTGATATTTATTTCAACTCAGTCGGTCGCAATAGTGTTCTGCTTCTAAACGTTCCTCCGGATAAACGCGGATTGTTAACAGATTACGATATAAAAAGTTTGATGGGAATGAAACAGCTTCTTAATAAAACCTTTAGAACAAATCTGGCTATAAATGCAAAAATAAAATCCGCAGGCATGAAGGAAATATTTAATGCGTCTCTCCTAATTGATAATAGCACATACTGGGCAACAATAGGAACACTCGATACCGCATCAATCGAGTTCATTCTTCCAAAGGAAAATAGATTTGATGTTGCTATGCTTCAGGAAGAAATACGTGTGGGGCAGAGAATCGAAAAATTTCATCTCGATTTTTGGAATGGAACTGATTGGATAAAATTTGCGGATGGGACAACTGTAGGCTATAAAAGACTGTTTCATTTCAAACCAATAAAAACAAATAGAGTTAGACTTGTAATTGAACAATCACGATTGAACCCGACAATTTCCAACTTCGGTTTGTATAAGTCGGCCGAATAACAAAAGGAAATCATCATGAAAAATAATTTCTTCCCTTCACTCATGATTTTAATCTTACTTTTTTTCTACAACATTTCCGCTCAAGAGTATCTTCAAAAATATTATCCGGAAACCGATCCGCTTGTGCTCAAGCAATTGGAAAAATGGCAGGATATTAAATTCGGTTTGCTGATGCACTGGGGTCCATATTCTCAATGGGGTGTTGTTGAGTCATGGTCGATCTGTTCTGAGGACGAGGGCTGGGAAAGAAGAAAGATTGATAATTACGTTGAATACAAAAAACAATATGAGGGATTGAAGAAAACTTTCAACCCGACAAAATTTGATCCGGATAAATGGGCGCTTGCGGCAAAAGAAGCCGGGATGAGATATGTTGTATTCACAACCAAACATCACGACGGATTTTCGATGTTTGATACCAAACAGACAAATTTTAAAATCACCGATCCCGAATGTGCATTCAGTACAAATCCCAAAGCGAATGTAACAAAAGAAATTTTTGATGCTTTCCGCAAACAAGGATTCATGACCGGGGCTTATTTTTCAAAACCGGATTGGCATAACGAAAATTATTGGTGGCCGAATTTTGCAACTCCCGACCGCAATGTAAATTATAATATTCCGACTTATCCCGACCGATGGAAAAATTTTGTTGAGTTCACACACAATCAAATTATGGAACTGATGACAGATTATGGGAGAATTGATATCCTCTGGCTGGACGGCGGCTGGGTAAGAATTAAAACCGACGAAGAAGTTAAAGTACAAATGCTCTCTGCAAAATATGCTACCCGTCCCCAGAGCCAGGATATAAATATGCCGGAGCTTGTCCGCAAAGCAAGAGAAAAACAACCGGGATTAATTGTGGTCGACCGCGCCGTTGAAGGACCATATCAGAATTATCTTACACCGGAAAATCAAATTCCGGGAAAACTGCTTCCCTATCCGTGGGAATCATGTATTATCATGGGCGGCGGTTGGAGTTACACGTTCAATGCGAAATATAAAAGTGCCCATGAGTTGATAAATATGCTTGTCGATATTGTATCTAAAGGTGGAAATCTCTTATTGAACATTGCTCCCTCTCCCGAAGGAACATGGGACGATGAAGCTTATGCGAGATTGAAAGAACTTGGCGCGTGGATGAAAATTAACGATGAAGCAATTTATAACACACGTCCGGTAGCACCATACAGGGAAGGAAAAATTTGTTTTACTCGCCTGAAAGACGGAACGACTTACGCCATTTACCTTGCAGACGAAAATGAAAAAACTATTCCGTCAGAAATTAAATTCCCTTCTTCCGTTGTTGGAGACAAAACAAAAATTGCTTTGCTCGGTTCAAAAAATAAATTAAAATTGGAAAAAATAGGAACAGAATTTATAGTTAGAATACCGGAATCATTACAAAAAGATCCGCCGTGTGAACACGCGTGGGTAATTAAAATTTCTTCAAATTAATTTATGAACGAACAACTGCAGAAAAAATATCCCGAGATTCAATTTGCAAGCGACAGATCACTTTTAGTTAAGCTGGGAGATGAAATATCACGTGAGATTCATGAAAGCGTTTTTAAATTATTTTTGACGATCCGTTCTGCAGGAATCCGCGGTATCCAATCAATTCATCCGGCGTATAATTCAATTCTAATCACTTTTGATTCTTTCTTGATTCATCCTCATGATATACATGATAGAGTAAAATCATTATTTACAAAAGAAAGTCCGGTTAATATTCCTGCTTCAAGAATGATTGAAATTCCAGTTTGTTATGATGAAGAATTTGCGCCGGATATTTCTGTTGTTGCCGAACATAATTCTCTTACAACGGAACAAGTGATTCAACTTCATTCTCGCCCGGAATATTTAGTTTATTTTTTAGGATTCTCGCCCGGGTTTCCGTATCTGGGAGAGATGCCGAAAGAGATTGCTACTCCACGGTTACTAACACCAAGAATAAAAGTACCTGCCGGGAGCGTTGCAATCGGCGGTGATCATACCGGAATTTATCCTCTCTCTTCACCTGGTGGATGGAATATTATCGGCAGAACACCGTTACGGCTTTTTTCACCGGAGAAAGAAGATCCGACATTTTTAAAGATGGGCGACAGAATAAAATTTGTTCCAATAACGAAAAATAAATTCGAACATCAAAAAGAAGTGTCTGAGAAATTAGAATAATTGTCTTTGCGATCCCGATGAAATCGGGAGAAGCAAACTAAAAATAGTTTCTTATAAGAAATTGAAATTGCTTCGTTATTTCCCCGAAGGGACTCCTTCGGGAAATTCCCCGCAATGACAATTATGAAATAATTTTAGAGGTCAGGAAAAGATTAATTATGCCGTTAATGAAAGTAATCAAACCTGGATTTCAATCTACAATTCAAGATTTGGGAAGATTTGGTTTTTCTGATCTCGGCATATCTATCTCCGGAGCCGCTGATGTGGTGTCATTTAGAATTGGTAATCTATTACTCGGTAACGAAGAAAGCTCGTCTGCAATTGAAATGACTTTAGTAGGCGGAGAATTTTTATTCGATTCAGATACGATTATTGCAATTACAGGTTCCGACTTTCAACCGACCATAGACAGAATTGAAATACCATTATGGACTTCAATTTTTGTAAGATCGGGACAAACAATTAGTTTTGGCGCAACACAGTCGGGCGCAAGATGCTATCTTTGTATTAAAGGCGGATTTGAAATTGATAATATTCTTGGAAGCTTCTCGACACATCTTCTAACAAGCATTGGCGGATACAAAGGGCGGGTATTATTATCAAATGATGAAATAAATTATGCCGGATGTAATTTCAAATACCTTCAACCACTAAAGGTGAAAAGAGAAATAGCGCTTGAATTAATGACACGCGAAAAAATATTCATTACAAATGCTCCTCAAACCGATAACTTTTCTCCCGAAACTCTTAATCTGTTTTCTTCATCGGTTTACTCCGTAAGTGAAGAAACAAACCGGATGGGTCTTAGACTCACCGGTCCAATGTTAGAAGGCATCAACAAGCAAGATATTATTACCGAAGGAGTATCGTTAGGCGCAATACAAGTTTCACATGACGGTAATCCGATTATTTTATTCGTTGAACATCAAACAACCGGCGGTTATCCTAAAATTGCGAATGTGATCTCGGCTCATCTTCACAAAGTCGGGCAACTTCGCCCGCGCGATGAAATTCAATTCTCATTTGTATCGATCGAAAAAGCATACGAGATGAGAATGCATCTTGAATCGTTAATTTCACCAATGTCTTTAACCCTGGCATGAAATCAAACTTGGAACACTGGTCAAAATCAATACGGTCCTATCAATGGAAAACTTTATTTGCCGCGCAGCTGGGCTGGATGCTCGATGCAATGGATATAATGTTCTATGCATTCGCACTTACAGCAATTCAAAGTGAATTTAAATTAAGTTCTGCCGAAGCCGGTGCGCTTGCATCGGTTACTTTAATTGCATCTGCAATCGGGGGAATTTTCTTTGGTACACTTGCAGATAAAATCGGAAGAGCGCGTGCATTGGTATTCTCAATAATCAGTTATTCAATTTTTACCGCAATGACCGCGACTGCACAATCAATCGCCTGGCTTATATTATGGAGAACTCTTGTTGGATTTGGAATGGGCGGCGAATGGTCTGCCGGCTCGGTTTTAGTTTCTGAATCATGGCCGACTGAACACCGGGGCAAAGCGATAGGAATTATGCAGTCAGGCTGGGCAATCGGATACATTTTAGCCGCTATTATTTCTGCTGTGATACTTCCTCAATTTGGGTGGAGGATTTTATTTGTAGTTGGAATTCTTCCTGCATTTTTAACATTATGGATCCGTAGGAATGTACCGGAGCCTGAAATCTGGATTCGGAATAAAGAAAATCGAAAAAGTAAGATGACTGATTCGCTTTTAATTATTTTTAAAAAACCGTTACTCAAAAAAACTTTGACAGCATCATTGCTTACGACTTCAGTTCTCTTTGCTTACTGGGGTTTATTTACCTGGATGCCAACTTTTCTTTCTAAACCGGTTGAACAAGGTGGAGCCGGTTTGGGAATTGTAAAAAGTTCAACATGGATTGTACCGATGCAGATCGGTGCGTTCTTCGGTTATTTATCATTCGGGTTTCTTGCGGACCGTTTCGGAAGAAGACCAGTATTTCTCACATTCTTAATTGCGGCTGCGCTGCTTGTTCCGCTCTATGGACAGCTCGCGCGTCATGAAATTCTGTTGTTGGTGATCGGACCATTTATTGGATTTTTTGGACACGGATATTTCAGTGTCTTCGGCGCAATGCTTGCCGAACTTTTCCCGACAAACATCCGTGGCACCGCTCAGGGCTTTACATATAATATTGGAAGGGCTTTTAGTGCTTTAGCCCCGTTTATAATCGGCGCACTCGCGGATAATTACGGAATCGGAAGTGCGTTTGCGCTAACAGCGTTTTTCTTTTTGCTTGGCGCAGTAATTATATTTCTATTGCCTGAAACAAAGGGACAGCAACTCACTTGAGGTAATGTTTGAAAAGGGTTATTGATATTAATTCCGATGTTGGCGAAAGACCCGAGGCGTTAGTCTGCGGAATTGAAGAAAAACTTATTGGATTAATTTCATCTACAAGCATTGCTTGCGGCGGGCACGCAGGCGATGCTCATTCAATTCTTGAAATAATGAAACTTTGTAAAAAATATGATGTTGGAATCGGCGCACACCCGTCGTATCCCGATCGGTTAAATTTTGGCAGGAGCGAATTAAATCTTTCTGCTGAAGAGATTACGCAATTTGTTTATTACCAGATAGAATCGTTTGTTCGGATTGCAGATGCAAATGGATTTGAAGTCAATCATATAAAACCTCACGGTGCTCTCTACAATGTTGCGGCTAAAGATGAAAAAACCGCCATAGCTATTTCAAACGGAATTTCTAAAATCAGCAAGAAATTTATTCTTTATGGTCTGGCAAACTCAATAATGATTGATGTCTGGCGAAATGAAGGATTTAATGTTGCGGCAGAAGCATTTGCAGACCGCCGTTACGAAGATGACGGCTCACTCCGTTCAAGAAATTTTTTTGACGCTGTCTATTCCGATCCGGAAGAAGCGGCACAGCAGGCGCTTCTTATTGCCAAGGAAGGAAAAATTCTCTCCCGCAGCGGTCTAGAAATACCAATTGATGCCGATACGATTTGTATTCATAGCGATACAGAAAATTCACTTGAAATGATTAAAGAAATCAGAAATAAATTTTTAGAATCGGGAATAGGAATTTCTCGAATATAGTTTCAACACTAAGAATTGTTAAAGCTACACGTTTCAAGCAGCGAGTGTTACAAACACGTCATTACGAGTCCCGCCATTGCGGGACGAAGTAATCTCTTATCAAAGATTGCTTCTTCCGCTAAAGCGGGATCGCAATGACAATAATGCGCTCCACAGGGCTTGAATTAAAACTACGGACCTTTTATGAAAAACATTTTATTTTCATTAATACTTTTATGTGTAACACTAGCTGCTCAAACTCCTAAACACACATTTTCTCTATCGACTGATAATTTTCTTCTCGATGGGAAACCGTTCCAAATGATAAGCGGTGAAATCCATCCGGCTAGAGTTCCAAAAGAATATTGGCGGCACCGGATTCAAATGGCAAAAGCAATGGGATGCAATACGATTGCCGCATACATTTTCTGGAATTATCACGAATCATCTCCAGGCAAATTTGATTTTAAAACCGGGAACCGGGACATATCACGCTTTATCAAAATTGCGCAGGATGAAGGAATGTGGGTTCTACTGCGACCGGGTCCATATGTCTGCGCTGAATGGGACTTCGGCGGAATTCCTCCTTATCTTTTAAAAATTCCCGATATAAAAGTTAGGTGTATGGATCCGCGATACATGAAAGCGGTTGAGAGATACATCAATACATTTTCAAAAATTGTTAAACCGCTTCTTATTACAAACGGCGGACCGATCTTGATGGTTCAGATTGAAAACGAGTATGGAAGTTACGGCAATGATAAAAATTATCTTGAAGCTTTGCGGAATATCTGGTTGAAAAACGGTATTAATGTTCCGTTCTATACTGCTGACGGCGCAACACCTTACATGCTTGAAGCCGGAAACATTGACGGCGCCGCAATCGGTTTAGATAGCGGCTCCAACGAAAATGATTTTGAACAGGCGAAGAAAAGAAATCCAAATGTACCGGCATTCAGCAGCGAAACTTATCCGGGTTGGTTAACTCATTGGGGCGAAAAATGGGCACGACCGGATACAACAGATTTGATGAAGGAAGTAAAATTTCTAATGGACAATAAAAAGTCGTTCAACTTTTACGTTGTGCATGGCGGAACAAATTTTGGATTTACTGCAGGAGCCAATTCCGGTAGTAAAGGTTACGAGCCCGATCTAACAAGTTATGACTATGATGCGCCGATTAACGAACAAGGATCTCCCACACCAAAATATTTTGCGTTGAGAGATCTTATTTCCAAGTACGTTGGAAAACTTCCGGAGATACCAAAACCAATTCAAACAATCGAGATTCCCGGAATTAAAATGGAATCATTTTCAAGCGTGTGGGATAATCTACCCAAATCAATCTGGTCGGTTCAGCCCAAACCGATGGAAGCATATGATCAGTATGAAGGCTTTATATTATACAAAACAAAATTGATCGGGCATAAAAACGGAAAACTTACAATCACCGAACTTCATGACTATGCAACAATTTTTCTAAATGGGAAATATATCGGTAAACTAGATAGACGCGAAGCAGAAAAGACAATCGATATTCCCATGAGTGATGTTAAAGATCCGGTCCTCGAAATTTTTGTTGAGGCGATGGGAAGAATTAATTTTGCCCAGCAGTTGATTGATAGAAAAGGAATTACCGACCGGGTTACTCTTAACGGAATGGCTTTGATGAATTGGGAAGTTTGCAACCTTTCATTTAATTCGAGATACATTCAATCAATCAAGCAATCGACAATAACTCAAGATAGACCCGGAATATTTTTTAAAGGAACATTTGAACTTTCCAAAACCGGCGACACATATATCGATATGAGCAATTATAAAAAAGGCGTAGTGTTTTTGAACGGAAACAATCTGGGTCGTTATTGGGAAATCGGACCGCAGAAAAGATTGTACTGCCCTGCTCCATTCTTGAAAAAAGGAAAAAATGAGATTGTTGTATTCGATCTTCTTGCATTAAAAAGTGAATTAATTAGCGGCAAAAAAAACTAGGGGATTAGGTTTTTGTACTAAATAAAAGGTATTAACATGAAATATTTTTCTAAAATAATTTTTTTGTTCTTATTCTCTTTCATCATACACGCACAAGAGACCAAGAATGTCCAGCCGATAAAAGTGGCGTGTATAGGGAATAGCATTACCTATGGCTCCGGCATTGCAGACAGAGAAAAAAATTCATATCCGGCTGTATTGGGTAGAATTCTTGGTGATGGTTACGACGTTAAAAATTTCGGAGTCAGCGGAAGAACACTTTTAAGAAAAGGTGATTTTCCATACTGGAACGAAAAGACCTATCAAGACGCTCTTGAATTCTTACCTGACATAGTAGTTATTAAATTGGGCACAAATGATTCCAAGCCGCAGAATTGGAAATACAAAGATGAGTTTGAAAAAGATTACGTCGATTTGATTGATTCATTTAAAAAACTAAAATCGAATCCGAAAATTTTTATATGCAAACCTGTCCCCGCATTTCATACTGCCTGGGGAATTAATGATTCTGTAATTGTAAACGAGATGATTCCAATGATTGAAAATATTAGTAGAGAAAAGAATGTGGAGATTATCGATTTATACGCACCGTTCAAAGATCAAGGAAATTTATTTTCCGATGGAATTCATCCGAATAAAGACGGTGCGGTAATGCTGGCAAAAGAAATTTATAAGGCAATTATCAAATAATACTTTAATCAGAATTTAATATTACCACACGCCAAGCTCTTGCGCATCGGTCACTATTGGAATATTGCTTCGCTCAATATAAAGTGATGCGGCGGAAGAAAATGATGAGGGGAACGTATCTGTTCTATATTCAATTTTAAGAGTTGCTCTCGCTCCGCTTTCATTCAACTCGAACAAACCGTAATATGTTACTTGGTTGGATGTGAACGTGAATTGATGCGAGGCATTATCTACGGTCCATGATCCTTCATAAACATGCTGACCGGTTCCACCGTTATCTGCCGCAATAATTTTTTTCCCTTTGTAATATTGGTTATCCGCATCAATCAAAGTGAGAATATCCGGAGCGCCGCCGGCGCCCCATTTGCTTTTTAGAAGCCATTCACCTGCAATTGTATTTTTGTGATATTTATGAAACAATAATTGATTTGTGAGATACGGTTCGGCCGGGTGATTGCTTCCTGCATCTTTCCCCAAAGAAAGATAAGGTTGAATTACGTTCGCATAATAAGCCTGCTCAAGAGATTCTCTAATATCAGTTCTTAAATAATCAAAAGGAGAAACGTAAGAGCTGCTCGAGCCGGCAGATTCTCCGTCATTCCGGTTTTTATCATTCAACATAAATTCTGCGCTTTGCATCGCTCCGTAAGTAAGCCCATAACAAACCGGATCGCCGGCTTTAACTTGCTGTCCGACTGAAACCAGTGGAGTTTTTACCTCCATGTGTTTTCCGATTAAGCCGTTGTTATATTCGATAGTAATAAAGTATTCGCCGCCCATGTCTTCTATTCTGGTTACCTTGCCATCAGCCCAACTCCTCACGGGAATGCCAAGTATAATATCGATCCACACATGATCAAGCCCTTCCGGGTGTCCTCCTTGATGAGAACCGAATGCGCCTATTCCCCCGCCAGGCCCTAATACAATCTGACCAACTAATGCCGGAAGCTGAAGCCGCGTAGAAGATCCCCATGATGGAACCGGCTGTGTTATTGTTCCGTAAACCCAGTCCGGAGTACGAATAGGAATCGGTTCAACGGGATTCTCCTTTTTGCATCCTAACATAATTACGAGAAAACAAATTAAAATTGGATTTTTACTTTTTTTCATATCTCATTATCGAAGTTGTGAGATGATATTTGAATTTTTCTCCCCTCATATTTAGTCGAAGTTTGGTCTTCCTCAAATAATAACTTAGATTTATCTTTACGCATACAACAAATAAACACGGCTAAGAATTCAAAGAAAAATTACCCTAATAACTTCAGGATAAAATCATGGCAAAGATTGTTAAAACCAAACTCGGTCTCATTTTATTCTTTTTAATTATTGCATCCTCTCTAAATGCAAAAGAGATTATTCTTAATTCTCCCGACAAAAAATTGGAAATGCGAATCAATGTTACCGATGTGATAAGATATTCCGTGTACAAAAACGGTCAAGTTATTATTCAACCTTCTCAAATCTCTTTAACGCTTGCCGATAACCTCGTACTCGGTGCGAATGTTAAACTTAAGGACGAGAAATGGAGAACCGTTAATGATGTTCTGAAACCGGTTGTCAGGCAGAAGTTCGAAACTATAGTCGATAATTTTAATGAGTTGACACTTTCCTTCGATGGGAATTATTTTTTGATATTTCGCATGTATAATGATGGAGCGGCATACCGATTCCGGACAAATTTTAAAAATGATATTACAGTATACAGTGAACGGGCGGAGTTCAATTTCGGAAAAAATTATAAAATATTTTTCCCGGAAGAAAAAAGTTTTTATTCTCATTCGGAGCGGGAGTATTTAAATATTCCAATCAGCCAGATTACGCCAAAACGTTTTTGTTCTTTGCCGGCTCTTGTTCAACTTGAGAGCAATATTAAAGTCGCAATCACTGAAGCCGATCTTGAAGATTATTGCGGAATGTATTTGACCGGCTCTGAAAATAATTCTGAAATGTTGATCGGAATTTTCCCGGAATATCCCGAAAAAGATTCCGTTACGAGCGATAGAGATCTAGTTGTAACAAAGCGTGCCGGTTATTTAGCAAAAACAAAAGGTAATAGAAATTTTCCGTGGCGCGTAATTATGGTTTCCGAAAAAGACGGCGATCTAATTGAAAGCACAATTGTTTACAAACTTGCAAAACCGGAAGATAAGAATCTTGACTTCTCATGGGTAAAGCCGGGCAAGGTTGCATGGGATTGGTGGAACGCAAACAATATTTATAATGTGGATTTCCGTGCCGGCATCAATACACAGACTTATAAATATTACATCGATTTCGCTTCGAAGTTTGGAATTGAATATATAATTCTTGACGAGGGATGGTACAAACTTGGTAATTTACTTCAAGTGGAGCCCGATATGAATATTGAAGAACTGGTTCAATATGGTAAGCAGAAAAATCTCGGTGTAATCTTATGGATGTCGTGGCTTACACTCAACAACCAGCTTGAAGATGCAATGAATCAAATTGTTAAATGGGGCGCTGCTGGAATAAAAGTAGATTTCATGCAGCGTGACGATCAATGGATGGTAAATTATTATTATAAGATTGCAGCAGAAGCGGCGAAAAGAAAATTACTGGTTGATTTCCACGGCGCATATAAACCTACCGGACTGTATAGAACATTTCCAAATGTTGTAACAAGCGAAGGAGTACGCGGACTCGAACAAAGCAAGTGGAGTGATTATGCCAATCCATTAATGGCTGTTACAATTCCCTTTATTCGAATGTTTGCCGGACCGGTTGATTACACTCCCGGTGCAATGATAAACGGAACAAAGAATAATTTTAAACCGATTTTCAATCAACCGATGAGTCAAGGCACGCGCTGCCAGCAGCTTGCAATGTATGTAATTTATGAAAGTCCATTACAGATGCTCGCAGACAATCCAACAAATTATTATAAAGAGCCGGAGTGTATGGAATTTCTTTCTGCCGTACCTGTTCAATGGGATGACACAAAAATTCTTGATGCGAAAGTAAGTGAGTATGTTTTGGCAGCAAGAAGGAATGGAGAAAAATGGTTTCTCGGCGCAATGACTAATTGGACACCTCGCGATTTAACAATTGATTTTTCATTCATGCTTGATGGTGAATATAAAATTACAATCTGGAAAGACGGTATCAATGCGGATAGAAATGCGGATGATTACAAAAAGATTTCTCAAAAGGTAAACAAGAATACAAAATTAGATATTCATCTTGCACCTGGTGGCGGATGGGTTGGGATTATAAGTAAATAAGTTGTAGGGACAACTCGTGAGTTGTCCCAATGAAAATATTTATAGTTTTATCTCGGCCAGAGCCAGCCGAAAACGCCTGCAGTAAGAAGAGCGTATATTAAACCATCTATCATAGATTTAATAGTTGTACTCCAAGATCTCCCGTACCAGATTGAATGCTGCAAAAGCGCAAGTGAATACCCCATAAAAGCGCTTGCCCCAACAAACCTGAAAACTTGTAAGTAATTGGCATCGAATGGAAGTGCGCGGCTTGCAATGTAAGCGGCAAAAAATCCTACAACAACAGAATAGAGAAACCAGAGAGACATTGTCATTCCCATATTCCACATTTCATTAGGTCTTACCGTTACGATCATAACGGGACCTTTCTTTATTTTGTCTTTATACTCTTGTGATTTCATCTCATCTGTTCCGGCGGGACGGGGAACCATATAATCTCCGGGCGGAATTTTAAATGGACGGAGTGTGTCCATTACTTTGTCCTGTTCGGGCAATTTAAGATAGTCATTCTTATGCCATGGTAAAAACATGTGTATTATGGAACTTACTATGAAAACTACTACTGCGGATAGGAGGATTGGTAGCCAGAGTGTGGTTAATTCTGTCATTGTAATTCTCCTTATAAAATTATGGAATGATAATCTTTATCATGCCTTCATTAATGTAAATATTATTTAATTATTTAAAGGGGTTTCGTTTACAACATAGTAAATTGAATTACTTAGCTCAAGAAAATTCTTTACTACTCAACTAATCAATGACTATTTTAGAGCCATAAATTCAATTTTATCATGAATAGAGAAAGGAATAAAAATGTTCTCAACCGTTAGATACTTTATAAAAACCAGCATAGCATTCCTTGTGTTGGGAATTCTTACCGGTCTTTATATGATCATTGCACGTTATTATTTTAATACATGGCCGCCGCCCGATCTAGTTTCGGCACACACACATATTATCCTTGTCGGGGCGGTGATGATGATGATAATGGGTGTTGCTTTATGGTTCTTTCCACGCCCGGAAAAAGACGACAAATTTTATAAACCAAATTTAATTCTTGCGGCTTATTTCATAATTACTATTTCAACCGCATTAAGATTTATTATTCAGATAATTACTTCGTTCGGACAAGTAAATGACTTAATAAAATTATTGCTTCTACTTTCCTCGGTAGGTCAAGTTCTTGGAATCATAATTTTCTTTGTTTCAATCTGGGGAAGGATAAGATCGGTTGGAAGCCATATAAGAGAAGCGAAAGGCGAAAAGTTTTAAAAAATAATAATGGAAACCTTATGTCATCGCGAAGAGATTTTATTAAGAAGGGCGGACTAGCGCTTGCTGGAATTGCAATCACAAAAGATTTAACTGCACGTGAAGTAACAATTCCATCAAATTCGTTTTTTTCCTCAAATAATTTTATAAGTAAACGTCCAGAACAAAGCCAGCGGAAATTCATAAGCGATTCTGTGGAAGCGAAAATTGCGGAAGTAAAAAATGATATTGCCGATCCGGAACTCGCTTGGCTTTTCGAAAATTGCTATCCCAACACACTCGATACTACTGTTACACATAAAATCATAAACGGCAAACCGGATACTTTTGTTATTACCGGCGACATTAACGCAATGTGGCTGCGCGATTCAACGGCACAAGTTTGGCCCTATCTTCCACTGACGTTGGATGACAAGAAATTACGCGATTTGATTGCCGGAGTAATCAACCGGCAGACAAAGTGTATTCTCATTGATCCATACGCGAATGCATTCAACGACGGTCCAAAAGGAAGTTACTGGGATTCAGATGAAACGGAAATGAAACCGGAACTTCACGAACGGAAATGGGAGATTGATTCGTTGTGTTACCCAGTCCGCTTAGCTTACGGATATTGGAAAACAACCGGAGATACTTCTTTATTCGATGAAGATTGGAAGAGTGCCATGAAACTGATCCTCAAAACATTTAAAGAGCAGCAGCGTAAAGAAAATTTAGGGCCTTATAAATTCGGTAGAAAAACTTCATGGCAGCTCGATACACTCGCCGGCGGCGGCTCTGGTAATCCGGTTAAGCCGGTTGGATTGATCTGCTCAATGTTCCGTCCTTCCGATGACGCGACGACATTTCCATTTTTAGTTCCGTCAAACTTCTTTGCGGTCAAAACTTTAAGACAACTAACAGAATTATTCGACGAAGTTATTCAAGATAAAAACACTGCGTTTGAATTTATGATGCTTGGTGATGAAATTGAGGAAGCTCTTCAAAAATATGCTTTGGCGGAACATTTAGATTTTGGAAAAATATTTCCTTATGAAGTTGACGGCTTCGGCAATAAACTTTTTATGGATGACGCAAACGTTCCAAGTTTATTATCTCTTCCCTATTTAGATGCAGTTGATCTGAATGACGAGTTCTATCAGAATACAAGAAAATTTTTGTTCAGCGAGAATAATCCATACTTCTTCAAAGGAAAAGCAGGAGAAGGAATTGGAGGACCGCATGCCGGATTCGGCAAAATATGGAACTTGAGTATTATCATGCGCGGATTGACGAGCAAAAACGAAAATGAAATTTTAGATTGTCTTAAGACATTGAAATCTACACATGCCAATACAGGTTTCATGCACGAATCATTCGACAAAGACGATTCTTCAAAATTCTCCCGCTCATGGTTTGCATGGGCTAATACATTGTTCGGCGAGTTAATTATTAACGTGCATTCTAAGATGCCGCAATTGTTGAAAACAAAATTTTAACTACTAATAACGGATATCAAAATGAAAACAAAATTAATTCTCATCATTGCTTTTTTAGCTGTTCAAAATTTTTCCGCCCATACTCCTTTTGATCGCTTGGATAATTCAGAAAAAATAGACAAAGCCGTTTATGCAGAAAAAGTTAAAACCGAATTCCTTCATGCATGGAATGCGTATAAAAAATATGCATGGGGACACGACCAGTTAAAACCTCTCAGCAAAAGTTACCGCGACTGGTACGGCGAAGGTCAATCCTTGTTAATGACTCCGGTTGACGCATTTGATACAATGGTATTAATGGGTTTGAAGAAAGAATCCGAAGAAGCCAAACAACTTATTTTTGACAAACTTTCATTCGATAAAAATCTTTTCGTACAAAATTTTGAAGTTACAATCAGACTTCTCGGCGGATTGCTTTCCGCATATCAACTTGACGGCGATAAAAGATTTTTAGATTTAGCAGAAGATCTCGGCAAACGTTTGCTTCCTGTATTTAATTCACCCACCGGAATGCCTTACATAAATGTCAATCTCAAAACCGGCGAGACTAAGGGAAAGATTAACAATCCGGCTGAAATAGGAACGCTGACTTTAGAGTTCGGAACATTGAGCAAATTAACCGGAAACCAAATCTATTTTGAAAAAGCAAAAAAAGCAGTTGTCGAATTATTTAACCGGAGATCTAAAATTGGATTAGTCGGAACTACGATTGATGTTGAAACGGGCGAATGGAAAAATACTTCAAGCCATATCAGCGGAATGATTGATTCGTATTATGAATATCTGCTGAAAGCATGGAAGCTTTTTGGCGATAAGGATTTTAAAATTATGTACGAGAAAAGCATTGCCGCGGTAAATAAATACTTAGCCGACAAAACCGAAACCGGTTTATGGTATTGTCAGGCTGATATGAATACCGGAAAACAAATTTCTCAAAACTACGGTGCGCTCGATGCTTTTCTTCCAGCTGTTTTAGTTTTAGGTGGTGATTTAAAACATGCCGTCCAATTGCAAGAATCAATTTATAAAATGTGGATGATGAACGGAATTGAACCTGAAGAATTTGATTACAAGACCAACAAAGTAACTTACCCTAATTATGTTCTGCGGCCGGAGGCAATTGAATCTGCTTTTTATCTATATCAATTTACAAAAGACGAGAAATATCTTCAGATGGGAAAAACATTTTTTGATAGTATTGTTAAATACTGCAGAATCGACGACGGTTACGCTGCGCTTAAAAGTGTAGTTACAAAAGAGAAAAGCGATCAGATGGAAAGCTTCTTCTTTGCCGAGACTCTAAAATATTGTTACCTCTTTTTTGCCCCGGATGGAACTATTGACTTAAGTAAAATTGTTTTTAACACAGAAGCGCATCCATTGAGAAATATTTGGAAATAGATGAAAGAGATAACAAAAAAATATACGAACGGTGAAGTAACCGTTGTTTGGAAACCAAATATATGTATTCATTCGGCAATCTGTTTCACCGGGTTGCCGCAAGTTTTCGATCCAAGAAACCGTCCGTGGATTAATATTGGCGCAGCGGGTACAGAAAGAATTGTTAATCAAGTTAAACAATGTCCCTCCGGTGCATTAAGCTTTTATATGAATGCCGCCGAGCAGCTAAACACCGATACAAAAGACGACGCGGAGATTATAATTGAGGCAACTCCAAATGGGCCGCTCCTGGTCTATGGAAATCTTTTAGTAAAAGAGGGCAACGGCAAGGAAGAGAAGAAAACGAATGTGACTGCATTCTGCAGATGCGGAGGCTCAAACAACAAACCATATTGCGACGGCACACATAAAATGAACGGCTTTACCGGATGATGAAAAATAAAATTGTTCTGATTACCGGTTCCACGGATGGAATTGGAAAGCAGACTGCAATAGAATTGGCATTACTCGGTGCGCATGTTATTGTTCACGGTAGAAATAAAACCCGCGTTGAAAAAACTGTTGAAGAATTGAAAATAGAGAATGACGCTCTTAGAATTGACGGATTCACTTTCGACTTATCATCACTTCACCAGGTAAAGCAATTTTCCGACACAATAAAAAATCAATTCGATCACGTTGATGTATTAATTAATAATGCCGGTGTTTATTTAAAGAATAAAACGTTGAGTGATGACGGGTTCGAAATGACTTTTGCGGTGAATCATCTTTCTCATTTTCTGCTTACAAATGAATTGCTTCCGCTGCTCAAGAGAAGTAATGAGGGAAGAATTATTCATGTGAGTTCGATGGCTCATCAGAATGCAAAACTTGATTGGAATAATCTTAATTCTGAAAAATATTATGATGGTTACGGAGTTTATTCTCTTTCCAAGCTTGCCAACATTATTTTTTCAAAAGAGCTTTCGGAAAGATTAAACGGCTCAAATGTAACATCAAATTCACTTCACCCCGGAGTTATAACAACCAAACTGCTGGCAGCGGGCTTTAACATAAGCGGTTCTTCTGTTAAAAGGGGGGCGGAAAATTCTGTCTTTCTGGCATCAGCTCGCGAAGTAAAAAATACAACCGGAAAATATTTTGTCGATAAAAAAATATCACGTTATAATTCGATTGTTGATGATGAATCTGTGCGGAAAAAAATTTGGGAAATCAGCAGCGAAATGACTGGAATTAATTAAAGCTCTATTCTTGTTATAACACCGTGCAATTTTTGATAAGGCAATTGTAAGAATTGAACAAAGTTTGGAGTAACCCGTTTTATAAATGCAAAGAGTTTCAAGAACGGGCGTTTTGCATATATGTCGTCGACGCCGTAGAACATAACCTTCGGATCAATATTAGCTTCCTTTAAAATTTTTGGTACATCCATTCTTTCCATATAACCGACTTGAATTTCAAGTCCCGATAATCCATCTGTAATCTCCGGAACAAATAATTTTTGAACTCCAAACGGTTTGTCCATCGTAACGATTGACGCTAAAATATTCTGCTCATAAATAATACTCCCGCGAATTGTACAGTGAATCATATAAGGCGGAATCATATCTAAACTTTTAGTAAAAAAGAGAGCCGTACCGGGTAAATATTTTCCTGTATCATAAAGTTGATTGAAACTTTCAAGGTAAGTATCAATTGGAAGAGAGCGGAATGAGCGGTAAACAGCTTTGTTTCCGAATGTCCAAAGAAAGATTGTTGCAAATGGTATCATAGCAATAATAATTGACCAATAACCGCCATGCGGAATCTTTGTAAAAACAGCTAATAAAAAAACCAGATTAATAACAAACACAAAGAGTGCTATAAAATATTTCAGTTTATCTTTTCTTCTCGAAAAGATCCAGATCATAAAAAATGTGCTGGATGTCATTGTTGCCGTAACGGCAAATCCGTAAGCCGCCGCTAAATTTTTAGAACCTCTGAATACCAGAATCATTAATATGACTGCAATAAGTAATCCAAAATTTACGGCGCCAATATAGATTTGCGATTTAATATGGCTCGACGTGTATTTCACTCTCATCAAAGGAAAAATATGCGTTCGTATTCCTTGATAGACAAGTGAGAATACCGCACTGATCATTGCCTGAGATGCAATTATAGTTGCGAACAATGTTAATATTAAAAACGGTATGTAAAGAAATTCCGACTGGTTTTTAACCATGGCGAACAAAATATTAATTTGTTCATCGCGTTGTTCACCACTTGCAATGATAAACGCTCCTTGCCCAAAATAATTTATAACAAGCGCGAAGAAGACAAAATACCAGGATCGTCTTATCGGTGTTCTTCCCAGATGTCCCATATCAGCATAAAGTGCTTCTCCTCCTGTAGCACATAATATAACTTCGGATAGTACAATGATCCCGCTGAATCCGTGATGAACTAAAAAATTAATTCCGTAATAAGGGTTTAGCGCAATACCAATCCCGGGATTATGAATCAACGAAAAGAATCCGGTTAGAAAAAGGGAAAGAAACCAAATCACCATTATTGGGCCGAATGAAGAAGCAACTTTATCTGTTCCCCGCGATTGAACTGAAAAAAGCAAAACCGATATTCCGATAGTTATTAGAACAACTGTGTTCTGAGAGATATGACCTATGCCGGGAATTAATTCCAAACCTTCGACAGCAGAAAGAATACTTATAGCTGGTGTAATAACTCCATCACCCATTAACAAGGAAACGCCGACGAATCCTAAAAAAGTAACGAAGATCATGGATCTGCCTGACTTGAGTGAACTGTGTAAAATTTCTTTCAGTACAATTGTCCCACCTTCTCCTTTCGAACTTAAACTCATTGCTAGAAAAGTATACTGAACTGTTACTAGAATTATTAGAGTCCAGAAGATAAGCGATAGAATACCAACAACATTTTGAGGTGTCGGTGGAGTTAAGACAAATATTACCGTGAGTGTATAGATAGGGCTTGTTCCGATATCTCCGAAAACCAACCCCATAGCCTTTACAAGGTCACTTAAAGAACTACCAGGGAGTTCCTTAGAGCTCATGTTACTTTTTTAAGTATTTGGTGGAAAATCTTATGTTTAGTACAGATCAACTGAAAAGGATCGCATAGAAAAGATACCCGACTGCAACTAAAACGCTGAAGCCTAATATTGACATTAATAAATAGAATGCAACATTATTTAAAGTCTTTTTTTGATCAACGATTTCCATCTATTACCTCTTTATTTTATAACTTAGCCGTGAATAAAACCAACTGCTATTATTGAATACACAAAAGATAGTTATTATTTTTATTCAATAAAAATCACGCCCGAAAAGATTTTGTTATTTATTGCTGAGACTTCAGCATTTTTTCAAGGTTAAAATATGCGTCTATTCCAACTTGTACAGGAACACCGAAAGGGAATCGCTTTCGTTGCAATGCTTATCTTAATTGAAAATGTTGCGTGGGTTGTTGAGCCAACTTTATTTGGAAATTTGATTGATGCGTTTCTTAAAAGAGCAGAGATGAAAATTCCAGCCGATAAGTACGCACATATTATTCCATTAATTTTTTGGATTACTGCTTACTTAATTAATTCCGGAAGCGGAACTTTGCGGCGCAGATTTGAAACGCGTGTATTTCAAAAAATTTATGTTGAGCTTGTTACTAAAATTGCTGAGAGCGGAAACAAAGCCGGGCTCGATAGTTCGGTTATTGCCGGACGCGCCCACCTTTCTCAAGAATATGTTTCATTTGTTCAGTACAGAGTGCCCGAACTTGCCGAGCAATCAATTGCTATTTTAGGTGCTGTTATTGCTCTTTCTTTTTTTGATTGGAGAATTTCAGTTGTATGTCTCTTTATTTCAATTCCTTTAATAGTTTTAAGCGTTTTATATAGCAAAAATGTTGTTAAACTTCATTCAGACCTGCACGATAAATTCGAATCAGTCTATGATATATTTGCTAAAAAAGAGTCTGCACAAGTTAAAACTATATATCAGTCAATGGCGACAACTCAAGAAAAGATTGCTACATGGGGTGCATTTAATTTTGGTGTGATGAGATTTGTCCTTCTCTTAATATTTCTATTCGTTCTCTACATTGCAATTGATCTTGATGATTTTTCTCTTGGAAATATTTATTCAATTGTTGCATACTTATGGACTTTTGTGACATCGGTTGAATACATACCTGAATTAATGGAAAGCAGAACATCCTTAAAGGAATTATCAAGCAGACTTAAAATGGATTTATATTGAAAAACTTTTGTCCGACATGGTGATTCTTAACTATATCCAACTTCAAATATTATTAAAAATATCGGATCGATCTAGTTAGCTATTTTCAAGTGTGGATTTTCTATTCGGAAAAAGTGCAAGAAATAATTCTTCACAAATCTCAACTGCTATCATATTTCCATTTGACATTTCTTTTTAGTTAACTATTTTGTGCAAACTTTTAACAAAAAAAATAATATGACCGAGAAAACTAAAAAGACTGAGCTCGTCCGCGGATTATCTTTAACTGCAACGATCATGATCGTAGCGGGATCAATGATCGGATCGGGAATATTCCGGAAACCATCCTCAATGGCCCAGCAGCTTGGTTCGCCGGAACTTTTAATTATTATCTGGATCGCTGCCGGATTGATTACATTTATCGGCGCGCTTATAAATGCAGAAGTTTCCGGAATGATTGATGCGACCGGAGGCCAGTATGTTTATTTCAGAAAAATGTATGGAGATTTTACTGCATATTTATACGGCTGGTCAATTCTTGCGGTAATTCAAACTGGAAGCCAGGCGGCAATTGCTTATGCATTTGCCGAGTATGTCGGTTACTTTATCAAGTATCCTCAGATCTCACAGAATTTACAAGATTTTTCATTCTATCTGCCTTTAGTTGGAAACATTCATCCGCTTTTAGATTTTGGGACAAAAGCTGTTGCAATTCTTTGCATTGCTTTTTTAACCGGTGTGAATTATATCGGCGTAGTGTTTGGCGGCGTAGTTCAAACAATAGTTACATATATAAAAATTATTTCGATAGTTCTCATTTCGGTATTTCTACTTCTTCTTGGCAACGGAAGCTGGTCGAATATTTATACCGGTTTTGCGATGCCACATTCCAGCACTACAAATATGATCGCAATGATAGGACTAGCATTTGCGGGCGCATTCTGGGCATACGACGCATGGAATAGTGTTACGTATGTATCGGGTGAGGTAAAAAATCCACGGCGAAATATTCCTCTTAGTTTATTATGGGGAACATTGATTGTGATTGCTGTTTACGTTTTAATAAACATTGCTTATCTCTATGTATTACCTATTGGAGAGATGGCAAAGTCTCCTTTAGTAGCCGCTTCTGCCGCAGAAAAGATTTTTGGCGCTAACGGTGCATCATTGATATCAATAGCGGTTATCATCTCAACATTCGGAGCTCTTAACGGAAGCATTCTTGCAACTGCCCGTGTTCCCTTTGCAATGGCTAAAGCAAATTTGTTTTTCAAAGATTTAGGAAAGGTACATCCAAAGTATGGTACACCGCATATTTCATTAGTTGTTCAAGGTATTTGGTCTTGTGTGTTGGTCCTCTCGGGATCTTTTGATACAATTACCGACTATGTGATTTTTGCAGCATGGTTATTTTATATGCTCGGTGCGTTTGGCGTTTTCGTCCTTCGCAAAAAGATGCCGGATGTTGAACGTCCGTATAAAGTTTGGGGGTATCCATATACACCCGCAATCTTCGTTATCTTTTCGTTCTTGTTTCTGGTTAATTCGATTATTTCGGATACATCCAATGCTATGATGGGATTGATTTTAATTGCTGCAGGTCTGCCGATGTATTTATTTTGGAAATATAAAGACCGGAATAATAAAACTACTCCAACGGATGTTTAAATTTGGCGAGTAAAAAATTGCAACCGGAGAGATGATTAAGAAAATTTTCTATTTGAAGATATGATAGAGATAATAACAAAGCGCTACAGACATAGAGATTGTTATTAGTCCCAATAAAGAATAAAGATAAACCAAAACTTTTGATATTTTAAAATTGTTTACCAATTCATTTTGTTCAGAATCCGTGCTCATACAATTTGTCCCCGTCAAAAATCTTTCCCGTATTTATCTTCGTAACGTTTTATACCGTCACGAATAACCAAATACGCTTCTTCTTTACCAACGATCTTTTCAACAACAACGTTTTTGTGCTCAAGTTTTTTGTAATCTTCAAAAAATCTCTGAAGTTGTATCATTGTATGCGGCGGCATATGTTCTAAATCTTCAATGTAATTAACCGAAATATCATTCTTGGCAACCGCAATAATCTTTTCATCTTTTTCTTCATTATCAACCATCTCCATAACGCCAATAACTTTTGCTTCAATCAGACAAAGCGGGTCAACTTCAACAGAACAAATTACTAAGATATCGAGAGGGTCTTCATCGTCGCTTAAAGTTCGTGGAATGAATCCGTAATTGGCGGGATAGTGGACTGCAGAGAATAAAACGCGGTCTAATTTAAGTAGACCGCTGGTTTTATCAAGTTCGTATTTAGCTTTCGATCCTTCGGGAATTTCAATTATTGTATTTACAATTCTCGGTGCATCATTACCATAACTTACATTATGCCAAGGATTGAAATTGTTTCTAATTTTATCAGACGCCATTTTCTTTACTTGCCATTCTTCGGAATACAATCATCCGCACTCATCATTCTAAGACCTTTTCTGGCGTTTTCGCTTTTAGGATTAATCTTCACTGTAGCGCAATACCATTTAATAGCTTCATCATAATTTTGCAATGTTTGATAACATGCGCCGAGCGATTCCATATATCTCCAGTCATTCGGTTTAATTTGATTAGCTCTTCGATAATACGTGATTGCACCTGTGTAATTTTTCTTTAGGAATGCTCTTTGACCGAGATTAACTACAGCTTCCAAAATGTAATCCTTAAATTGACTTTCCCTGCCCTCTGTAAGTTTAAGAATTTTTACATATTGTTCTGCGGCCTGGTCGGAAGAATCCATTTTTGTGTAAACCTGTGCCAGCCAATAATTGGTTGTAAACGTTGTATCACTTAATTCTTTTGCTTTCAAAAATGCCTGTCTAGCACCATCCCAATTATTCGCTTCGTAATAAGCAAATCCAGCATTACGGTATGCCGGTTCATATGTCGGATCAAGTTTAATTTTTGCCGTATAATATTTTATTGCCATTTCGTAATCTTTGTTACGGAAATAATTATTTGCCATATCCATGAACAAAGCAGATTGTGTACTATCTTTTTGAATTACTCTTTCGTAATATTTTATCGCGGTTGAATCATTTTTCATCAATTGAAATGCTCTACCGGCATTTTTCAAGTCGCTTACAGTCATTTCAGAATCGGGAACGGCAGAATAATATTTTCCGGCTTCGTCAAATTTTTGCAAAACAAAGGATGATATCGCGGCGCCTTTGTTTAATAAGGAGTTGTTCGGATACTTTTTCAATCCCTCTAAAGCAAATTGGTAAACTTTTTCATAGCTCTTGGATTCTAGCAATGCTCTTGTAATTTTTTGGTAAGCGTCTTCAGTTTGATCTAAAGCCAAATATTTTTCATACATAACGGCGGCATCTGCGTATAATTTAGCTTTGTATAAAATTGTAGCTGCTTGTATAAAAGCTTTTGCATTATTCGGATCAATTTGAACAATTTTTAAATATTTATTAACAGCTTCCGTGTACCTTTCTGCTTTAACAAAAGTTTCAGCGCTTTTAAACTTCAGTGCAATATCTAACGAATCGATCGCTTCGGCTTTGGCGTAGTAATTAATAGCATTTTCAGTTACGTTCATCTGGGCATACGCATCGCCAAAATATTCAAAAAGTTTTTTATCCATCACGCCTTTTTGTTCTAGAGGAATCAATAATTTAAAAGCGTCAGAAGTATTATTCGCCTCAATCATTTCACTGGCGATTTTTAATGCTTTAGCATAATCCTTATCCTTAATCGCTTTTTCACCATCACTCACGGTACTCTGAGCGTTGATGTTGATAATTGTAAAAACAATACCGAAAAATATGAGCATTCGTTTTTTCATTTTTTACCGCCGATTTAGTTCAACCATTTTTACGGGAACTGTTGCAGGTCCCAGATTATTTTGTGAAACTATTTTTTGACCATCATAACTTGTTAAGAATGTAGAAAATCCCGCTGCTAAACCAATTCCATAATCATTAATGAAAATTGTTGTTGTTCTTACTAATGGATAAGACTCGCTTACAAGATATGCGACATATGGTTTATAATATAATGACTCACCGTCGCTTCTTGTCTTTGAAGCGACTTCTAAAATTTTCACTCCCTTTACATCGGACAATGTGTTAAGTCCTACAAACCCTAAACTATTTTTAACAGATTTCACTTTACTGATTGTCTCTTTTTCACTTTGAACTATTGAAACATTTTTGGGTTCCTGATTATCAAGCAATTTTTCTTTTAAATATTCATAAACACCGGAATTGTGTTCCGGGACAAATACTGTAAAATCGCGTCTTTCTCCCCTAAGTATTTTTTTTATTTCATCCAGCGTTATCTTTTCATTAGGGTCATTTTCACGAACAATCGGAACGACCGCATCAAAACAGAATTTGAATCCCTTCATTTGAGATTTTTGCTTATCATAAAAGGTTCTTTCTTCGTCATTTAAATTTCTTGAACTAACAAATAATTTAGTCTCTCCGTTAAACACAGCGGTTATACCTTCTCGTGCTTTAACAGTAACCAAATCGATTTTACTTTGGGGATAGCGTACAATAAAGGAATCTCTTTCCGCTTTAACTACATCATAAAGGGATTCATCCACATAGCATTTAAGATAACCCTTGATTGCCGTTTCTTGGCGTTCGTGGCAAGCTGAAAATATGGCAAGAAACCCCAAGAGTAAGAACGATATTTTAATCAGATTCCTCATTACTCTGTCGCTTTTTATTATTAAACGTAGTAGCAACGATTCTGAAAATACCGTAAAGAGTAAGCACAATTCCCATCATCAACTTAAGTTGAGAAGGAATTTGGGCTGGAAATATATTTGTAAATAATATTGCCAGCCCAAGAAAAATAAATACTGCACCCGCCGTATAAGCTATATACGTCATTATATTCTGCACTATTGGTTATCCTGCAATTGAAATTTGTAAGGAAGTACAATCCAAACAGCTATTGGATGCTGATTCTGAATAGCAGGAGTAAAAGCGGATTTCATTGCCGCAGCAATTGCTGCATCATTAAACAACTCAGAATCGGATTTAATTACAACAGCTCTTTTGGGTTTACCTTCTTTATCAACCAGAACTTTGACAAATACTTTACCAGTTATACCGGCTCGTTTTGCAATCTCAGGATATTCCGGTTTTGCACTAACAATCATTTCCGGTCCTTTTTCATAAGGAATAAATTTGTCAAAATCGGGGTCGTCACTTTTTTCTTCTTCGATTTTAATATCTGAAGTAATCTGCGCCGCTCCCGAACCCATATCTGTACTTAATGAAGGTGCAGCTTGCTGACTCATCTCTTGTTGTGATTGAATCGTCTGTTCCGGAGGAGCTTCTTCCGAAGGAACTGGAACAGGCACGCCAACAGTAGGAGCTATTGTTTGACTTGCTACAGCGATTTGAGGAGGAGCTTCGTTTGTAAGTGAAGGTGGGGGTCCAAGTTCGCTGTATTTCATCATTCTTACTGTCGGAATGTTGTCGTATTCTTCTCTTGTCATAGCTTGATAAACATAATAGGAAGTCAAGCCGACTATATGAAGAATAATTGCAACCATCACTCCGATGGAATAATTCCTGGGGTAGAGCTTCTTTAATTCGAAGGCTCCGTAAATCCCGCCGTTATTTTTTGTTGAATTAGTCTCTGACATTTTTCTCTCCAATCCTTAAATGGTTGCTTTTGACATTTCTTTCTTGTCAATATCGGTCATTGGTGAAAACGCATATTTTCCCAATCCCGCAAGATTTAGTTCGTCCACAATATCAACCATAGCATGGTACTTGCTCTTCCTGTCAATTTTTATTAGAACAACGAATTTAGGATTTTCAGTTCGTTTATCTTTCAAAAACTTTCTCAATTCAGCAAATGTGAGTTTATGAGGAAGTTCAAAGCCGACATTCCAAAAAAGATTCATTTGATCATCGCACCGAACCGTCAATAAGTTTTTTTCATCCATCTTAACTGTCGCATCTTTATCAGGAGGAAAATTTAGTTCAAGTACGTTGGGTTTTCTAAAAACGGTAGTAAGCATGAAAAATGTAAGAAGCAGAAAAGCCACGTCTACCATAGGAGTCATATCAATTCTAATGCTAACTCTTTTTTTGGCTTTTTTCTTTCCACGCTTTTTGTGGCTGCCACCACCGCCGCCAACATCTCCACCGGCCATGTTTTACTCCTATAATTAATTTGTTTTAAAATTAGTAACCATTACAAATCGTGAAATAAGTACTTTCTGTAAAATATCTATAACATCGGAAACCTGACCATAATCTGCATTAGCATCTGCTTTTACAATAGTTCCAAGCTTAGGATTGGCAATTCTTGCTTTCATAAGAAGTTCACCTAAAGCTTCTGGTTTCACTTCTATAGCTTCTTTTAACTTGTTTTGTTGACCAAAAATACTTTCCATAAGATTAGAAGAATCGAATCCAAGATAAATCTTACTGCTGTCGCTTATATTGATAGTCATCGTATTCGACTCTGGAAGTTTTGCTTCCGAGTGAGAAAGAGGCAATTCAATTTGCACTGCTTCCGGTGGTTTGAACTGTGTAGTTAACATGAAAAATGTTAATAACAAAAAGGCCACGTCCACCATAGGAGTCATATCAATTCTAATCGCGACTCGGGCTTTTTTAATGCGCGGCATTAATCACCTCACTTGCTTTTAAGAAGTTGGATTACATTGTATGATGCTTCATCTACCTGGAATGTGAAGTTATCAACTTTATTTACGAAGAAGTTATAAGAAACGATACCAATGATAGCAACGAACAAACCGCCTGCTGTGTTGAATAACGCTTCAGAAATACCGGTTGCAAGAGCAATTGCATCTGGTGCGCCAGATTGAGCAAGAGCCGCAAATGCACGGATCATACCGATAACTGTTCCAAGAAGACCCGTCATTGTTGCAATTGATGCGATTGTCGAAAGAGCAATCAAGTTCTTTTCCAAGATCGGTACTTCAAGCATCATTGCTTCTTCAACCGAGCGCTGAACTTCAACAAGTTGTTTTTCAGCATCAATGGATGATTTACCAGAAGTCAATTCTTTATAACGGCTTAATGCTGCTCTAAGAACGTTTGCAACTGAACCGCGTTGAGCGTCGCAAGAAGTAATTGCTGCATCTATCTGTCCGGCTCTAATTTGATCAATCACGCCTTTGAAGAATTTCGGAATTGCTTTCTTTCCAGCTGCTTTTTTTAATGAAAGAGATCTTTCGATAATAATAGCAACGTCCATGATTGAAAGGGCAATTAAAAGAGAAATAAGAGGACCACCGGTGTACGTACGGCCTAAAGTATTAACGGGTTTTTCTTTGGCTGCATCTGAGAAGTTGGCTGGATTACCTAAACCGACTTCGTAGATTGCAACAGAAACTACCATTGCCAGAACAAAGAGGATAACAATAAAAGCAGACTGTTTCATTTTACGACTCTCCTTATTAATAAATTAAAGTGTTGCTTAAAAACTACCAATTACTATGCCGGAGTAATTTAAGAATTAAATCCGGCCAAATTCTCGCGAAATCACGGAATGCGTAGAATTCACTATTAAATTAGAAGGAAGAAAATTGCAGAGTGAAAGTAAGGGGATTTCATTTTGCAATCAAGGCAAAATAAATTATTCTATTAAAATGCTTTACGGGTATTTCAAAATGAAATTTCAATGAAATGACGCAATTTTTCGGAAATAATAATTGTAACCCGTTGTGTGAATTAGAATGTGAACCGTTAAAACGGTTCTAACATTGTGCTTTGTGATTCTAACCCCGCGATTAATCGCGGGGTTGATCAATGAAACAATGTTTTTTTTAACTGTTTCAACAGTTTATTAAACTATATTTTTAATTCACACAACACGATAATTGTAATATTTTACTTAATGAAGATGGAGAACAAAATTATAATCCGTAGAGCTTTCTTTTTCTCCAAAGTGTCGTTTCAGAAATACCAAGGATTCTAGCGGCCTCTTTTGTGTTAAGTGCAATTTTTAATGTTTCTATTATATGTTCTTTTTCGAGGTCTTCAATTTTTTGTTTTGGATAATCAATCTGCTTCGGTCTAAATTGAGTGATTTCGGAAGGTAGGTATTCCGGTTTGACAATATCGTCTTTTGCAAACACCAGCAATCTTTTGATCACCGTTTCAAGTTCTCTAATGTTACCAGGCCAATCATAATTAAAAAGTAGTTTTTTCGTATCATCAGAAATAATAATATTTCTTTCTTTCGAATAGTTTTTGATAAAATGATCAATCATGGCCCGAATTTCATCTTTCCTTTCACGCAATGGCGGAAGTTTTACTTTAATTCCGGCAATTCTAAAATAAAAGTCTTCGCGTAAAATTCCGTTGCTCAAATCGGCATCAACATTTCTATTTGTAGCGCTGATAATCCGTATATCAATTTTATGAGTTATACTTTCTCCAACTCTTTCAAATTCCATGCTCTGAAGGAACCGTAGAAGTTTCACCTGCATTGATTTTGGAATCTCTGCAACCTCATCTAAAAAAACTGTACCGGTATCGGCGAGTTCTAATCTACCAATTCTATCTTTTATTGCGTTTGTAAATGCGCCTTTAATATGTCCGAATAATTCGCTCTCAAAAAGATTTTCGGGTATGGCGGAACAATTTATTGTGATGAACGGATTATTACAACGAGAACTGTTTTTATGAATGAACCGCGCAAGCACCTCTTTGCCTGTACCGCTTTCACCTTCAATCAGAATTGGAATGTCGCTATCCGCTACATCCTTAGCTGTTTTTAAGATTTCTTTCATCGCCGGATTTGAGGCAACAAAATTTTCTTCCTCAAATTTTTCTTCCAATTGATAGGTGAGCCCTTTGATCTTCTTGCTTAAACGATGATGTTCGTAGACGCGCTCAATGATGTGAATAAATTCTTTATGTGTAAATGGCTTCGTTATATAGTCGTATGCGCCGTTTTTTATCGCTTCAACTGCGGACTCAATTGATCCGTGCGCGGTCATTAGCACAACTGTTGTATCCGGCGATATTTTTTTTATCTCGCTTAAAACTTCCAATCCGTTCATCGGTTGCATTTTTAAATCTATAAATGCGAGATCAAAATAAATCTCTTTGATTCTCGTAAACGCCAGAATGGGATTCGAAAAAACTTCCGGGGAATACCCGGAAGAACTCAAAGAAAGTTCAATTGTTTTTAAGATATTAATTTCGTCGTCTATTACTAAAATTTTCCCTTTATACATTTAAGCTGCCGGTAATTTAATTTGAAATGTGCTTCCTTGACCTAATGCGCTGAAAGCTTTTATTTCTCCATGGTGAAGTTCAATTATTTCTTTGGCGATGGATAGACCGAGCCCCAGGCTTCCCGGCGCCGTATCATCAATTTGAATAAACTTATCAAATATTTTTTTCAAGTTGTCCGGACTAATTCCAATCCCAGTATCGGAGATTTCTATCAATAAATTTTCTTCGGCTCTTGAAAATCTAACATTTATTTTACCGCCATTTGGGGTAAACCGCAGAGAATTTGAAACTAAGTTTTCAATAGCGCTGATTATGTTATCGTAACTGCCGTTAATTTTTAATTCATGGCTTTCGTCATTAATTATCAGAACAATGTTGTGTTCTTTTGCAAGAATAGAAAACTTTTTCAGAATGTGCTCGGCAAGTTTGTGTGCTGCAAATTTCTCAAATTTTACGCGCCCAATACTTGATTCAAGTTTGGTGAGTTCAAGTATCTCATATACTAGCCGGTTCAAGCGTTCATAATCTTCTTTCATGGAAACAATTAGTTCATTTTGTTGAACCGTTAGCTCGCCTACAATTTTATCTTCTATAATACCAAGCGCCATCCCCAAAGAGGTTAGTGGCGTCTTCAGTTCATGAGAGACTTTAGCAACAAATTCTGATTTCATTCTATCCAGTTCTTGATACTTTGTAATATCGTTGAATACTATTACCGTCCCTTTCATATCACTTTCGGGTATTTCCAACGAAGCGGCAATTACTTTAAAATATTTTTGGTTGCCTGCTCTATCTTTAACCTTCATTATATCGTCTTTTAGGAATCTTTCCTCTTGATCTGAATATTTTTTACCGTTCTGTTTATTTTTATCCGGTGAGAGCAAAGTACGAATGATCCCAAGATCAAAAAGTTCTGGCGGAAAAGATTCATTAAATGTTTTGTTAGATAAGATTATGTTGAAATTTTCGTCAACCAGCAGGACCGCTTCATTCATGCTTTCAATAATTAGCTCGGATTTTTTCTTCTCATATAAAATTTTGTTCAGATTGAAACGTTCATACACTTGAAGTTTCTCGCTCATCTTGTTGAATTCTTCCGCCAGACTATTTATTTCATCCGCGTTTTCATCAATTTCTATCCTTTCATCAAAATGGCCCTCGGCAATATGAGTTACAGATTCCCGCAGCTTTGTAATTGGCTTTACTATATAATCGGAGAACCGCGATCCGAATGTTAAACTAATTCCGATTGCGCTAAAAAGAATTATTAGTATTGCAATAGTTGCGCTCTGAGTGATATCTATTACATGGGAAACAGAACTGTTCAACGATGTATGGTTAATTTCCAATATGCCATAATTAATTTTTTTGATTGCCTGGATTTCATTTAAGAATCTTACAAAATCTGTTCTAAGGGCGGGATATTTTTCAGCACGATAAATGTTGTAATCAATATTGGATATATCTCTCTGCAACTTCTGGTACCCAACATTCAGCGAGTCCAAAATGTTTTTTCCTTCTTGAGTTACAACAGAAAGACGTGCTCTATCATACCAAAAGTAAAAGTCGTCCCGGTATTTCTGAAATAATCTTTCCCCCTGTTCAAAATTCTGATTGTACATTATTACAATTGCTTGAAGCTGTTCATCCAAGCTTCTGCCCATATTATCTGCCGCAATAATACTTGTATAGTTTTCCTGCATTGTTTTTTTTATCGACTCATTCAGATAATAAAAGTTGTAGATACTCCAGAGTGTTGCAAAAAACATAATTAGCAGGATGACTGTGAAGCCGAGAAGAATTTTGCTGCGAAGACTTGTAGTATATAAATTTATCATTAATTCAAGAACTATTTAATTTCCACATATAAAATAGCTGATTGCGTTGCTTAAATAAACATCTTTTTATTAATTTAGTTTTAGATACTAATAATTCGGACTGGACAAAATGCTGCAAAGGAAATTCGGCAATTCTGGCTTACTTATTTCTATTCTCGGTTTTGGCGCCGGTGAAATTGGAGATTTAGCAGTTGAGGATAAAAATGTGAATAAAATTTTAAATTTTGCTTTAGATAACGGTATTAATTTAATTGATACTGCCCGCGGCTACTATGCATCCGAAGATAGAATTGGAAAATTTATTTCTCATCGCAGAAATGAATTTGTTCTATCAACAAAGGTCGGATATGGAATTCCGGGTAAAGAGGATTGGTCTTACGATTGTATTATTTCCGGCGTCGATGAAGCTCTAAGTTTGTTGCAAACAGATTTTATTGACATTGTTCACCTGCATTCGTGTTCACTTGAAATATTGCGACGAGGCGATGCAATTCTGGCTTTGCAAAATGCTGTTCAATCCGGAAAAGTAAAAGTTGCCGCATACTCCGGTGAAAATGATGAGCTGAAATTTGCAGTCGAATCAAATGTATTTCAAGCAATTCAAACATCTTTCAACATATGCGATCAAAGAAAGCTCGAAAATATTTTTCCAACAACTATAAAAAAACATATTGGAGTAATTGCAAAACGTCCCATAGCAAATGCCCCGTGGCGGTTTAATGAACAACCGCACGGACATTATGCAGAAGAATATTGGCTGCGATGGAAGAAAATGCATATTGATATCGGGATAGGATGGAATGAAGCGGCGTTACGTTTTGCAGCATTTTCGGAAGGCGTGAATTCATGCATTGTCGGTACGACAAATATTGAACATTTGAAACAGAACATTGAAATAGTCAGTAAGGGAAAGTTGCCTGAAGACATTTACCTTGCACTTAGAAACGCTTTTATTCAAAATGATGATGGCTGGACTGGGCAAGTATAGTTCAAATCCAATAAATTGAAAAGTGTAACGGTTTATCAATTTTGACGATAAAATATTTTCGGCTTTCAATTGAATCGGCGTAATATGTATTCTATCTTTTATAAAGAAATTTTCATTTAACGGAATTTTTATGAAAAATCTACCAAAATATTTTTTATTGTCCTTTCTTTTTACAATCAATATCTTTGCGCAGTTCGGCTCTCAGGATTCCGGCGGCAAGCTTTCTCCGTTTCAAGCATGTTATGATGTAAAGTTCTACGATATAAATCTCACAATTGACTTGAAAGAAAAAGCGATTGGCGGAAGTGTTATAATGCGCGCTGAAGCCGTTAATGATCTTAATAAAATTTTGATTGACCTAGACGGCAGATATCAAATTGACGGCATTCAATCAATAAGTAAAAACAAGAAAGAAATTGATCTGAATTATTCACATGATAGCAACAAAGTCTGGATCAATTTTCCAAATCCTATTAAAAAAGGAGAAACGTTTACGATCAGAACTACTTATGCCGGAGTGCCGCGCATTGCACAAAAACCGCCTTGGGATGACGGACTTGTTCTTGCCAAAACAAAAGAAGGAAAAGAGTGGGTAACTCTAACCTGTCAAGGCGGAGGTGCAGATATTTGGTGGCCGTGCAAAGATCATCCTTCCGATGAGCCGGATTCAGTCTCTCTTCATTTTACGGCACCTGCCGATCTTGTCCTAGTAAGCAATGGAAAATATATTTCTTCAACAGACAACAACAACGGTACTAAAACATGGAACTGGTTTGTATCAACTCCAATCAATAATTACGGAGTAATATTTTATCTCGGTCCATATAAGCGAATTGATTATGATTACACAAGTGTAACAGGTGAAAAATTTCCATTCACAGTATGGGTTCTACCGGAAAGTTATGATAAAGCAAAAGAACATGCTCCACAATTTTTAACTCATATGAGAGTATTTGAAGAACTTATTGGTCCATATCCATTTCGTGCGGATAAATATGCAGTTGTTGAAGCTCCGCATCTCGGCATGGAACAGCAAACCGCCATTGCGTATGGGTATGGTTGGAAAAATCATCCGCAATTCGCATTTGACTGGCTTCACAATCATGAATTCTCTCATGAGTGGTGGGGAAATCTTGTGACATGTAAAGATTGGAGCGATTTCTGGATTCACGAAGGATTAGGAACTTATATGCAGCCGCTTTATCTAGAAAAAGTTTTCGGAAAAGATGAATACTTCCGTTATATGAAAAGCATTAAACGCTTTGCCAATAAAACGCCGGTTGCACCGCGCGGGGAAAAAACGTCGGGGGAAAGTTACGGCAACGATATCTATTATAAAGGTGGCTGGATAGTGCATACACTTAGATATTATCTTGGCGATGAAGTATTTTTTAAAGTTCTGAGACGATGGGCGTATCCAACTGAGGAGATGGAAAAAATAACAGACGGAAGACAATGCCGGATTACGACAACAGATGAGTTACTGGCAATTGCTGAAAAAATTTCCCGTAAAAAATTGGATTGGTTCTTTGAAGTATATCTGAGACATGCTTCTTTACCTAAACTAAATGTAGTTAAGAGTGAGAATAAAATTGACTTGAACTGGGAGACTGAGAACAATCTTCCATTCCCTCTTCCTGTTGAAGTTGAACTGGCAGGAAAAACTATGCGTGTCGAAATGAAAGATGGAAAAGGCGAGTTCGATTTACCACCGGGCGCTGAATTTACAGTTGATCCGAGCGGATGGATTTTAATGAGTACATCAAAATAATAGATAGCTTTAAATCCGGATTTAAATTATTGCTATAAGATCCCGATGCGATCAGTAATACTTGTTATAATAAAAAATAATTTCAACTAAACAGAGAACTTGGCATATGAACGAAATTATTATTCTACTTTTAATTGGTCTTGCCGGGGGATTGATTAGCGGAGTATTGGGAATAGGCGGCGGCATAATTATTATTCCTATGCTAGTTGGTTTTCTTGGCTACACCCAAAAAGATGCGCAGGGAACCTCACTTGGTTTATTGCTATTGCCGATCGGTATTCTTGCAGTAATGAATTATTACAAAGCCGGTCATATTAATTTGAAAGCCGCCGGAATTATGGTCATAACTTTTGTTATTGGAAGTTATTTCTCTTCGCTCTATGCCTTAACTCTTCCGGAGGGCGTTTTAAAAAAAATATTTGCAGTGTTTCTTCTTGCATACTCAATTAAACTGTTTATGGGAAAGTAATATTCGGGCTTCTTAAAGATCGAGGTCTCTATTTTTTCAAAACCGATTTCAAGAACAGCAGCAATTTTTCTTGCTCTTCTGGTTACATTTCTTTGGTCAACTTCATTTATAATAATTAAGTGGGGGCTGAAAGATATTCCTCCGCTAACATTTGCGGGTTTGCGTTATGTGCTTGCATTTTTTTGCCTTCTCCCATTCGCGCTAACAAAAAGAAGAATAGCAGCAATAAAAAGCTTAAACAAAAAAAATTGGATTCAATTAGCTTTACTTGGTTTCCTATTTTATACATTTACACAAGGCACCCAGTTCATCGGGCTCTCTCTCCTCCCGGCGGTTACTGTTAGTTTGCTTCTTAACTTCACACCGATAATTGTTGCTGTACTGGGCATTTTTCTTTTATCAGAAAAACCAACTCTTCTTCAATGGCTAGGCACTTTTTTATTCATGGTTGGAATTCTGTTCTATTTTTATCCGGTGAATCTACCGCCGGGCAGAGCGCTGGGAATTGGTGTGATGCTGATCGGTGTTCTCGCCAATGCCGCATCTTCGGTTTTAGGCCGCAGTATAAACCGCACCTGCAAAATTGATCCAGTTACTGTTACATTAATCAGTATGGGCATCGGTTCGGTTGTAATGCTTGTTACCGGAATTACTTTTCAAGGATTGCCTTCAATAAGTTTTACAAATATTCTATTTCTATTTTGGCTCTCAATTGTAAACACAGCATTTGCATTCACAATTTGGAATTTAACTTTACGTAATTTAACAGCAATGGAATCAAGCATTATAAACGGAACTATGTTGATTCAAATTGCACTGCTGGCGTGGCTTTTTCTTGGTGAATCAATAACAATTAATGAGGGAATCGGAATGTTCATCGCTTTCCTCGGTGCTGTAATTGTTCAAATCAGAAGAAAAAAATTAATTTCGGTGCCGGATAAAATAGTTAATACTAACAACGATAGAATAAGAACATGAAAAAAATATTTTTTATTATCTTCATAGCGACTTCATTATTAAATGCTCAAGCTAAGTACGATCCTTGGGTTTTTTCTGCCCCGGCTAAAAAAGAATTTACAAAGATCAATCAAAACGGTAAAACAGTTATTCCAAATGGGAGATTTATTACTCCATTGGGTAAAAATATTTTAACCGCCCCGCATCCGTATGGATTAGCCATTAGTCCCGATGGGAATATTATCGTAACTGCAAACTCCGGAACCGAACCGTTATCCATTACAATTATCAAAAATGTTTTGGGAAATAATCCGGAAGTAAAACAGGTTCCACACGGCGCACAAACCGACAAAGGAGTTCTTGCTTCGGTGTTTATGGGACTTGCGATCTCACCAAACAATAAAATTGTTTACGTAGCAGGCGGGCAAACAAACAAAATATTTTTGTTTGATCTATCCACCGGCAGCAAAATTGATTCTATTAATTGTTCTTATCAAGATCAGCAAACAGATTACACGCACGGATATATCGGAGATTTAATTTTATCCAAAGATGGAAAAACAATTTACGCTGTTGACCAAATCAACTTTAGAATGATTGTGGCGGACACGAAAACTAAAAAGTTAATTCAAAGTGTTCCGGTTGGGAGATACCCGTTTGGAATTACTCTCTCACCCGATGAAAAAAATATTTTTGTAGCAAACGTTGGAATGTATGAGTACAGAATGATACGGGGGATTACAAAACAAAACATGAATGAGAAAGCGCTTAATTTTCCGGCTTTCCCATTTTTATCGAAAGAATCTGAAACCGGTATAAAGGTAGGAGAACTGGAAGTGCCGGGTCTTGGCGACCCGCTTTCAGCCGACGCTTTCTCGGTGTTTGTACTCGAAAACAAAAAAAATAATGTTCGTGTAACAGCTAAGATCAAGACAGGAGTTCAGATTGGTGAAGTGATTGAAGGGATTCCGGCGGTTGGCGGAGCGAGCCCAAATTCTTTAGTAGCAACAAATAAATATGCGTTTGTTAGCAACGGTACAAATGATGCTATTTCAGTTATAGATATTCAGAAGAAAAAAATTGTTAATACAATTCGACTTATTCTTGACGAACGGTTAAAAAATTTTAGAGGAATAATTCCGTTTGGTTTGGCTCTATCACCTGATCAGAAAAGATTATATGTAGCTGAATCCGGCATCAATGCCATCGCTGTTATTGATATAAAAAAACTGAAAGTGATTGGACATATTCCCGCTGGATGGTTCCCCTCAAAATTAAAAGTGAGCAATGACGGTAAAAAATTATTTATTGCAAACGCTAAAGGTTTTGGCAGCGGTCCAAACGGCGGTAAAAATTTCAAACCCGGTCCGGAAGGAAGTTACATCGGTAATCTAATGAAAGGGACGGTAAATATAGTTGATCTTCCAAATGATGATGAATTGAAATCCCTTACACAAAAAGTTGTTGAAAATAATTTTTCAATTGATAAATCAAGCTCACAGAAATTTGAAGAACGTAAGAATAATCCGATCCCTCTTTTCCCAATGGAAAAAGAAAGTCCAATTAAACATCTTGTCTTCATAACAAAGGAGAATAGGACTTACGATGAAATCTTTGGGCAAGTTGAAAAAGGAGACGGCGATTCAACGCTTGCGCGCTACGGAAGAAATGTTTCATTCTCAAATAGAAAAAAAACTCTTGAAGTAAAAAACACCACCGTTATGAAAAATCATCTTGAAATTGCAAAACAGTTTGCGATCTCTGATAATTTTTATGTTGATTCGGATGTTTCGGCAGATGGTCATCGATGGCTTGCAAATAACTATCCCAATGAATGGGTTGAAACAACAACCCCGGCTAATTACGGAGATAACAGGGACTTCAAAGAAGATTCAAAGGCGCCCGGAGTATTTGGAATGAACAGCGCAGCGGGTGCTGTATATCCGGAAGACATGAATGAAGCCGGCACATTGTGGGATCATCTTGCACGAAACAAAAAGGATTTTTTCAATTTCGGTTGCGGATTAATGTTCGAGCCAGGCGCTTATCATGAAAGTTTTAAATATACCGGTGTTAAGTCCACCGTGAACTTTCCGGTTTCCGCACCGCTCTATAATAATTCGTCAAGAATATATGCAACGTATAACACAAATATTCCGGATCAATTTCGCGCGGATATGTTTATCAAAGAGTTTAAGGAGAAATGGATTGGCGAAGGCAAGCAGATGCCTTCGGTAATAACTGCAATTGTTCCTAACGATCACGGTGCCGGCGAACGCCCGGCAGCTGGTTATCCATTCCGGGAAAGTTATATGGCTGATAATGATCTTGCTGTAGGTCGCTTTGTTGAATTTCTTTCTCATACTCCGTATTGGAAAAATATGATGATTGTAATTACAGAAGATGATGCGCAGAATGGAGTTGATCATGTTGATGCTCATAGAAGTGTGCTTATGGTAATTTCTCCTTATGTGAAAAGAAATTATGTAAGTCATATTCATTATAGTTTCGGAAGCATCTTTAAAACATTCTGGAATGTTCTTGGCATTCCGTATCTAAATCAATATGATGCGGGCGCAAATGATCTTGCTGATTTCTTTACGGAAAAGCCGGATTTTACGCCTTATTCAGCGCTTGATATAAACAGAAGAATTTTTGATCCTCAGAAAGCACTCGATCCTCTTGATGAAAAATTTGATTGGAAATCCTTGAAAGAATCGCCGGAAATTGATAACGTTAAAGAGATGATGCGCGATGCAAAAGAACAAGATAAAGACCGTCTTGAAAACAGAGAGTGGAAAAAGTAAAATGTCGTTTAAAACTTTCCTTTGGAAAGGAAAAGTGAACAATGGATTTCAGAATTACTTCAATTGGTGAAATATTATATGATGTTTATCCGGAATATAAAAAGCTTGGCGGGGCTCCGTTCAATTTCATCTATCACATATGGAAATTAAACGGGCAAGGGAATTTTATTTCGAGGGTTGGCGATGATAAAAACGGCAGAGAAATTCTCAAGTTCCTAAAATCGAAAAAATTTGATTGTAAGAATATTTCAATCGATCCGCATTATCCCACCGGAAAAGTGAATCTTCGGCTGCTTGAAAACAAAGTCCCTCAATTTACAATTTCTCCGGAAAGTGCATGGGATTACATAGAATTGACCGATGGAATTAAAAAGTTAGTAGCAAAAAAAACCGACTTGCTTTACTTCGGAACATTGTCCCAAAGAAATTTTACCACAAGGAGTACTATTGAGCACCTTCTCAATGAAAGAATAAAATACTTCACCGATCTTAATCTCCGCCACAATTTTTTTAACGAACAAATGATCTCAATGGCATTAAGTAAATCCAATGTAATTAAAACAAATCAAGATGAACTCAAAATCATTACCGATCTGTTGTTTAAAAGAGAATATAAAATTAAAGACGCTGCAAAAAGATTAATTGAAGAATACAATTTGGATTTATTATGTATTACGCTTGGAGAGGAAGGCGCTTATTTATTTTCAAGAAACGGTACAAGCAAAAACAAGCCCTCGGTAAAGAAAATAGTTGATACCTTAGGTGCGGGGGATGCTTATTCTGCAATACTTTGTCTTGGTTATTTACTCAGCTGGGATATTGAAAAAATCAATAAGATGGCTAACAAGTTTGCCGGCGAAATATGTACAGTTGAAGGCGCTCTTCCGGAAGATGATTCTTTTTATGATAAATATAAAAATTTATTTAAAGGTAATTAAACTTTTACTTCTTCTTTGTTGGTACAACTATCTTTGCGGGCACTAACTCAACTTCAATTTTTTCCGGTAATAAATTATACATTGAGCCCGTAAACATATCTACAATCATTCCCGGAATGAATCCGTTGAGTGCGTTACCCCAGAACCAAAAAGAAATTTTTCTTGTTAGTTGAGTCTCGTACGTTTCGTATCCTTCCAATTCAAATTTAATTACATGATTCGCTCCGCGGTCAACATTTACTTGCTGAGGAGTCGTACCAAATTTTTTGCCGTCGACAGTTATTTTTGCACTGGGCGGAGTTGTTTTCAGCTCTACATCTTGAGTTGTTGTGTTTAATACAGTTGAACACGCGCTAAATAAAACTGCAAGACTAATCACAGTCGCAATAATTAATAGTCTTTTCATAAATCGTTTCCATTGTTGCTATTATTATCGAAATTTTTATGGAAAATATTAGCCGTTTTAAGCTTTGTCTTGTTCAATTATGATAACGGGAGTGGATATTAATTGAGGTTTTGAAGAAAAAGATGCGCTCTCAGACATGGAGCGCATCTCCGATAATAATTAGTTTATTTCATATACATCAGTTTAAGAGACTTAGTAAAACTGGGCGATGCGATAGTAAAGATATACACGCCGCTCGATATTAATTGTCCTTCATCATTCTTACCGTCCCAGAATAATTTGATCACGCTTGTAAGATCGTTTACCGTAAAAGTTTTTACTACTTGCCCCAATAGATTATAGATTTTGAAGGTGAAATTTTGTCCAAGCATTTGCATAGGTATTTTGATCGTAATGGCGACTTGCGAGTTAAATGGATTTGGGTAAGCGGATAAAGAGAAATCGGTGGGGATTTGTTTTTCATCCTTAACGTCAGTAAAACCTATCGGTTTGCCGTCATCATAGTAGCATGTTCTACAAATTGAAGTGGTATCTTCCAGAGCTAGAAAAGCAGTATAATTTGTTAATATCTTGTGTTCGATACCCAAATTTAAAATTTCGGTTACCGTTGAATTATTAGGCGTCCCAACTTCGAGTGATTTGATGTAAGAATTCACCCACATTTTCTCGATTGCACTTTCACCCATTTTATTATTTGCATCTTCAATTATCATTGATTGGGTGAAAGGAACTGAATTGTAGATGCCGGAAGTTTTAATTATAAATGGGAATTCACCGAGAAATTTGCCAATTTGAATTATCGGCTTATTCATTGAAATTGTAGAACCGCTGTTTGCAAGAGTCTGGCGCGAATAGCAAAATCCGTTATCCAGAGTAGTATAAAGATCGAAAGAAGAAATTGTGCCGTTTAATTTTAAATGGAGATCATTTAGAGTATTATAAAATCCGCCGGAAATGTGTTGAAAATATCCTCCCGTAAGTTTTGAAAGATTATCATATAAATATTCGTTACCAAGGTATGATCTGTTGTTGAAATAAAAGTAGGTAATATCTTTGTCGTTATAGTCCAGAACATAGGTCGGGATATTTATGGTTAGAATATTCTTTATGTCGCTTATTACTTGATTAGCATTCAGATTACTGCCAAGCTGATCCGAATTGGAAATTAAATAAATAAGTCCGCCCCCTTTCTTAATCAAAAAATCGTACCCTTCTCTCAATAAAGTTGGAAGATTGCTGTATGTCGAAAGTGAATTTTCATTTATTGATTGAAATGCACCGTTAATCCCAGCAGCGTCTGCATTCAGCCAATCGCTGCTTAGTTTCCCGATACTAAGACCAGAGTAAAAGAGATTAAAATTATCTCCCGGCTTCGCGTTGGTCAGCAACATCTGCTTCAGATCACTAAGAATTTGAGAGCGCGTAGTTGTGCTTTTCCTCGAATCGTAATCTATTAGATAAAGTACTTTTTTATTCGTTACATTTTGAGATGCCGCTGGTATTAAGGAGAGTTGATAAAATCCATCTTGAGCCGTTTTGTAATATTTGAAATAAACACCGTTTATCATCGGATTATTAAAATTCAGTGAGTATGGATAACTAGTGTTGGGATTATTGATATCGAGTTTGGTGTGTTCATCAAAAAAAGTATCATGCTGCGATTGGAATACACCATCTACCCCGCTTACTGATGGATTTGTCCATTCAGAAGTAGTCCAGGTAATTACACGTGCAGTGTTAACTTTGTTCAATGATACTTTTAAAAGTTCTACAGGCAGAGGAGTTGAAACTGAGGTCTCGTTCCATGTGTTGGGAACAAGATAAGTTATTCTAACTTTTCTGGTACTGTTTTTATCCATTGGGTAGACCCTGAGTTCGTAGCTTTTGGTTCCTTTCTTTATAAGAAGTGCAGGATCTCTTCTTCTTTGAACAATTCCTTCATAAATTGAAGAGGCGCTCCAAACATCGAGCATAATTCCTTTACTGATTTTATCTCCTATCCAGAGCCAAAGATCAGTTACAAAACTTCCTTCCGGTAAATCAAAATTCATTACAGTTTCAAGCTGGCTCCCATTTAAAAAATTTCCGCCTCTCGCTGAAAAGGTTAAATACATACTTACCTGGCTGTATAAACCTTTTGGACCGACGGAAAAAACTGCTTCTTCAATTGTACCCTTAGATTGATACCAAGTCGCTTGCGGATCTTGGACGGTTAGATTGTATTGCGCAGGCAGATTTGCAGCTAAAATAAACGATAATATTATGATTTTTGTAAATCTAGAAAGCATCGCGCCCCCCTTTTATGTTGGTTTATAATTTTGTGTCCTGTCTTTTCCTTTCGATAGTGAGTTCAACTGAAATGAATTTGAATTGATGATTATCATACTTTTGAGCAGTAATGATAAATAGCATGCTCAAATTTTGTACCCCGATTTTATCTGCGTTTAGAGAGTAATAAACAAATCATTAGTACAACTACTAATGAATTATTTTCGCTCTAAAAAAATAGAATTCGTACTTCAACCGATTAAGAAAAACAAATTCTAATTGTACTCTTCAATAAACGTCTCCCACCACTCCGTCAACTCTTTTGCATAACTGCCCCGCATCAATAGAACATGATTTCCGAGTGGTGACATCAGCAGATCTGATGCTTTGGACGTTCCGTGAAGCTTCACTTTTACTTGTGTTCTGCAAAGGTTTTCTGATGAGCCCGATTCGATGATCTCTCCATTTGAGATCCAGATTTTTTCTAAATTTTTTCCGCCTAACCTCAATATTGTCACTTTACCTTTTGATAAGTTTCCCTGAATACCTACACCAAGTCCAGACTCGAAATGTGAACGCAATTTATAATTCTCGACCAAACTCAACGGAACCGTACAGTGTGCAAGCCAAATAGAATTGTTCGATTCATCTAATTGTGCGGGATTTGCCATCCACACAACTTGATCCGTTAAAAAATTTGCCCATAACATTCCAAGTGTTGATACAAGGTCTCCTTCGCATCCGGCGACTATTCCTTCATCATTTAATTTTGAAAGCGCAATACAACCTGTGGTTTTCAAATCAGTAACCAGATCAAAACAGCGCACAGAAATTGCTGTTAGTTCATATTTTTTTATTAATTGTTTCAATGCCGCATAAACTTTTACAACACTTTTCATTTCTTTTTTTGAGGGCTCTTTTATTTCGGTTGCCCTAACAGTTAACGAATGGAGATCGTCACTTATCTGCTCTTCCTTAACTTCATCAATCACTGATTTGAGTTCTTCCAAATCAATTTTAATTACACTCGGACCCCATACATTTTTGATTGTTGATAACTCCGGCTTGCTTGCCACAAGCCAGCTTGATGGCTCTCCAATCAGTCCCAACTTGGTATTATTCAACTGATAATAAACGAGGTGATGTTTCAAAATTTTTTCTAATTCGTCTTGCCAATCTTTATTCGTTTCATAATCAAGATAAATGATCTTTCCCTTTCGGTTATCTTGATTTAACCGGGCTAAAATTTCCAGCGAAGCCGGAAGCGAATTATTTCCTGGGTGGGCTAACAATATCACCGGTTCATTTTTTGAAATTTTTTCCCGTTCAGTCTGGAGTATTAGAACTTTTTCTTCGGTTCCGCCTGTAACTATCAAATAATAAACCGGTAACGAAGCAGCTATCATTTCATCAGTAAACTGCTCTCCGCCAAGTGAGTGAAGCGAAGGGATCAATTCTCCAACTATCTCCTCAATCGGTGTTTGCGTTATGGAACTTGAAACGGGAATGAAACCAAATTTTGTGTTTGCGTTCATTAACAACTCCAAAAATTATATCTATAAATTTTATCCCAACAATTCTAACTCACGTAATATTTTTTCTGCACGGTTTACTTCATCGAATGGAACCATCAAAGGATAATTATTGCTATTGTTGCCAGTATACGCAATGGATGAATGAATTGAGCTTATATTTCTTGGAAAGGCAAACGGGTGTAACCCTTCCGCCTCTAGATTCGATTTTATAAGTTCGACCTGAATAGAATCATCGGCAGACAAAACACACGCCATGCCTTCTATCGTCTCATATTCGGAATGATTGTTACAAAGGAAAATCCTGTCATCAACGAAGAGCCCGCATTCACCGCAATAAGGTGAGGCACAGATTACACAAACTCCTTCTGCTTTAATTTCTTCATGTTCGGAACATTTTACGTCTTCGATGAAGAGCGTTCCGCAATTTGGACAAAAATCATCTTCTTCTTTTACTTGGTTTTCACATAAAGAACAAACTTGTTTTTCTTCACCTTCTGTCATTTTTCCATCCACCTATAATCATGGTCGTGATCGAAAATCCATTAGAACAATAAGAAGTTAAAAACAACTTAGAGAGAAATTTTCTCGCTGGCAAATAAAAAGATTCGTTATAAGTCCCGTTAACCCGGCATATTTTGCGGTAACTTGTCTTACATATTTTTAAGTTACGTATTGAAAATATCTTCTTAAACATAGGAATCAATTATGAAACGGAAAGGAGAAGTAGTAGGAATAATATCAAGAAGCATTAAACTGAATTTGCTGACAGCTTTTATCTCAATCTTAATTGCAAACAATATTACCGCACAAACTCAGCCGCCGGCAAAGCCGGCAACAAATATCAACGAAATGCAGAAATATCCACGCAATGAAAATTCGATGCCAGGAAAATTTCCGGGAAAAGTTATTCAAGTTACTCACATCAATTCAGTCGTTGAGAACAAAATCGTTTACCAAGCTGCTTACGAAATGATTGCAAAAGGAATGCTGGCATTGACCGGAGCGCAGTCTTTAAACGGTGCATGGAAAATGTTTGTAAATGAAAATGATAGAATCGGATTGAAAGTGAATCCGGTTGCGGGATCGACACTTTCAACTAGTGTCGAAGTTACGCAAGCTATTATCAAACAACTGGAAGAAGCCGGGATCCCTAGAAAAAATATTTTAATATGGGATAGAAGAGAAGAACAATTAGCAGAAGCCGGATTTGCCACTGCGGCTTTTCCCGATATTAAAATAATTGGTACTGAACGTAAAGGAGAAAATGGTACAATGTATGATGAAAATGGAAAACTTTACGGCGAAAGAATGATTGATAAAGATTGGTACTACTGGGCGGATTGTGAAGAAAAATATGATTCGGAAACAATTCCATACATGGTTAACGAAGGAAAAAATTCCTACTTCACAAAAATTGTTACACAAATGGTAGATAAAATTATAAACGTTCCAATTTTAAAGAACGCGGGATCTACAGTTACGCTTTGCTTGAAAAATATTGCGTTCGGAAGCGTTAGCAATACCGGAAGATTACATAAACAGCTTTGGGCAGAAACTTGTGCAGAGGTTTGTGCATTCCCACCTTTGAGAGATAAAGTGGTTCTTAACATTGTTGACGGAATCAAAGGTTGTTTTAACGGCGGACCCGCTGCCAATCCTCAATTCTTCACGGATTACAAAACCGTTTTAGTTGGAACTGACCCGGTAGCTATTGATAGGATCGGACACGAAATTGTAATTAAGAAAAGAATTGCTGAAAAAATACAAAAAGAAGATTCACCGCGAAGCAGAACATTTTTAGATCTCGCTCAAAATCTGAAACTCGGTGTCGCGGATCTTGATAAAATCGAATTGCAAAAATTTGAATTACAGTAACCGGATTGATTCGATGAAATTATTCCAAACCGTAATTATATTATTAATATTTTCCGCTACTGTTTTTGCGCAAGATGATAAAAATTTTCCGGCATTAAGCCAGGATGATATTGACGGTGGGAATATCCGGTCAAGTTATTACGATGGTAATGCGCTTTGGGGGCTAATTGACGGCGGTGCTGATATTTATCTTGAATACGGATTTGCCAAATTGCTATTCCAAGAAGTCGAATGGAAAGGAATCAAGTTCAGAGTTGAGACTTACAGAATGAATAACGAAGAAGCTGCGTTCGGAATTTTTTCCGTATCGCGCTTTAAATGTGCCTTGAGTGATACATTAGCAAAATATATTTGCATCACGCCTTATCAAGTTCAAGCTGCAGTTGGAAAATTTTATATCTCCATTGCGAATGATAAAGGAAATAAAGAGGCGCAAAATCTAACAATATCTCTATTCAAAAATGTTTTGGCGAAAACTAAAGAAGCCGCTTTCGAACTACCGGCAATATTCCACAAAAAAAGCTTTGATTCGTATAAGAATCAAATGAAATTCATGAAAGGTAAACTTGGATTACAGAACGGATTTCCAAATTGGCTGGATCTGTTTGAGGATTATTCCAATTACGAGATTTATCTCTTACCCATAGAGAATAAAAAAGATTACGCTTACATCTCACAAATTAAATTTGAATCGGCGAAGGAGATGCAAAGATTTGTTTCGAAAAATCAACCAGAGAGAAAAGATGACGTCGCAAGGGTATTCAATATCATTTCTTCTTTGGAATTGATTTTTATTGAATCAACTTTTGATACGAACAAAGTAAACGAACTGATCAAATAAAAAGAGTGCTGATTTTTATAACATGCCTGGAAATAATGCTGTATAAACTTTTTCACAGCTATAAAGATCAGCCCTTCAATTCTTCATTAATCAACCACAAACATTTTAGTGCCGGTTTCAGTTCTGGATCGGTGCGGTTCGTTATCGTCCGCAACTTGATAACTCATTCCCGGTGTAAGTTTAAAAACTCTACCGTCTTTCAATTCTGTTATCAATTCACCTTCTAAAATGTAAATTACATGTCCGCGGCGGCACCAGTGATCCGCAAGATAACCGGGAGTGTATTCCACTATTCTAACTCTAATATTTCCGTCTTCAAAAATTTTCCAAAAAGCTTTTCCCGATTCCCCCGCAAATTCTTTTGGAACAACTTTGCTCCAATCAATTACTGTAAATGGTACATTTTCAATTTTCATTTTTCACCGTCCGTTTATTACTAATTGCAAATCAAAAATAGTCGGTTTTTTACCATTTGATATTTATTCCAAACAGAAATTCTCTACCGGCTTGAGGATATCCGTAATCTGCTTCATAATACTTATCCAATACATTGTTAATTCTTAGATAGAGTGTGTAATTCTCAAATATCTTTTGCGCCGCCTTAAAACTTATCAGCAAATAATCCGGCATAGGGACAAATGCACCTGTGTCAAGATTAACACCGTACTCTTTTCCGGTATAAGATATTTCACTCACTAAGTTAAGACCGGATTTAAATGAATAAGAAGGAATCAGAGAAATCAACTGTTCGGGTCTGTATTCAAGTATATCGGATGCTGCCTTGTCGGATCTGTCTTTTGCTGAAAGAAATGTATAGCTAAAATTAATTATGAAATTTTCTATCTGATAATCTGCCGTAAATTCAAAACCGGATAAAACAGCTTTCCCTATATTTTGGAATTGCTTTAATCCGTCGTTTACCGAAACCTCTTGAATCAAATTTTTAATATCAGAATAAAAAACTGTCAGCCCGATATTATTCTGTTTAGAATAAATGCATGAAATTCCAATTTCTGCATTCAAGCTTTGTTCCGGCTTCAGATACAGATTAGAAACATAGCGTCCTATTGTCTCGCTATAAAATTCCTTTAGATTTGGAAACCGGCTTTTGCTAGCAAGATTTGCATGAACACTTATCATCTCATTTGGTTTATAATTTACACCAAAGTTTTCATTAAAAATAGAAGTTGATGATCGAAGTTCTCCTCCGTTTGCATAAACCGGTTTTAAGAAATTAATACCGGCACCGGCTACAATAAATAAATTATTACCAATTTGAAGATCCTGTTCAGCGGCTAAACTTAAATTATCTGCTTCGTACTCTTTGAATCCCTGGTTGAAATTTCCCTCCTCTTTATGAACATCTTTTCTGTATGAAAGAGATAATCTTGTTAATCCTGCCTGTTCTATATTAAAAGAAGAAGATAAATTTATGCCGAGAGAATGGTCATCATAAGTTGAGCGAAATGCGTAAGGTTTCAATTGTGTTTTAAAGTTCGCGTCATCATAAGAATCTAGAATATTTTTAAATTGTTCGAAAAACAGATTTCCTTTTATTTCAAAATCTTTTTCTACGGTTGTTTTAAACATCAGATTATTGATACTCTTTTTCCAATCGCTAAATCTCCAATAACGCGGCTTCGAAGTATATATATCTGTTGGAATCCCCTTTTCGTTGTCTATTAGCATAAGGGTATAAGCTAAATCAATATTAAGAAAATCAGTAACACCAAGTTTTAACATACCGCCGCGGTTTTCAAATTGACTGTTCTTTCTCTCTCCTCCGTTTTCATTTTTTGCTGATGAAAAAGTTTTTGGAAGATCAAACCCGCCCGATTTTGAAAACGTTCCGTTCAATGAATAGAAAATTTTATCTATTATGCCATTTAGACCTACTGATTCTTTATTTCCAAATCCGTATTCCAGATTAACATCTACTTCTAGCGGACGGTCGCTCGTTTTGGATAGAAGGTTTATGGTTCCACCCATCGAATTGGTTCCGTAAAGTAAAGAAGGCATTCCCTTACTAATTGTAATTTTTTCGATTGCATTAATCGGAATGTTGCTTAAATCAACTAGTCCGTCGTATGGCTGATAAATAGGAACACCGTCAATAAATATTGCGATTTCTCTTTGATCGAAACCGCGTAAATAAATTTTTGATTCGTTTTTCGAAGATGTTGATACATAAACCCCAGGATTATTCGCTACTGCCTTTGATAAATCAGTTCCGCCAGTAGATTCTATTCTGTCAAGATAGATATCAAATACACTTGATGATTTTATTATGTTACTCTGTTGAGAGGTTACGATTATTTCGCCCAGATTGTAAATCTTTAGCGAATCTGTTTTCACTTGTGAATAAATTTGTGGTGTAATTAACCAAGAGAGGATTAAACCGTAAATAATTTTCATTGGTTCATTCAATAATGGCTCGAAATATCCGAAGTATGTTTTTGTTATTGGTGATACGATTTCACTATCAAACGATAAGAGTGATTAATCCCGACCTCAAAATAATAAAATTATTTTGCCGGAATGCGAAAGACTTATAATGAATCAATTTCTCTAATTGACTTTTTCTTCGACTTTAACTTTTCCTTGTTGAGTAGACTTATTAAGTTCTTCAAATTCGGAAGGACTTGTAGGATGCCCTATAGCGTCTAATTTTTTGTGTATAATCAAGTATTCATCTTTCGAGACTTTATTCTGCCAATTTCCGCTTAGCATACCAATTCCGGTTATCGCAATAAAAATTAATATCACACCCGCAGCAATAAATTTTTTCGAAACCTTTTTTCGGTTAAATATATTTTTTACTTCAAGAGTATTTTCTACTGGACACACATCTACACAGCTCAAACACGAAGTACATTCATCCGAACGAACAGTAATAACCTTATCAACTTTTATAAATGAGGGACAAGCTTTTGCACACAATCCGCAATCAATACAACTCGCTGAATTTCTTTTTATTTTATTCGGACTCAGAAATCCAACCAGCCCAAGCAGTGCACCGTAGGGACATAAATACCGGCACCAGAAATTTCTTATAAGTATTGATAGCATGAATAAAACGCCAATTACAATCAAAGAAAACCTGGAAATATTTGCAAAGAAGTAATACATTTTAACATCTGCAGCAATATTGTATGTGTCGCTTAAGAAAAACGCTAGCGCAGTTTCTGTCATAGAAAAAATCGCGAAAGCAAAGAATGCGAGAAGTAAATATTTAACCATCCGTAATGGATAATCAATAAACCTTGGAAGTTTTATTCTGCGTTTAAAAAGTTTCTTCCATATTTTATCTCCAAAGTCCCCAACCAGTTCAGAAATAAAACCTACCGGACACATCCAGCTGCAGAAAGCTTTTCCAAATACCAATGAAACTCCGGCAATAGCGAGAAAAATAAAAAAACCTGCCGGATGAACATTATGCACTTGCCCTGTTTGAATGAAATACACAACACTCATAAGTGAACTGATTGGTAAAAATCCTTCTACGCCGGGAGGTCTCTGGTGAAAAACACCCGATCCATGAGATTCTAGATAGGATACAAATTGTGAAAACTCAATTCCAATCCAGATGCAGAGAAGTGCAAAGATGATTTGAACAGCAAATCTGATCTTCTGGATGGGCTTGTCCATATTCTTTATATACTTTGAACTCATTCTATTACTTTCAATTTACTTAACAATTTTTCTAACAACCCCTTTTTGAATAAAGAAAAAATCTTTCTATATTAATATCAGAAAAAAAACTCTGTTTATCAAGTGGGTAATAAAATGCTTAGAAAAATCATAAAAATTGATGAAGAAAAGTGCGATGGTTGCGGAAATTGCGTTCCGGAATGCCATGAAGGTGCATTGCAGATTATAGACGGTAAAGCACGTTTGATCAGCGATCTCTTTTGTGATGGACTTGGAGCCTGTCTTGGAAACTGCCCTCTCGAAGCATTAACTGTCGAGGAGCGTGAAGCGGAACCTTACGATGAAAAGAAAGTAATGAAATATATTGCCGCCGGAGGAACAAACGTAATTAAAGCCCACCTTGTACATCTCCGTAATCATCAAGAATTTGAATACCTAACACTCGCTCTTGAATATTTACGCGACAACAAAATTGAAAATCCCATCTCTTCAAATGAACTTGAAGAAAATAAATCTCATCGCGGCTGTCCCGGTTCTCAAGAGATGAGTATTGAAAACATTGACGATAATGAAGATGGGAATGATTCCCGTGTTTCTCATTTAAGGCAGTGGCCGATACAGTTTCATCTTGTTTCACCGAACGCGGCATATTACAGAAATTCCGATTTCTTACTTGCAGCAGACTGCTGCGGATTTGTTTATCCCGATTTCCAAAAAGATTTCTTGAAAAGAAAATCACTTGCAATCGCATGCCCAAAGCTTGATTCCAATAAACAAGTCTATCTTGAAAAATTAGTAACAATGATTAACGAATCAAATCTAAAATCGATAACCGTATTAATAATGCAAGTACCTTGTTGCGGCGGTCTTGTACAGTTGGTTCAGCAAGCGATTGACATTTCTAATAGTAAGATTCCTACAATAATTACAATTTTGAGTCATACCGGAGAAATTTTACAAACCTCTAAATTGAATTGACCCCCAGCCGTTAGACTACATATTGAGTTTCTGAACTATTAAGCCCTAGCAGTACCTTCCCTCCAAATCGGACAAAGAGGACACGTTAAAAATATAACTTGACAGATCGTCCGAGTTCAATTAACTTGTAATCGGAATTAAAATTCCTTTATCAAACAAAAGGATTTGAGCAACAAATCCCGAAAATAAAATAAATATTTTTTTGCAGTATAATAAGACAAGACGTTCTCTTTATTTTGAAAGGATCAAAGTATGAAATCAGCAATTGTTACACTTAGACTACTTTTAATAATTGTATTGTCAACCCTAATAATGAGTTGTGACAGTGAATCCTCAGATCAAATAATCGGAGAAGAGCATGCGCAACTAACTCAAGCACCTTATGTCCCACCGGCAATTACAAGGAAACATCCGACAAAAGTTATTGTTGATCTGGAAGTGCGGGAAGTTATAAAGCAACTTTCTGATGGAGTTGATTATGTTTTTTGGACTTTCGGCGGCGATGTACCTGGAAGTTTTATTCGAGTCCGCGAAGGAGATTTAATTGAATTTCATCTTCACAATCATCCGCTCAATAAACTTCCTCACAATATTGATCTGCATGCCGTAACCGGACCTGGAGGAGGGGCAACATCTTCTTTTACGGCTCCAGGACATACATCAATTTTTTCATTCACAGTAAAAAATCCCGGACTATTTGTTTATCACTGCGCCACGGCTCCGGTTGGAATGCACATCGCAAATGGAATGTACGGTTTAATATTAGTTGAACCGAAAGAAGGATTGCCGCCAGTTGACCGCGAATATTACATAATGCAGAGTGAGTTTTATACAGAAGGAAATTACGGCGATGCCGGTCTGCAGCCGTTCAGTATGCAAAAAGCATTAACCGAAACACCGGATTATGTTGTATTCAACGGTTCGGTTGGTTCGTTGGTTGGCGATAAATCATTGAAAGCTAATGTCGGAGAAAAAGTTAGACTTTATATTGGAAACGGCGGACCGAATTTGATTTCATCATTTCATGTTATTGGAGAAATTTTTGATCAGGTGTACACCGAAGGGGGAAATTATGCAACTCAAAAAAATGTTCAGACAACATTGATTCCCGCCGGAGGTTCATCAATTGTAGAATTCAAAGTCAATGTACCGGGAAATTTCATAATGGTAGATCATTCGATTTTCCGGGCATTTAATAAAGGCGCTCTTGGAATGCTGACTGTTAGCGGAGCTGAAGATAAAACTATTTATTCGGGTAAACAGAAAGACGAACTTTATTCAGGCTCTATTTCTACTACCAGCGGGGTTAATCCTTTTACGGGTGAATTAAGTAAGGAAAACGGAAAAGAAGGATATGCTTCGAAATACTCAGCTGGTGACAGCAAGGTTGATGAGAATCTTTTAAAGACAGCAATGGCAGAAGGATCTAAAGCCTCTTCCCCAACAGAAATGTTCAACATAGGTCAAAGCGTTTTTAATCAGAGTTGTGTTGCGTGCCATCAAGCAGATGGGAAAGGAATTGCGAATGTATTTCCGCCGCTGGCGAATTCTGATTGGCTTAAAACCCATTCAAAAGAAGAAGCGATTAAAAATGTAATTGCCGGAAGAACAGGTGAATTGACAGTTAATAATAAAACATACAATGGCATTATGCCTCCACAAAATCTAAGCGATCTTCAGTCGGCTGCGGTTTTAACCTATGTTTATAAAAAATTTGCGGGCAAGGATGTTGCTGTCTCAGCCGAAGAAGTAAAAAAAGTTAGAGCCGCAAAGAAATAGAATGACACGAAGATGAAAATTAATAAAATCAATATCGTTTTAATCTTTTTTGTTTTGATGAGCTATTCTTCATTCGCTCAGAACAAAAAAATAAATGCTAATGAAGAGATGGTGTTTATTAAAGGCGGTATTTATACGCCACTTTACATTTCGAAAAAAGAAGGTCCCGGAGTTGAAGTTACGCCGTTCTTCATTGATAAATACGCGGTAACAAACTCACAGTTTTTAAAGTTTGTTAAAGAGAATCCCAGATGGCAGAGATCAAAAGCAAAAAAACTTTTTGCCGATGAGAACTATTTAAGCAGCTGGAAAGACGATTTAGAATTAGGGGAAAATGTTCTGCCAAACGGTCCGGTAACGAATATTTCATGGTTTGCAGCAAAAGCCTATTGCGAGTACTACAAAAAAAGATTGCCCTCTGTGGCAGAATGGGAATTAGTGGCAAAAGCAAGCGTAAAACAAGCGGACGGATCTAAAGATCAGAACTATATCAAACAAATTTTAGAATGGTACTCACAACCGACAACTGAAAAAATTTCTCCAGTAGGTTCAAGAGGAAAAAATTATTGGGGCATCTACGATATGCACGGGTTGGTTTGGGAATGGACATCAGATTTCTTTAGTTCACTTGTCACAGGAGAATCCCGTGGTGACAGCGGATTAGAAAGAAATCTTTTTTGCGGTAGCGGATCTGTGAATGCATCCGATTTCAAAAACTACCCGGCATTCATGCGCTCTGCATTCAGAAGCAGTTTGAAAGCAAATTACACGACGAGCAATCTCGGTTTTCGTTGTGCGAAAGATTACAAATAAGAAAGGATTTACAAAATGAAAAAAGCATTAATAATTTCAGCGACTGTAAGCGTGGTTCTTCTTGGCGTTGTTCTTTATTTATTAATTGGAGTAAAAAATGTTGAAAGTGCCCCGCTTAAAGAAGTAAAACAATCATCGTCGGAAGTTAAATCATGTTGTGCAAATTTAAAAAATGATAAAGCTAATGATAATTCAATTTACCAATTGGAATCCGTTTGGAAAACCGAATCCGGAAATAAAATTACTCTGAATAATTTAAAAGGCAAAAAACAAATAATGGCGATGATCTTTGCAAACTGCACTTATGCTTGTCCGTTAATTGTAAACGATATGAAAAAAATTGAATCCAAAATTAAACAGAATGATGTAGACTTTCTTTTGGTCTCAATTGATTCAAAACGCGATACTCCGGAAGCATTAACTCAATATGCAAAGAACAACAAACTTGACATGAAACGATGGCATCTGCTAACCGGTGATGAAAACGGTATTAGCGAGCTGGCAGCTGTCTTAGGATTCAAATACAAAAAAGAACCTGACGGAAGTTTTTCACATTCAAACATTATTAATGTTTTGGATGAAAATGGAGTAGTGACATATCAGCATTTTGGACTGAATCAGGATGTTCAAGATGTAATAGAAGAAATTAATAAAAATAAGGAGCAGTAAAATGAATACATTATCAGTAAAATCAACTAACGACTTTTCACTTTTGAAAGTGAAGGACGTTGTAGCGGAGAATTTTTATGCGGTAGAGTTATTCGAAAAATTTGGAATCGATTTTTGTTGTAACGGAAACCGGTCTCTGCAGGAAGCACTTAAAGAAAAACAAATTTCAAACAACAAATTTCTTGAAGAACTTAACAAGGTAAATCAATCTATTTCGTCCGAGAGCCAGCGTTATACCGAGTGGGATTTGAATTTTCTGGCACAGTATATTGTTAACAATCACCATACATATGTAAAAAATGCAATTCCAGAGATTACCGCGCATCTTGAAAAAGTTAAGAGCGCACACGGGAAAAAATATTCATACATTTCAGAGATTCAAAACATATTTGCTCTTGTTGCCGAAGAATTGACTAATCACATGATGAAAGAGGAGCGCATTCTCTTCCCGATCGTAAAATATTTAACGGAATCTCAAAGATTTAACGAGAAACCTAAAACCGGCGGATACGGAACAATTAAGAATCCAATCAGGCAGATGGAAGCTGAACACGTCTCTGCAGGCGGCGCAATGGAAAAGATTAGAGCTCTTACTAATAACTATTCTTTACCGGCGGATGCATGCACGACTTTCCAGGTAACATATAAAGAACTTGACGAATTTGAGAAAGATCTGCACAAGCATGTTCATCTGGAAAACAATATTTTATTTCCACGAGCAATTGAGCTTGAAGAATTACTCTTGAAAATTTGAGACAAATAGAAAACAAATTAATAATGTCTTCAACGGTTAAATACTTTATTAAAAACAGTATTATTTGCTATGCATGTGCTATTGTAACATTCTTGAACCAATTAAAGTACTGTGAAACGGAGTAAATAATACAATTGAAATTCTCTTTGAAAGGAATATTAAATGCGTTTAGATTGGTATAAAACATCACCCGAAGGATATAAAGCAATGTTGGGCTTACAACAGGTAGTTGACCAAAACAGTCTTGACCACAAACTTCTAGAATTGGTTAAAATTAGAGCATCCCAGATTAACGGCTGTGCTCATTGCCTTGATATGCATACAAAAGATGCAATTGCACTTGGCGAAAGCGAACAAAGAATTCACGTATTGTCTGCTTGGAAAGAGGCTCCATTTTATTCTCCGCGTGAACGCGCTGCTCTTGCATGGTGTGAAGTATTAACACTTATATCTGAATCCGGTGCACCCGAGAATATTTACAAAGAAGCTGAGAGTCTGTTTTCACCTGAAGAATTGGTTGAATTAACATTGGCTATAGTTACAATTAATAGTTGGAACCGACTAGCAGTTGGATTTCGATCCGAAGTTGGAAATTATGTTTCGCACCTATCAGCAAAATAATATGAACAAATTAGAAGATAAAATTATCTGGACAATCGGTCATTCAACTAAAACTTTAGATGAATTTATTGGTAATCTCAAGACGTTTGATATAAAATTAATTGCGGACGTACGTAGTCTTCCAGGTTCGAGTAAATTTCCCCAATTCAATAAAGAAAATCTCATGGTATCTCTTCCGGCGAATGAGATCAATTATATTCATATTCCTAATCTTGGCGGCAGAAGAAAAGTTAATAAAAATTCTAAAAATACAGCTTGGCAGCATGCCGCTTTTCGCGGTTATGCGGATTATATGGAAACAGCAAACTTTAAAATTGGTATTGATGAATTAATTTTTATTGCCGAGAAAAATAGAACAGCAATCATGTGTGCCGAAGTTCTCTGGTGGAAATGTCATCGTTCACTGATTGCAGATTACCTGAAATTAAATGATTGGAAAGTTATTCATATCCTATCAAATCATAAAACAGAAGAACACCCATTCACGCAACCGGCAAAAATAAAAAATGGTAAACTTGATTATTCCTCTGAAGAATTATCAGAGAATAAAACTGAGTAAAAAAATGTCCGACACAAAAAGAGAGAGACTGAAGGGAGGGTACTTAAGACCTCCTTACTTACTTTCTCCATTGATAAAGAAATCACTCGGTTAAAAAAGGAACCAGCTATTTAAACGAAATAATATTTAGACCGATTTAGGAGGTTATTATGTTACTCAATTCAAAATATTTACGGATGTTATTCTATGCATCATTCATTTTCATCTTTTCAAACACGGTTTCTGCTCATTGTGATTCTATGGAAGGTCCTGTTGTTAAGGCTTCTCAAAAAGCTCTTGAGACTGGAAACATTAATTATGTTTTAGTATGGGTGAAAGCTGGAGATGAGAAAGAGATAAAGAGTTTGTTTGACAAAGTTTTACGCGTTAGAAAAGCGGGCGGAGAGGCAAAGGAATTAGCTGTGATGTATTTCTTTGAAACTGTTGTGAGGCTTCACAGAATGGGTGAAGGTGAAGGTTATACCGGTTTGAAGCCAATCGGCTATAAGCCCGAAAAAGGAATTGCAGAAGCAGATATTGCAATAGAGAAAAAATCTGTGAAAAATATCTTAGCTCATCTAGACAAAAAAGATCACTCTAAAGTGAACGAATTGTTCAACTTGGTTCAGGCTAAGACAGACTATAATGTGAATGATGTAAAAGCGGGAAGAGAATATGTTGAAGCTTATGTTCATTTCATCCATTTTATTGAAGAACTTTATGGCACTAATGATAATGGTAAGAAAGGACACAATAAACATTGAAAACACAAAATTAATTTTATTATCTAAAGGAGAAAAATGAAATGGCCGAAGATACAAATGAATCAATGAATGATCTTTCACCCAAGGAATTAATAAACGAAGTTCAATATCAATCGAACTCAATCGTGAGCAAACAGATCCTTAAAAAAACGAATGGAAATATTACTCTCTTTGCATTCGATAAAGATGAAGCATTAACCGAACATACTTCTCCTTATGAAGCTGTTGTTTATATAATTGACGGCAAAATGGAAATTAGAATTGCCGGAAATCCTTATGACGTTAGAGCTGGTGAAATAATTGTAATGCCGCCAAATATTCCACACGGGTTGAAGGCGATTCAAAAATCAAAGATGATTTTAATCATGATTAAATAATTATCACGAAACATTCTGAGATCATAACTACATGTAAAAAGAATATGAACTCTAATTGAAAATTATAAATAATAATTAATCAAATAACTTTTAGGAAGGATAGTCATGAAAAAGCATTGGATCGCCTTTGCATCGGTGATTGTGATATCATTTTCTGTACTTGGATGGGTTGGTACAAAAATTTATCAGTTAGCTCCTCCTATACCAGATAAAATAGTTACATCCGATGGTCAAACGGTCTTCACAAAAAACGATATTGAAGAAGGTCAAAACATTTGGCAGGCTCTTGGTGGAATGGAAGTCGGTTCTGTTTGGGGTCATGGCAGTTATGTTGCGCCGGATTGGACAGCGGATTGGCTTCACAGAGAATCAATCTTTGTATTAAATTATTGGGCACAAGCGCAATTTGGTAAAGATTATTCCAAACTGGGTAATGAAGATCAAGCCGCTTTAAAATCACGATTACAAAACTTATTTAGAAAAAATACTTTTAATGAGTCTGCCGGAACTATCACTATTGATCCAGTGCGCGCCAAAGCTATCGAAGATAATACCAAACATTTCAGCGACGTTTTTTCAAACGGCAGGAATGAATATGCCATTAGGAAAAATTCACTTACCGATCATGAAAAACTCCGCAAGCTAAGCGCGTTTTTCTTCTGGACTTCATGGGCAGCATCAACTAATCGCCCGAATGATGAGATCACTTATACAAGTAATTGGCCACATGAAGAGTTAGTGGATAATCATCCAACTGGAGATGCTGTTGTGTGGACGGGTGTTAGTATTATTGTGCTTCTTGCCGGCATTGGCGGAATGATTTGGTATTACGGATCTCAAGAAAAAGAAAAACCTTATGGTGATGTCCCTAAAGACGATCCTTTACTTGGATCTGTTGTAACTCCTTCTCAAAAGGCTGTAATAAAATATTTTTGGGTTGTATCGGGATTATTGCTACTCCAAATAGTGATGGGAATAATAACGGCGCACTACGCAGTAGAGGGCAATGGTTTTTACGGAATTCCTTTATCAAAATATCTTCCGTATACAATAACAAGAACGTGGCATAATCAATTAGGAATTTTTTGGATTGCAACTGCTTGGCTCGCTTCAGGTCTTTACATCGGTCCAGCAGTAAGCGGTGTGGAACCAAAATATCAAAGACTGGGTGTGAATGTTTTATTCGGCGCTCTTCTTGTTGTTGTTCTTGGTTCGATGGCTGGCGAATGGCTGAGTGTTATGAACAAAATGTCTGACAGTAATTGGTTCTTGTTTGGTCATAGCGGATATGAATACATTGATCTTGGAAGATTTTTTCAGGCCGCACTTTTCATTGGTTTACTTCTCTGGTTAGTTTTAATGGTGAGAGCAATAAAACCTGCATTGAAAAAGAAAGATGATCAAAAACAGATTCTCACATTATTTTTAATTTCCTCTGTAGCAATTGCACTTTTCTACGGTGCCGCACTTATGTATGGTAAACACACAAATTTAACAATTGTCGAATACTGGCGATGGTGGGTTGTGCATCTTTGGGTTGAAGGATTCTTTGAAGTATTTGCTACAGTTGTAATTGCGTTTTTATTTGCCCGATTAAAATTAATCAGCATAAAAACAACAGCTCGCGCAACAGTTCTGGCTTCGACTATATTTTTATCCGGCGGTATAATCGGCACTTTGCATCATTTATATTTCAGCGGCACACCAATGATCGCTCTGACTTTGGGAGCCGTATTTAGCGCACTTGAAGTTGTGCCGCTTATTTTTGTTGGTTATGAAGCGTGGGATAACATTCGTATTTCAAAATCTAAAGAATGGGTTTTAAAATACAAATGGCCTATATATTATTTTGTTGCTGTAGCGTTTTGGAATATGCTGGGCGCGGGATTATTTGGGTTTATGATTAATCCACCAATTGCTCTTTACTATATGCAAGGACTGAACACAACTCCGGTACATGCACACGCAGCATTATTCGGTGTTTACGGAATGCTTGGAATCGGTTTAATGTTGTTTACATTGCGGGCAATAAGACCAGATATTGAATGGAATGAAAAGCCGCTTAAATTTTCGTTCTGGTCAATCAACTTCGGTTTATTCGCAATGGTTATTTTCAGTTTACTTCCGGTTGGTTTAATGCAAACATGGGCTTCAGTTCAATATGGTTATTGGTATGCAAGAAGTTCGGAATTTTTACAAACTCCATTAATGGATACACTACGATGGACGCGAGCTTTTGGAGATACAATTTTTGCAATCGGTGTAATTGTTTTAGTTTATTTTATAGCAAGATTATCTATTAAGTTTTTTAAAACAAAAAAATAACAGTTTTGCTTCCTTTAGTAAAAGGCTCGTACTTTCATGCGAGCCTTTTTAATCCTATTAAATTTGTGAAGTGAACAAATTGTAATTGACATTCGGAATAGATACTATGAAAAAAAAAACATCTTTCAATTCTTAAAGTTGATTCTTTCTACGATGAGATTTCCGATTTTTATGAGAAGATGATCGATTTCGAAAAAAATCTGGATCTTCGAGTAAAAGCTTATCAGAAAATATTTCCCACAAAAGGGTGTGCGGCAGATATTGGCTGCGGGATCGGTTTGGATTCAATTGCACTTGCTCTGAATGGTCATCATATGACTGCATTTGATATTTCACCTAAAATGATAGACGAAGTGAAACAAAATTCAATCAAATATAAAGTCGAGATAGAAACCCATATTCAATCATTCGATTCACTGCCCAAAAGCGACAAGGGCAAATACAATTTTATTGTATCGGTAGGAAATACAATTGCACACTTAGAGAGCAAACAATTAAAAAGCGCAATTAAGAAAATTTATGGGCTGCTTTTGCCCGGCGGGAAAGTCTTTCTTCATATTTTGAATTACGGGTTAATCAAAAAGGAGAATAAAAGAATTAACAATATTGCCAACAGGGACGGAAAAATTATTATCCGCTTTTACGATTTCCGCAAGAACGATCTTGACTTCAACATTCTTTCGTTTCAACAGAACTCCCCAAAAGATTTTAAACTTGTTACTACAAAACATTACCCGCATACAAAAAATGAAATTGAATCTTACCTTAAAGCCGCCGGCTTTGAAAAAATAGAATTTATGAAAAATTTTGAAGACGAAAAATTCATTGCGAATAATTCTAAAGATATGTTTATCGAAGCTGTTAAGAAATTATAAATCTCTTTTGCAGTAGCGGCAAACTTTTGCCTTGGCTTTAATTTTTTCCGCACAGTAAGGACATTCTTTCATCTCTTCGCCTATCTCTCCATCGACCGCATCTGCGAGTTTAAATGCCTGCTTATTCATTTGGAAATCTTTATACAATTCCTGAGCGGTGGAAAGGGCTTCCTTCAATTTCTGTGGACGCGAAATATAAATGTAACTTGTTTCCCCCATCTCGGCAGCCGTTTGAATCTGTACATTTCCAAAACCAAACATTCTTCCCAAAAGAGACTGCTGATAGGATACGTTATTAATTTTATCAATGGGACTTTCTTTAGAGTTGATTGAAAAAACGCCAAACTCATCTATAACTCTATGACTTGTAACAACCCATATATCAAATTTCCATGAAAAGTATTTGTAAATAAAGTAAAGGAATGCGAATACGGGTACTATAAAATGCCACCATATTTTTATTTCTAATTTTGTAAAAATGTATATAACGACTGAAGAGGTAATGAGTATAAGTGTAATTATTAAAGGGAGTATTAAAACGAACCAATGCTTATGAGTTTCAAAAATAATTTTTTCTTCATTTCTTAAAGGCGTTCTCATTTATACCTCAAATTAAATCGATAAATTATAACGAAGCGATCTTTCTTGTTGTCTTCTCTCTTAAATTTTCTAATGTTTCTTCGCTCAGCATTGTGAAAGCTTCTTCACGCAACTTGCCCCACTGATGATGTACGGGACACGGTGTTTCATGTGAACAGCCCGGAAAACCAAGTACGCAAGACTTGAAAACATCTAATCCATCGATTGCTTCAACAATATCAATTAACTTAATAATACTTGGTTCTTTGGCTAAAAAGAAGCCGCCATTTTTTCCCTTTTTAGATCCAATTATTCCACTGCCGGTAAGTATTTGCAAAACTTTAGATACAAATTCCTTGGGGACTTTTAATTCACCGGAAATCTCTTCGGCATTATAGATTTTTTTTTCTTTTGTAGATAAGAAAAGTACTGCCTGCAGACCTAACTCGCACGCTTTGGAAAAGAATACCGTCATATTAGCCTATTGGATGTTTTCTATTTAAAGATAATTATTCTGGCTCTATAAATCATGCTATTTTATACTTATTTCTGAGCTTTCAAAGATTAAAATTTTTTAATCTTTCTTTAAGGAATTCTTAATACAGACAGAATAAGTTATGACCGTAAATTTTATTAAATATTTAATAACATAAATGGAGTCTCAAATGAAGAAGTTAGTTGCATTAGTAGTATTGGTTGCCTTTACATCTTTAGCATTCGCTCAAGCTCAGCCACAAAAGAAATCTGAAGCAACAAAAGTTGCTACAGAAAAGAAAGTAGCCGAAAAGAAAGTAGAGGCTGCTAAACCAGTTGCTGAAAAGAAAGTTAAAGCAGCAAAAAATGTTGCTGAAAAGAAAGTTGAAGCAGCTGAAATGAAAGCAGAAAAGAAAGTTAAAACAGCTAAAAAAGTTGCTGAAAAGAAAACTGAAGCGGCTGAAATGAAAGCAGAAAAGAAAGTCAAAACAGCTAAAAAAGTTGCTGAAAAGAAAGTAGAAGCTGCTAAAAAATAATTTCGATTAGTATAATTATAAAAAAGGAGAGTGAACAACTCTCCTTTTTTATTTTATAAACTCCTTTTTCTAAACTAGCTATCTTTATTTTAGACCCGATCGGAATGGATAATACTGAGGTTCCCATTGAGCTTTTTTAATTACATTATCATATTCCTCATTACTCAATAATCGTCCCAGTCCAGATTCGCGCGCTTCAATAGCAACAGCTTTGGCTACATGAAAAGAAACATTTCTAATATTTGTAAGATCCGGAAGAAGCATATTCGCATTGCACTGATCCTCTGTAACCAGATCGCTAATTGCTTTACTCGCCTTTAAAAACATTTTTGTTGTAATTCTTGTTGATCGGCTGACAAGCGCTCCTAAGCCAACCCCGGGGAAAATGTAAAGGTTGTTGCATTGTGATGTAACAAATTTCTTTCCGGAGTATTCAAATGGAGCGAATGGACTTCCCATTGCAAATAAAGCTTTACCATTTGTGGCTTTTACGATTTCTTCCGGAGTGCATTCTGATTTTGAAGTTGGATTAGACAAAGCAAATATTACAGGTCGTTCATCATTCTTTGCCATTTGACCTAAGATTTCGGAATTGAAAAGTCCGTTGTTTGCTGTAACACCGATCAAAATTGAAACTTTAGCGTTTCTAATAATATCTAATAAAGAAATTGAATTGGGGGATTCTAATTTCCAATTAGCAACCGATGACTGCTTCTGAGTAAAACGTTTTTGATTATCGGTTAAACCGGGAGTATCCTCTAATAGAAGTCCGCATACATCATATGCATAAATTTTACTAGCAGCTTCTTCTTTTGACAATCCTTCTTCCATCAGCATATTTTGAATGTTTGATGAAATGCCAAAACCCGCTTGTCCCATTCCGACAATCAGAAATTTCTGATCAGAGAATTTTTGTTTTTTAATTCTCATAGCAGTAATTAAAGCAGAAAGCGCAACGGATCCTGTTCCTTGAATATCATCATTGAAAGAAAGAATTCTATCACGGTATCTTTCAAGCAGTTTAAATGCTTTATGCTTAGCAAAATCTTCCCACTGAAGCAATGCGTCCGGAAAATTTCGCTTTACACCCAGGACAAACCGTTCAATAAATTCATCATACTCTTTTCCTTCAAGTCTCTTCTTTTTGTAACCTAGATAGAGCGGATCATTGAGAAGATTTTCGTTATTTGTTCCTACGTCCAAACTGATCGGAAGGCAACATGAAGGATGCAATCCTCCGGCAGCTACATACAAATTAATTTTACCAACGGGAATACCCATACCATCGGAACCGAGATCTCCTAAACCAAGAATTCTTTCGCCATCAGTTACAACGATTAAATAAACATCGGGCAAAGAGATTCCTTGAAATATCTTATCAATGCTTCCGATATTTTCCGGGGTGATATAAATGCCCCGGTACTCTCTTGTAATGTGACTTAACATTAAGCAGGCTTTTCCTACTGTTGGAGTATAGACAATCGGCAGCATTTCAATCAAATTGTTACAAAGAAGATTGTAAAACAACGTCTCGTTTCTGTTAAGCAACCCTTGAAGAAAAATGTACTTTTCAATTTCATCGTGTTTGCGTGTAAACATTTCATAGCTTCTCTGTCTCTGATCCTCAATGTTTGAGATAGCCGGGCGAATTAATCCTGAAAGTCCTAAATTTAATCGTTCTTCTTCACTGTAAGCAGATGCCTTGTTGAGAAATGGATCGGTCACTAATTGCTGCCCGTGTAGATAAACTTCCAAATAGTTTTCTCCGGTTAATGCGTCAGTTTTCATCGAATAAGTTTTCATTCACTACTCTCCATAAATTGTGCACCGAAATATAAATAGAATAAGAATTGCAGAGAGAAAATTTAGTTGGATAAAAATTTCTTTTTTTTAAATGAAAATTGTGTTTGTCAAATAATCCGATATGCAGACGAGATATAGTGTATGAAAACTGTGTTTGAGACTGTCAAATTAGGTACAGGGAGGTATTTTCTTTTCATTCCCGCTTTAATACTTGAGAATTACAGCTCAAACATTTCACAAATCTATTGATTACGGGCTGATGCCAAAACAACTATTCTAATACTAAAAAATATTTACGGAAATTTTCAAATCATTCATTGCTAAGCAATTACTTTTTTACTTTTTTTAAAAAAACATTTACTGCTAAAAACACAACACCAAGAGAAAGCATAAATAGAAAAGCATCCACCGCCATTAGAATATAATTTCCCTTCTTAACATAATCTAAAAATAAAATTATTAAAGCAGTAATAGTGGTTGCTAGCATAAATAGAGCCGGGAATAAAGCGAAGAAATATTTCTTTCCTTTCAAAACCAACCAGCTTGCAACTGTTATTAATGCAAGCGCAGCAAGAAGCTGGTTTGCGGTTCCAAAAATCGGCCAAAGTACTGAGAATGCATTTGAGTACGCAAGAATGAACATGAAAATGACCGTCAACAAAGAATTGAACCAGTAATTTTTAAGAAACGGTTTGGGGCTTTTAAAAAGAATTACCCACAACTCTTCAAATAAATATCTGTTCAACCTAACTGCTGCATCAAGAGTTGTAATTACAAATCCTTCCACAAGTAAAATTCCAAAAACCGTTCCAAGCGAGACAGGTATTCCCAAACCTTGATGAAATAAATTTCCCGCAGCCAAAGAAAAACCTAAAATTGGATTTGATTTGACTAACGGATCTGACGGCCACACTATTGATTTGTAATCCACAAAACTCAGCCCAACACCAATTGCGAGTAGAACGCAAATGGCAAGGAGTGATTCCAAAAGCATGGAATTGAAACTAACTTTACGGGCATCTGTTTCATTTGTAAGTTGCTTGCATGTTGTTCCGCCTCCTACAAGAGAATGGAATCCGGATATAGCACCGCAAGCGATAGTTATAAACATCATCGGCCAAATCATGCCAAGGCTTTGTGCTCCTTCTGCAAAATTAAAATTTGGAAGTGAAACAACTGCGCCGCCGAATCCTACAAATAATAAAGAGATTGCCATCAAAATAATTCCACCGTAAAGAATTTGTACGTTAATAAAATCTCGCGGTTGAAGAATTACCCAAACCGGGGTTCCGGAAGCAATCAAAACATAGATTGAAATTATGATCATCCAATGAAAGGGTTGTAATGAAACCGGGAATTCGATTCCAAGGAAAACCGAAACTATGCAAACAGCGGAAGCGAGCAGGTAAGCATATAATGTTTTTATTTCTCTTTTATGAATTAACCAGCCGAGAAACGGCGCACAAATAGTAATAAATATTACAGAAGTTGAAGCAATGCCGCCGATTCTTCCATATGTAATTCCATTTGCTGTTACGGTTTTTAATATTGTATCGGTCCCTTCAACGCCGAGTTTTGTAAGAGGCCAAAGGGATGTTAAAGAAATTGCCGTTGCACTCAAAAAAGATGAACAAACAAGAAGCAACATCATAATTGTAAAGGTGATCATTAAATTAAAACCGGTTTTGCCGAGAGTGGTTCTTGCAACTTCCGCAATCGATTTTCCTTTTTCACGAAGACTGATGAACATAGTTGTAAAATCATGAACCGCTCCGAGAAAAATTCCGCCGACAACAACCCACATCCATGCTGGAATAAATCCGTATAGAACCGCCATTGTAGGTCCTATAATTGGACCCGCGCCGGCTATGGCGGAAAAATGATGAGCAAATACAACGTAGCGTTTTGTAGGTACGTAATCCCGTCCATCATTGATTGTTACAGCGGGAGTCGGATGGTTTGCATCTTCTCCTAGAGTTTTTGCAACCCACTTTGCATAAAATTTACTGGCTAAATAAAATAAAACTATCGGAATTGCTAAAAAGAAAAGTACATTCATCGCAGCCTCACAAGTGCCATAAAAGAGTTAAAGAAATATAAAAATATTTACAGTGATTCATAAATATTTTAAAGGAATAATGCGCCGCTTTCTGCTCAATTGGACTTGTTCATTGTATCACATTAAGTGTGGATAAATAATTGCAAACTGGTAATAGAGAGGCTTTATTTTTAAACGTTATCCGCGTGTTGAGTGGATCATTGCCTTAAGAATACCGGGAAAAGTTTTTATAAAACTGAAGCCGATCTTCCGAGCATGATTATTTAAGATGATCCTTTGAACAGTTTTTGCTGTCGCAATTCTTTTATTGAAAAGACTCCGCCATTCCTTGATATAAATTTTTTCTGTTTCAAGGTCATCTAATTTTTTAAATCTCTGTTTATGGAAAACATCCGCCACCAAACTTGCGCTCTCTACAGCCATTCCAATACCGTCTCCCGTCAATGGCGCAATAACAGCAGCGGCATCGCCGATCATATAAATACCGTCCTTAACCAGTTCGCGGTTTCCAAAATAAATATTGCCGGTTCCGTAAACCGGCAATTCCTCAAGAACTTTATAAATAGAATCGTTGAATAACGATCCGAAACTTTTGTTCGACATCATCAACTTCTTAAGCTGTTCCCTCGGATGAGCCAAACCGTTATTTCTTTTTTCCAAAAAACAAACCGTCACCTTATTTTCGTCAACGGTATTTATGCCGCAATAAATATCAGCTGATGTAAAAATTTTAATTGTGTCTTTTTCCAAATTATGGAATGCTGAGTCGTCAACATGAAATTTGATGCCGTTGAGGTATGATCTGCTGTTCAAAAACTTTCTGTTCAATTTTTTATCAAGAATGTTCTGTCTGCCGTAAGCGGCAATAACTTTATCTGCCGTAATTTCACTCAAGAATGAGCCATCGTGAATTGTAATGTGGTATTTATCATTACGAAATTTAATTTCTTTAACTTCTACCGGTTGAAGAACTTCAATTCCTTTTTCTTTTCCGGATTTGAGCAGAAAGTTATCAAAGCGACCCCGCTTTAATCCATAGCCCGTGAAATTTAAGTCAGATTTAATAAACTTGCCGTTATCATAAAAAAATTTGAATGAAGTAATAGGATTTGGCTGAAGTAGCAAAAAATTTTCAAACAAATCAAGCCGTTGAAGATTGGAAGTAACTTCTCTTGATAAGAATTCTCCGCACAATGTTTCTCTTGGAAAAGATTTTTTTTCAATAAGACAGACCTCAAAGCCTAATTTGTTAAGACTAAGCGCCGCTACTGATCCGGCGGGTCCGCCTCCGATAATTGCAACATCATACTTTTTCATATGAATTTATTTGGTTATTACGGCAAGCCATCGAAATGCCCACCGGTATCTTATTGAGTAGTTGAAATTTATTTTTGAAAGAATTTTTTTCAATTCATTTTTTATAAATCCTCTTCTAACCGATAAAGGTCCATCGTTTTGTACCATTTTGCTTCGCGAGAAAAAAAAGGTTAGTAGTTTAATTCCCATAAGAGCAAAGATTGAGCGCTGGAGATCGTTGATAATAATTCCATATCTGGAAATTTTTAAAAATTTTTCCAGTAACTCATTTATTTCTTCTTCGTTAAAATGATGTAAAAACAGAGAGGCGTGTATAATATCAAAGCTCGAATCTTTAAAAGGAAGATAAAACACATCACCGCAAATTACGTTCCCAGTTAATTTTTGATGATTTGTGTATCTGCAAACACCTTTATTAATATCAAAACTGCAGATTTCAACATTTCCATCAAAGAATTTTCCGATTTTAAAATTATCGGAACCGCCTGCACCAACATCTAGAATTTTAATCTGATTGGGGAAAGAGTGTTTATTCAGAAATAGTTTTAACCCTTTTCTTGTTGTGGAATTTCCTCCAAGAAACTTATTTATGACACTTAATTCTTTCAATGCATAATTAATTCTTTCATCGGTGATAGAAAAATCATCCATAATTTCTTTTTGATAACTTCTTTTAAGAAACATTAAACGCCTTTCATTAAAGCAACTTCCATGCTTAACCCCGGGCCAAAAGCTACAGCGCAAATAAAATCGTTACTCTTGATTTCCCTAGTGTTAAATATTTCCTTCATCACAAACAGAATTGATGCCGAAGACATGTTCCCATAGTTCTTTAGAACATTGCGCGATGGCATCATTTCTTCGTTATCTAATTGAAGTCCGGTTTGTAAGGAATCTAAAATTGCTCTACCGCCCGGATGGAGTGCCCAATGTTTTATATCATTTTGTTTTATTCCCCAGTTATCAAAAATCTTTATTAGAGCTGGAACCGCCTCTTCTAAAATTATTTTAGGAAGTTCTGATGAAAGAATCATCTCAAACCCAAAATCACCAATTTTCCAGCCCATGTAATTAGACGAGTTTTTAAAAAGGATTGAATTTGTTTTAAGAAGTTTCAATTTTGATTTGGACTTCATTGATTCAGAGTTAGAAAATAATACGGCTGCGGCTCCGTCGGCAAAGATTAGATTTGCGAGAATATTATCTTTTGTAGCTTCTGTTTGTAAATGAAGACTGCATAGTTCAACAGAAACTAAAAGTGCATTCCCCTCTTCATTTGAATTATTCATTGCTTCAAGAACGGAATTAAAACCAATTAGCGAAGCGGCGCATCCCATAAAGCCGATGTTAGTCCTCTTAATAGTACGCGGTAATTGAAATTTTTCGATTAGGTTATAATCCAATCCGGGTGCAAAGAAACCTGTACATGATATTGTTATTAATCTGTTAATTTTATCAGGATCGAAGTCTGTACTATCAAAAAGTTTTTTTACTGCATCTTCGGTAAGAGCAATAGACCATTTTTCATATTCTTCCATCCGGGTTTTAGTGCTCGGTCGTATGTAATTCCCATCAGAAGAATAAAATTTATTATCTTCTGAATCATCGGCATCCGGTAAAACAAAATATCTTGAATCAATTCCCGAATGAGCCGAAGCGGCGTCAATCATTCTTGCCACAGCTGGTCTTCCAGTCATTCTTTTTTTTAATTCTTCAGACACTTTTGATTGAAGAACTTTATACGGAGGCGAAGCTGTGGCTATATCGATTAACATTTTATATTGATTCCCAAGGTTTAATAATCTTAACGATCAATCATTAACTGATTTTGATATAAGAACACTATTTTCAATTGAATGATTCCACTATATCCTAAAGGCTTAAAAATACAAGTAGCATGCAAAATTAGAGAGACGGATATATAATTAACTATTGCTATTTTTGATAATATTAAGCTTTAATCAAGAGTAGAATTGGCAGGTAATTCAAACAATAAAAAACTAAACACCCGGGAGTTTACGAACTCTCCTTTTTTGTTTATCTTAAGTATATGAGAATATTATTAGTAGAAGACGAGAAAAAGGTTGCTTCCTTTATAAAGAAAGGATTGGAAGAAGAGCTTTATGAAGTTGACACCGCGTTCAACGGGAAGGATGGAGTTGAACTTGCTCTTACAGATGAGTATGATTTGATTATCTCAGACATTATGATGCCGCTGATGAACGGTTTACAACTCACAAAGGAATTACGAAAAAATAAAATTATTACTCCAATACTTTTGCTTACTGTAAAAGATGGCACAAAAGATAAAGTTGAAGGACTTGATAGCGGTGCCGATGATTATTTATCAAAACCGTTTGCATTCGAAGAATTGACAGCTAGAGTGCGTGCTTTGCTAAGAAGACAAGACTCGCAAAAAGATAATTTGTTAAAAGCAGATGATCTGAGCATCGACCTAGTAGCCCATAAAGTAACCCGGTCCGATAAAGAGATTATACTAACTCCGAAAGAATACTCAATCCTGGAATATCTTTTAAGAAATAAGAATAAAATCATTACGCGTACAAAACTTATTGAACATGTATACGATTTTCATTTCGACAGCGGCACAAATGTAATTGATGTTTATATCAATAAACTCCGGATGAAAGTCGATCATGGATTTGAAAAACAGATGATTCACACTGTACGAGGCGTGGGTTATATTATTAAAGAATAGTTTAGACTTGGTTATGATTACAAAGATTAAATTATTTTTCACTTCAACACGATTCAAAATAACAATCTGGTATTCTTCCCTTTTCTTTTTGATGGAATTTTTACTCGGCATGGTAATCTATTTTTACATTTATAGCATTTCCCATATGAATCTGGATTCAAGCCTCAAAACGCAGGCAAATTCTATTCTACGAGTTATCGAAGAAAAACATGTTGATTTGGATTCTTTTCAGCCTAGCACCGTATACAAATCTGAAGATGAGTTAATTTGGGATATTGCTTACGATGCAATTGTTTTCAATCGTAGAAACACTTTTATAGAAGTTACTACATCGAACAGAATAATTTTCAAGACTGCAAATCTTGGTAAGATTACTTTATCCTTCCCGGATAAGAAAGAAAAAGCCGCTCTGTTCGATTATAAGAATATAGATCTATCTGAAGGCGTGGTAAGAGTTTGTCAATTAAAAAGCAAAAAGTATGTTGTTATTGTTGCTTACTCCAAAGAATACATTTCCCAAACACTCAGCAATCTAAAAGAAATTTATATTCTCATCGCTCCAATATTTTTCCTTATTTCAATTGTAGGCGGCGCTCTTATTTCCGCCAAATCCCTCTCTCGTATTGATGCAATTATAAGGAAGACAGAAGAAATAACCGGTCAAAATTTAGATGAGACCATTCCTGGCGGTGAATATTTTGATGAGTACGGTAGGTTAGTGAAAAAAATGAATGAAATGGTTGGGAGAATTAAAACTTCTGTGGATTTTATGAACCAATTCTCTATTTCGGCAGCGCATGAATTAAAAACTCCTTTGACAATCTTGCGCGGTGAAATCGAGATTGCTCTTAAGTCTGAAAAAACCCCGCAACAATACATTGAGGTTTTAAAAAGCAATTTCGAAGAGACAATAAGAATGATTAAGATCATTGATAATCTTTTCTTTATTTCGAAGAGCGATAACGCAATGATCAATATAGACTATCAAGAAGTCGAGCTTAAATCATTCTTAAGTTCTTTGTCTAAAAGTTTGGGAATATTAGGTCAAGAAAAAAACATGTCTTTGGTTTTAGAGGACTTGCCAAATTTATATATACAGATTGATATTAATTTGATGAAACAAGCATTATCCAATATCATCGATAATGCATTCAAGTTTGGAGATGAAAATACGGATGTGACCATTTCGGCAATTGATTTGGGAGAGGAAATTAAAATTTGCATCACTAATACCGGAGAAAGAATTCCAGCAGAGGAAGTCGAAAAAATATTTGATCGATTTTATCGTGCAGATATATCTAGAACAAGGAAAACCGGGGGTGTAGGACTGGGATTGTCTGTGGTGAAATCAATTGTGAATCTTCACAAAGGAACAGTAGAAGTGCAAACAACGAACAATTCATTAACAAAATTAATTATATATCTTCCAAAAATCTGAAGCGCTAATTACTAAAACGGCGCCTTAATTGGCGCCGTTATTTTCTTGATATTAATTGAGGGTGCTGATTGGATTTATCTCTGAATTAAGGGCAACTACTGCGACTTTCACTCTTATAACACCTCTGCCAATCATTCCGAGTGCAAGAGCTGTTCCTTTCGATAAGTCCAGGTCGCGTCCATCAACATAGGGACCCCGATCGTTAATTCTAACGATTACGGATTTACTATTTCTGATGTTTGTTATTTGGAGGATTGTACCAAAGGGCAAATATTTATGAGCAGCTGTTAGAGCCATCTGGTTATATTGTTCGCCGTTAGCGGTTGCTTTTCCATGAAAACGCGGACCGTACCATGATGCCGTCATAACTCCCATTGGGTTTATGTTCACAGCTGTCATGCTTGGTTCAGCATCTCTGCTTATGATTATTTTAGCTGCACCATTATTCTCGCTCGCAGACGTATCGCCAAAACCAATAAATCCTACGCTTGCGGCTATTAGACTAACGATGATAACTATTTTTAATCTTTGCAAATATTACCTCTTTTTTATTGAACATACGTTTTAAAGTTGGAGTAAAGGAAAAACTTCAGTTCGAAATACAGGTGGAGTTAATTCTTGAGTCGCGACGTGAACCAGATACTGATTCGTCTTGTATTCTCTGCAAATGGCAATGAAATATTTGAAAGAATATAATTTTTGATAAGATAGTTCGATAATTTTTCTGAGAGGGCTGGTTGATTATTTCCTAAATTTTGGATTGAATCGGTAATAGAATCACTCTGACACATAGCCGAAAGACCAATAATAGTCCTTTCAGCGATTTTCAATGGTGCCTTTCCAGAAACCCGTGATGGATAAAACTCAGACACAGATTTTGAAAAAGCTGTTCCTGCGGAGAACATAAGAACCAGGATAAAGAAATATGTCAGTTTTTTTTGATTCACTAAAGCACTTGTAAGTTTGATTCATATATTGATGCCGCTAATTTAATCATTTAGGAGTATAAGAGACAACCTTTGGGATCTATCGCAAGAAGAATTGAAAACGTAAAAGCGCTGTTTTTAGACGATTTTTAAAGAATTTTTACAAGAGACAAAATTTTTTGTCTCCCCTTTCATAAAATTACTACCTAATTTCCGCTGCCGGTCTATTTCATGACTAATATCGGGCAACTTGTCCTCTGTAGGCTTCCGTTCATTTTTAGAACAATTTTAATTTTGCTTCTCTCCATCACCCTTTCCTAAGGAAGTACTCTTTGTAACTTCCAATTTAAAGTCTCTCCTCTTTTTCATAAGTTATAGATGATTAAAAAAGAAAAATGATGGCAAAGGTTACTGCATTTATTCCGTTTGTAGATGAATCAACAACAAAGGGTTTAGTTAACCAACTTAAGCTAACTCAATCAGTTGATAAAATTTTTGTACTCTCAAATGAAATCGCGGCATTACCGATTAGCGGAACTGAAGTATTACATATTGATTGTTTAGAAAGTTCTAAGACAGTCCAAATTATTGCCGAAAAAGCTGAAACCACGTTTATTTTATTAATGACAAAGCCGCTAAAGATTGACTTAGGGAATTTTACGGTCGAGAGATTTATTAATGTTGCGAATGATACCGGTGCGGGAATTCTTTATTCAGATTATTATGAGATAAAAGCGGGGAATCCTGAGAAACATCCCACGATTGATTATCAGCTTGGAAGTATCCGCGATGATTTTGATTTTGGACCTCTCCTTTTTATAGACTCAAAGACGTTGAAAAGTGTTGCAGAAACAATGCACGGCACTTACAAGTACGCGGGTCTTTATGATTTGCGTCTGAACATTTCACGGAAAAGTATAATTAGCAGAATTCCGGAATATTTTTACCATGCGACAGAAACAGACTTTCGAAATTTCGGAGAAAAACAATTTGATTATGTCGATCCAAAGAACAGAATTGTGCAAATCGAGATGGAACAAGCGGCGACAAATCATTTGAAAATGATAAATGCTTTTATAGAATCAAATTTTTTAGAGATTGAACCGCTTAAAAATGAATTCGAAGTTGAAGCTTCAATAATTATTCCGGTAAAAGACAGAATAAAAACAATTGGCGACGCGGTTAAATCCGCGCTGAAACAAAAAACAGATTTCCAGTATAACGTACTAGTTGTTAATAATTATTCAACTGACGGAACAACAGAGTTATTAAATTCTATTGGAATCAAAGAGAAGAGGTTAATTCATATTCTTCCAAATAGAAAAGATTTATTGATTGGCGGATGCTGGAATGAAGCGATTCACAATAAAGCATGCGGAAAGTTCGCAGTACAACTTGACAGCGATGATCTCTATACCGACGAGAACTCACTCCAGTCCATTGTTAATGTTTTTAGACAAGAAAAATGTGCAATGGTGATTGGCTCATATAAATTAACAAATTTCTTATTAGAAGAAATTCCGCCGGGTTTAGTGAGTCACAGGGAATGGACAGACGAGAATGGTGCAAATAATGCATTAAGAATAAACGGACTAGGTGCACCCCGAGCGTTCTACACTCCAATTCTTCGAGATATCAAAATTCCAAATGTCAGTTACGGAGAAGATTATTTTCTTGGAATAACTATTTCGCGTAATTATATAATTGGAAGAATCTTTGAACCAATCTATTTTTGCAGGCGGTGGGAAGGCAACACGGATTCGGCTCTTGATATTTATAAACAAAACAGCAACAATATTTACAAGGACAGGCTCAGAACATTTGAAATTTTAGCAAGACAAAAGAAGAATAAATAATATGCTGATTGAAGAAAAATTAGAAAAGAATTCCGGCACCGATTGGTGGGCTGAGCGTACAAAAAGGTTGCTAATAGAACAAACTTCTGCTTGGCCGTTATTAAAAAATAATTATGAAAATCTTGCAAATATTCAAATTCGAAAGTTTCTTTTTGATGACTTCGAAATTAAGATTCAATTCAACCCGGACAGAATAATATCTTCTTCCGCCGATGTTAGCGATAAGGCAATTAAAGCTAGAAAATGTTTTTTATGTCAAGAGAATCTTCCTACTGAGCAGAACAGTTTAGTTTATAACAAACATTTTTATATACTGGTTAACCCATATCCCATATTTCCGGAACATTTTACTATTTCGAAGAGAAACCATACTCCGCAAACCATCATCGGAAATTTTGAAGAGTTATTAGATCTCACCAGATCAATCGGAAAATATTATACTATCTTCTATAATGGTCCCAAATGCGGTTCTTCTGCACCGGACCATATGCATTTTCAGGCGGGAACAAAAAATATTATGCCGGTTGAATATGAGTTTAATAAGATGGTCAACATGCTTCCGAGAGCGGTTGTCGGAAATGGGAAAATCGAAGTAAGATTTTTCGAGAATTTTTTAAGGTACTTTATTTCTTTCGAATCGAGAGATAAAGGTGAATTGTTGTTTGCTTTCAAAACATTTGTAAATTCATTTAAAAAAATTTCCGCACCACATAACGAACCGATGATGAATTTGACAGTCAGTTTTCAGGAAGATGTTTGGCGGCTTATTATTTTTCCGCGACAAGTTCACAGACCGGTTCAATTTTTTGAAGATGTGAAAAATCAATTGCTTATCAGTCCAGCGGCAGTTGATATGGGAGGTCTATTTATAGCACCTCGCCTAGAAGATTTTGAAAAATTAAAAAAAGAAGATGTAATTAATATTTTCAAACAGGTAACTATCCCAAAAGAATATTTTGAGTTTTTAAGAAAAAAAATTGGTGAGATTTTTATATAACAACTGCTTTGGGATATGTCTTTGAAATATTTTACAATACTTTCACATTAATAACACTAACATCATCGTCCATTTCGCCGCCGGTATAATCAAATATTTCTTTTTTCAATTGATCAAGAGAATCATTCTTAGAATTGAGTCTGCCGATAAATTGCATTAATCTTTCTTCGCCGTAAAGATCACCTGCTTTGTTGCGCGCTTCAGTAATTCCGTCGGTTACCAAAAATAATTCATCTCCGCTTTCGAGGTTAAGTTCTATATCTTCATATTCGCCGGATTTACTAAAACCAAGCAGTACTCCGGTAGAAACTATTCTCTTTACTTCTTTGGATTTGAAAATAAGCGGCAGGTCTCCGGCTCCCGAATATCGTGCTGTCTTATTTTTTTTATCTAGTATAATTATAGAGAGTGTTATAAACACTTCTGAAATTCTCTCGTCCTTAAAAACCGAATCGTTTACTTTTTGTAATATGTGACTTGGCTGATAATCATTCGATGATTCCAGGACAAACCGCGCGGCACTTCGTACATATCCGGCATAAGCCACTGCAAAATACCATGCGCCCCATCGTTTACCCATTACATCGCCCATAATTATTGCAATGTTATCGTCATCCAATTTAAAGTAGTCAATAAAATCCCCACCGGGAACATTCTTAAACGGCATATGCCAATGTTTGATTTGAAATCCTTCGAACTGTGGAAAATCTTCCGGAACAACTTTTGTTCCCATTGAATCAGCTGCCCTTTGGACTTCGTCAACAACTTTAACACGTTCCTTTTCCAAACTCTTTAATATAGCCGAGACTTTTGCTATTACCACCTTTGGGCTGGATGTTTTAATAATATAGTCTTCTATCTCGAGATCATATCCTTGGAGTATATCTTCTTCTTCTCCTTTTGCGGTAAGAAAAACGAATGGAATCTGTTTGAGCTCGGCATTTCCTAACAGACGTTTGCGGAATTCATACCCATCAACTTCAGGCATCATAACGTCGCTTAAAATCAAATCCGGTTTAATTTTTTCTGCAAGTTCATATCCCTCTCTTCCATTACTTGCAACCTCGCAACGGAACCCGGCTTTAGTAAGATTATAATTAAAAAGCTTTGCAATGTTGAACTCATCTTCGACAAGAAGAATGGTGCTCAGAAATTTTGTGTTTTCTTGTTTCATGAATTATCTAATAAAATTTTATGAATCGTTTCAGAATCTTTGATCGGTCTTGATTTCTTGTTAACTGTAAAAGCATTTCATTTACTAAAGCTTCTTATTGCATCTTGTAAATCACTGAAAGATTCGAAAACTCTAAACAAACGAGTTAGCTCAAACATAGATCTAATTGCTGGTTTAAAACCAACTAATTTTAAATCACCGCCCAGCTTTGCTACTTTTTTGAGGGTGTTAACGATTACTCCAAGAAATGTAGAGTCTATAAACTCAACGGCAGTAAGATCAATAATTATTTTTTTATAGCCGGCGTTAATTTTCTCATTTACGTTAAATTTCAGTTCTTCGGCTTCTCGTAAAGTTGCTCTATCAAGATTAATTATTTCTACTATTACATCATCAATTATTTCTTCGACTATTTCCATTTTGTCTTTTTTTCCCCGGTCAATCCTTAGGTGAATCAATTTTGTATTTATCCATTAATCGGTAAAGAGTGGCTCTGCCGATTTTAAGTTTGCGTGCCGCTTCAACAATATTTCCTTCGGAAATCTTTAATGCATGGCGAATTGCTTCTTCTTTTAATTTTTCAAATGGAATAATCGGGGAGTCGTCTCCGAACATAACACCGTTACTGCCGACATTAAAAGTTTTAAATTGACCCGCAATATTTGCCGGCAAAGAATCAATCTCAATATGATCGCCCTCGCTTAAAATCATACATCGTTCAAGAGTGTTTTCAAGTTCACGAACGTTACCCGGCCAATCGTAATCGTACATAATTTTCAGAGCATTTTTAGAAACCCCTTTAACTTTTTTATTAAGTTTTATATTGAAGTGGTCGATAAAATGGTTGATCAGAATTACGATATCCCCTTTTCTTTCGCGCAAAGGAAGTATATGAATTGGGAATGAGCTTAATCTATAATAGAGATCTTCTCTAAAATTTTTATTTTCAACTGCGGTTTTCAAATTCCTATTTGTAGCAGATATAATTCTTACATCAGTTTTAATTACCTCATTTCCACCGACCCGCTCAAATTCTTTTTGCTGTATCACGCGTAAGATTTTTGCTTGAAGAGCCATCTCCATTTCACCAATCTCATCCAGAAAAATCGTACCGCTTTTTGCAAGTTCAAATTTTCCAATCTTTCGAACATGCGCTCCTGTAAAAGCTCCCTTTTCATGACCGAATAATTCGCTTTCAAGAAGTTCGCGGGGAATTGAAGCGCAGTTAACAACAACAAATGGTGCCGCTTTTCTTTTTCCGTTGTAATGAATTGCACGTGCTATTAATTCTTTACCTGTCCCGCTTTCTCCTTCGATCAGAACGGTAATATCATTATCAAGAACTTTCGAAACCATCTTGAAAGCTTCCTGCATTTTTTTATCTGCAGAGATGATGTTATCAAAACTATATTCTTTAGTAAGATTCTCTTTTAACTTTTCAACTTCCCGTTCAAGGTCGTAATGCTTTATAGCATTCCTAATTGCGGGTTCTAACCGGTTTTTATCAATCGGTTTGGGAAAATAATCAAATGCGCCGAGCCGTATCGACTCCAGGGCAACTTCAACGCTTCCTTGAGCAGAAAGCATTATTACTGGGACCTTTGGGTTTTTCATTTTGATTCTACTTAAGACTTCGTTTCCATTGATATCCGGAAGCATAATATCGAGTAGAATTAAATCAGGATTATTCGAAAGCGCATTTAGTGCATCGGTTCCGTTAATAAATGTTTCGCAATTATAGTTCCATTGATTTTTGACCCAATGCGAAAGCATTTTAAGAATTGAGTCTTCGTCATCAACAATAAAAACTAATTTTTCCAATATACCCTCAACTAAAATTCTATTTGGGAAGTCTAATAATAAATGTAGCGCCTTTGTTTACCTGGCTTCTTACTTTGATAAATCCCTTGTGCAGATCTATTATTTGTTTGGCAGTTACTAGTCCAAAGCCGGTTCCGCTTATTTGCATTCCTGCTTTTTGAACCTTATTAAATTTTTGGAATAGATTAGGTAAATCTTTTTCCGGAATACCAACACCCGTATCGCTGACGGCTATTTCAATTTCTTTCCCGTAATCTTGAACAATAACGGAAATCCTTCCGCCGCTGTTTGTATATTTAATTGCATTTGTTATCAAATTCCATAATACTTTAGAGATTCTCTCTTTATCCGCATTTATTGTTATTTTTTCTTCCGGGTATTCTTTTGAGATAACTAGTTTTTTTTCAACTATTAATTCATGTAGATTTTTAACCACTTCATCAATTACATCAACTACATTCATACTTGTTTTTTGAAGCTCCTCTTCGCCGGATTCTAGTTGTGAAAAATCAAGAATATCATTTATTAGTTTAGCTAGACGTTTTCCTTCCATCAAAATAATATTGCTAAATTCATGGACTGTATCTCTGGAAAGGTCCGAATCTGATGAAATTGTTTCTGCAAAGCCAACAATTGAAGCCAGCGGGGTTCTTAATTCGTGTGAAACATTCGAAATAAATTCATTTTTGAGTTTATTGACTTCTTCGAGCACCGTAATCTTATTTCTAGCTCTTTCTCTTTCAATCAAAATAATACGATTCGCTTCAATCAGTTTGTAGTTTAAATCTTTTATTTTTTGTTCATCAAGTTTTCTCTTTGTGATGTTCCTGCCAAAACTTAGCATACCAGTTACTTCACCGTTGGTCATCATCGGCTTAGCGCTTATCTCAAATGTAATTCCTTTGTCAAACCTGTCCAAGAAAATGGTTTCAAAAGTTGTTATGCCGCTTGAATTTAGAATTTTATTAAATGCTTCCGCGATTTTTACTTCATCTTCTTTATCAATGAATTCAAGAAAATGTTTGCCCAGCATTTCTTCGGGAGTAAGGCCAAGTGCCGCCGCTCCGTTTTTGTTTACCATGCTGAAATAGCCGAATCCATCTAAAATAAAAATCAAATCATCCGCAGTATCAATCAATAGTCTAAAACGTTCCTCAGAGCTTTCAAGACGAAGTTGAACTTCTTTCTCTTCTGTAATTTCCTGAATTACTCCAACTATACGTACTACCTTATCATTTTTAATAATCGGGTTTGCGGAATGACGTACCCAGTGTTCCTTTCCGTAACGGTCCTTCATCCGGTATTCAACAACCGCTTCTTCTTTGTTTCTTAGTTTATTTATAAATTCTTTGAACCGTGCGAAATCTGATTCGTGAATTGATTTAAGCACGCGATACTTGTTCTGATAAATTTCTTCTGGCGAGAAGCCAAAAAGAGTTCTTACGGCTTCGGTGATGAAATTAAATTCCGAACCATCCGGACTAGTTGAGAATAAAACTGTATTAATACTGTTAATGGTTTCTTTTATTGTCTGTTGAATTTCGGATTCACTAAGTAATTGCTCGGGTTTTTTATCCTGCTTCAAAATTTGTGGCTTCGATATTTTTTTCTTAAAATTATTTATTAGAGGAACAATTTGGGAATGAATCGTTTCTGATGCAGGCATCTTTTTTTTCGAAAACAATAATAGATAGTATCTTGAACTCTTTTCTTCTAAAAATAATTCTTTATAGAAAGATTTATACCCGAATTGACGGGCAAATGTTTTATATGCATCCAGTTGTTTAATATAAGCAGCGGGCGGTTCCTTTTTTGAAGCAATGGATCTAAGTAAAGTCTGAAGATTTTTATCATCTCTTTTAATGCCGCCGACTGAGGATAAAATAATTTTCTTCAAACCATTAGATTTAAAAACTACACCGGCATCGCTTTCGGTTATCTGGCAGATCTTATTAAGAATATGTTCCTCTTTGTTACCCATTCAGCAGCAATTATAAATAATTTTAATGTAAGATAATAAATTAGTCTGAGGAATAATAGGCAATGCTTTAACGAGTACTAGCGTTATGATAAAATTTAAAAAGCAGGTAAAAGCAAATGCATAGTGAAGAGGCAAAGATCCAGAAGCCATACTGCTTATTAAAATCTATTAATACAGCTCCAATAAGCGGCCCTAAAATAGTACCTGCTCCGTACATCATAACAAAGTATCCATTGGCCTGTGTCATATATTTTTTCTCAACTTGTTCAATAGTATAATTCAATCCTACAGTATAAAAGGCCGGAACAAACCCTCCTATTAAAAAGAAAACGATAAGAAGAAAAATAAAGTCTTTTGCAAAAGTCGGGAGTAAAAAAAGAAATCCTAACAATGTCGAAATAATTAAAAGCAGTTTGTATTTGGAAATTTTGTCTGCAAAATGACCAACGATGTATAGTACAACAATTCCGCCAATAACGAATGAAGCAATAAAATACGAAACTTGGTCGCTGGTAAAATAATTCCTCAGCCCATACAATGGAAGAACAACTATTACAGATGACTCAAACAGGCCATAAATGGAAGCGGCAAGTAAACTCATCAAAGGCATTTTTGCCATCGGCATCTTCTCTATTTTTTCATTATTATCTTTCAAGTTTATTTCATCCATAAACACAGTTTGAACAATAAAAACAAGCAGCACAATTGAAGACCCGATAACAAACGGAACCCAGTTCCCGAGTTTTATTGTCCATATTAACATGGAGCCGACTGCAATTCCGATAGAAAGAATTACAACATATAATCCGATATTTTTTCCGCGGTTTGTATCATCACTGTAGTAATTGATCATCACTTCTGTGGAAACAAAAATAAATGTTCCTCCAATACCCATTATTATTTTAACAAGGTATAGAAGCGGATAGATACGCCAAAAGATGTGCCCTAATGCACTTATCATCCAGATGAATAGTCCCGATGCTAAAATCATTTTAACATTATATCGGTCTATTAATCTTCCCGTAAGACGTGAAAAAATGAAAATGCTTATATATCCGGCCATCGCAGTAGAGCCGGTAATAAAACTAGGTGCGTGGTTTAATTCTAACAACATAACTGTTACAGGAGTAACAAGCCCAAAACCAATCCCTCCAATTCCAATTCCGACAAGCGCAAGTATAAAATTTTTTCGCATATATGTATTAATTATTAATAGGAAAAATAGCTTAACAAGAAATAATTACACAACTTTTCTTATTATTACATTGTATGGAAAAAGATAAAATGAAAAAGCCCGAGCTATTGGCTCCTGCCGGTAACTGGACCATGCTAAGTGCCGCAATTGAAGCGGGCGCCAACGCTGTTTACTTTGGTGTGAAATCCTTAAATATGCGTGCCGCTGCAAATAATTTTGATCTTCCCGACCTTCCCAAAATTGTTGAGTACTGCAAAGAACGCAATGTTAAAACTCATTTAACACTTAACACCATTGTGTTCGAAGAAGAATTAGATGAGCTTGATAAAATTGTATCTGCCGCCAGAGATGCCGGAATAGATATGATTATATGCTGGGATATGGCGGTAATTCAAAAATGTGTTGATTACAAAATACCTTTTTGTATTAGCACTCAGGCTTCATCATCAAATTCTTCTACTGTAAAATTCTATGAGCGCTTGGGAGCTAAACGAGTTGTTCTTGCCAGAGAATGTACTCTAGATAAGATCAAAGAGATAAAAAGCAAATCCAACATCGAGATCGAAACATTTGTGCACGGGGCAATGTGTATTGCAGTTAGCGGAAGATGTTTTATGAGTCACGAGGTCTTTGGCAAAAGTGCGAATCGTGGAGAATGTTTACAGCCATGCAGAAGAGAATATCAAATTATTGACAGCGATGAAAAATTCGAGCTGACATTGGGCGAAGATTATGTTTTATCGCCTAAAGATTTATGCACCATAGAATTTTTAGATAAACTAATCGAATCAGGAATAGATTCTTTCAAAATCGAAGGAAGGAAGAGAAGTCCAGAGTATATTGCAAATGTTGTTTCATCTTACCGGAAGGCAATAGACTTATATTTTGAGAACAAACTAGACGATGAAAAGAAAAAGGAATTTGTTGAAAAATTAAAACGAGTTTATAACCGCGGTTTCTCTTCAGGTTTTTATTTAGGTCAGCCTGGATCTGAAAGCTATGCTAAAATTTACGGCAGCATTGCCACCACCAGAAAAGCATATATTGGCAAAGTTCTTAATTACTATAAAAAGAGCGGTGTTGCGTCGATAAGGATTGAAGCTGACGATTTAAAAACCGGCGATCCCATTTATATTATTGGCAGCACTACCGGTGTTGTGGAACTTATGATCGATAAAATGATGAAAGATGAGATTGAATTGAGCTTTGCGCCTAAAGGAAATGATATAACAATTTTATGCAGTGAACGTGTACGTCAATATGATAAAGTTTATAAAATTGTTTCTCTAGAAAGTTAAAATTATTTCCATTCGAGTTTTGGTTTCCCGCCGGAAAAACTTTCCACCGCTTCATCAAGTCCGGGAAAAACTTTGAATACTTTATCCATACGTGTTAAAACAAAAACCAGAGAGGGCATTTCTTCATTATAAACTAAGCGCAAGTCTCCATTAAGCGAGTTTGTCTTTTTTAATAATGCAACCATAGCACCAAGAAATGTTGAATCTACGTACTCGCAGATACTCAGATCTATAACAATCTTAACTGTTCCGCCAGAAATTATATCTGAGACAAAGTCTTTGAACAATATTGCCTTGGCAAGTGTGGCTCTGTTCAAAAAAACATGAACAATAGCAACCTCACCAATTTTTTCTAATTTGAAATCCATATAAGTTTATTACTTCTTCAATACAATAATTTTGTGTGCCAATATATGAATTCCAGATTAAATAGAAAACTAACTGAGGATGATTTCAATCGGTTTTGAAAAATAATTTCACGGGTTATATTTTATGAAATCATTTTGTCCAAACTGGGTTTTTCTTTTCGCCGGAAGAATTATCAACCATTAACAAATCAGTAATTAAGTTTTAACTTACAATGGAAAATCAGAGTGGAATACGAAAACTCAATTGGAATTTATTTCCGTAAGGATTTATATCAACATTGCTGCCGATCGGCTTCAATTGATCTGATTCATTATCGCTTGTAAATAAAAGAAGGTCAATTTGACTATAGAGCCAAAGAACAGCGTATGTAATTATAAATGTATTTCTAAGTTTGAATGATTTATTATACTCATCATATTTCTGCTGAATAAGAAAGCTATCCGTTTCTTTCAAATAATTGTCTTGTTTCTTGTTCGCATCAATTGTAAAATAAATTACTGCACCAATATTGAGAGTAGACGCAACCGTATTTAACCAGCCCTTGGTTAAATTTCCGTGATGAAGTTGACCAAGCCCCGGCAGCAATAAATTTTTTACAACTGCGCTTACAGCCGGAACCGGAGCTAAATATTTTACTTCTTGTTCCCGCCTTGTAGAATCAGCCGGTTGAATAACATCCAAATCCGGATTCTTTCTAATGAATTCAGCTTTAACTTCATTGAAAATAGTGATTAATTTAGGTGAAGTTGTTAATGGATCCGGAAGATAATTTCTTTTGATCTTTAGAATGCTTTCGAAGCTTTTCCTTGTAGATGAGTCTGCGCCAGTAGAATAGAAGACTATAGCGCGCATCATATGAAGTTCGATTAAAAGAGAATCGCTAATATTTCCTTTTGCTATCAATTGATCGGAAAGATTTATGACTTTATCATATTCAAAATTCTCATATTCCTGTTGAACTTTATCAAAAGTAACTTCTTGAGAATGGATTAAGGAGATCCCCAGTAAAAAAAATATTATCAGAAATAATTTTTTTATCATTTGAGCAAAAGCATTTTTTTAGTTAATGAATAATTACCCGCTGTCATTCTATAAAAATAAATTCCGCTTGGAACCTTATTGCCGTTTTTATCCTCGCCGTTCCAGCCAACTTGATATTTGCCCGGTGATTTTTCCTCGTTAACTAATGCGGCTATTTCTCTTCCCAGAAAATCATAAATTTTCAACTGAACCTGGCCGACAGTCGACACTTGGTAGCTGATAACCGTAGATGGATTAAACGGATTAGGAAAATTTTGGTCAAGTGCAAATTCATTCGGCAAATTATTACCATCTTGAACCGATGAAGCTTCATCAAGAATTTCAATATAAGGAACAACTTTGCCAAGATGCCCGCGGTCTGTTCTGCCCCCGAAAACTGCAACAAATCCATTTTTGTAAGCAACTGCCATTAAGCCGGCGCGTGCGTATGTCATCGGTAAAGATTGCGTAATTTTTAATGAGCCGTCCGGTTGAATTTCAACTTGTTCAACTGTGTTCAACGCTGTTAATGTTTCATTATAACCGCCAATGAGAAATCCCTTTTTGCTAAGCGGGTTGTAAACTGCGGATCCCGCAGCGCGAGACTCGTTTAATTGTTCGGGCATATCCGCTAATGTTTGCGTGCTTATGTTAAATTTTTGAATTGCTTTCATAACACCGTTTATTACACCGCCAAAAATATAAATGTTATTGCCCACGATAAACGTCATACGCTGGCGAGGAGGATCCGGTGAAGGAGAATTAAAAGAAATTCCATTTTGTTTAGTACTTAAGTTATATGCTTGAATGTATGAGAGTGTGTCTCCTGCAGTGGCCGGATCACCTCCAATGATATAAAAATTCTCTCCTACAATTTGGCCAGTAGAAAATAATCTTCCAAAATTTTTATTCCGGTCATATACTGAAGCAAGATTTGAAACAATTTTATAATCCCAAGATTCCAATGTATTTTTATCTGTTGAGGCATCAACCGTACCGCCGAAGTACATAATACTGTTCTTCCAAAGATCCGCAACAAATTGATCCCTTGGTTGAATCATTCTTCCAACCATTTGCCAAGAATTTTTTTCCACATCATATTCTTGAATCCAATCAACGGCGCTTTGCAATGAATCCGAATAACCGCCGAGGATATATATTTTATTGCTTTGCGCTGCAATATCGTAGATAACTTGACCGCCCGAGACCGGATAAGGCATTTTACCAACTACACGCCACCGTAATTGCGCTTCCGTGATTGCAGCGGTAAATAATATCAATATTACAACTAATATTTTTTTCATCGTTATCAAGATATTTATGAAAAAGTTTTTCTTTGCATTGCGAAAAATTAATTGTTTTTGAATCTGAACTTAAGTTTCAGTGTATCTCTTGCCTTTATAACAAACGAAGTATCAATGTCCTTGAACATCGGGTTTTTTATTTTCAGATCAACCGGACCAGGAACAACTTTAATAAATTTATTTGCAATCATCGGTGCTTCAGCTTTTATGGTTCCGCCAATGTATATATCACCAACTGGCGGGAAAACTGAGCAGTAAATGAACCCCATCGTTTCCTCTTCAATATTAACATGAACCAAAGTTACTTTACCAGCTTCAACTGTAACATTTTTATAAAAGGTCGGGTATTTAGGATGAGTAAACACTACTGAATATTCTCCCGAAAGTATGGGAATTCTTTTATCAAATGGAGTTGGTCCATAACTTTCTCCACTTATTGAGACACCCGCGTTTACAGGAAAAGATTGGACATCAAGCCAGCCCATACCAACTTTATTATCCTGTTTTGGGGATGAATCTGTATTCTGATCTTGAGCGGGTATTGAATTTTTATTATCAACAAGCGGTTTATTAAGATTATTCAAATCAACTTGATCTTTTGCTTGTTGATTCTCTTGCTGTGTGCTGTTCGGTTCAGAAGAATTATTATTTAATATATTTCCTTTATCGCCGCCGGGTATAATTTTATTCTGACCCGGTTGATTCAACATCGGCACAACAAAAATTGCAACTATTCCAAGAAAAATTACCGCAATAAAGATCCAGGCAAGTTTAGATTTATTCCCCTCTCTATCAACATTGTTAATTACAATCGTTGGCTGGTCAACGTGAACGTTTAATTCATCTAAAATTTCTTCTGCGGATTCATAACGCTGCGTCATATTCTTCTTCAACATATTGAAGAGAATTTCTTTTATTAATTCCGGCTGATCTCCGGTCATTTTAGCAACTTCGTTTTCATCGTAAGCCATTATTACATTCAACGTAAGACTAACATTATCCCTCAAGAATGGATTCTTTCCGGTAAAGAGTTCAAACAATACAACGCCGGTAGAAAAAATATCGCTCTGGGGTGTAAGTTTTGCACCGCGTACCTGTTCAGGGCTCATATAGCTCGGCGTTCCAACAATTGAATACGGATTTGTAACGAAATTATCTTCAGCAGAAAGAGCTAATCCAAAGTCGCCCAATTTTACATTGAGATTCTTATCTACAAAAATATTCTCCGGTTTGATATCTCGGTGTATAATTTGATTCTTGTGTGCATAATCCAACCCCTTTAGTATCTGGATCATCACATGTTCTTTCTGTTCCGGTGAAAGAGTTTTTGTTTTGAAGATATTACGGAGAGATTCTCCTTCAATATATTCAAATGAAATGTAGAAGAATTCTTTGCTCATCCCGAAATCGAGAACCTTTATGATATTCGGATGATCTAGTTTGGCAAGAATTTTTCCTTCACGCTTGAAACGTTCTACCATCGAAGGGTCGGGCAGTTTCTGCGTGTTAAGAACTTTGAGAATAATTTTTTTGCTTAGATAAATATGATTGGCAAGAAAAACGGCAGCATGCTCATCTTTCTTGAGAACTTCAATGATCTGAAACTTTTCGAATAATATTTCCGATGTAAGAGAAGACATTTTATTGCTCGCCCATTTCTTTCAGTTTCAGCTGAATCCATCTAACAGAAACATCCAAAGATTTAGCGGTTGATGTTCTATTATGATTGAATTCCTCCAGCCGTTTTTTGAGAAGCAGCATTTCATATTCTCTAAGTGTGCCTTGAAAAGTAGCCACCACTGCTTGATCTTCAAGAATAATGTGGTCGGTGTGTAATCTATTTCCGTCGCAAAGTATCAGAGCTCGCTGAATAACATTGATCAGTTGCCGAATATTTCCCGGCCAGTAATAACTTTCTAATTTTTTTATTGCGGCAGAATCAATTAACATATCTTTAGAGCCGAGTTTTTTAATAAAGAAATCTACGAGCAATGGAATATCGCTTCTTCTTTCACGAAGAGGCGGAACGCGAATTGGGAATACATTCAATCTGTAGAATAAATCTTCTCTGAAAGATCCGTCTTTTACAAGTGCTTGCAAATCCTTGTTCGTTGCTGTAATTATGCGAACATTAATCTTTCTTACTTTCACATCACCGAGACGGATAATTTCTCTATTCTCAAGCACCCGCAAAAGTTTTGCCTGAAGAGCAATGGAAATATCTGCAATTTCATCAAGGAAAAATGTTCCGCCATCGGCGGCTTCCAGCAAGCCCTGCTTATCTGTATTTGCGCCCGTGAATGCGCCCTTTTTATAACCGAACAGTTCACTTTCCAGAAGATTGTCCGGAATTGAGCCGCAGAACTGTGCAAGAAATGGTTTATCCTTTCTTTTACTCAAATCATGAATTGCTTTTGCCGCAATTTCTTTTCCCGTTCCGCTTTCTCCGGTAATTAACACTGTTGTATCTGTAAGTGCCACCTTATAAAGAATTTGAGAAAGATTACGCATAACAGGACTTTCACCAATCATGTCGGGAATTTCGAATAGTGATTGCAGCCGATTGGTGAGAATCTGATTTTCTTTTTCAAGTTCTTCCAATTTAATTATACGGTCCAGTGCGAGTGAAACTAGATTTGAAAAGAAACTTAAGAATAAAAGATTTTCGTCTGTAAACTCGCGGCGGTCTAACTGGCTATCCGCAACTATTACTCCCCAAACTTTTTCATCTCTAACAATCGGAACGCCGATAACAGATTTAATTCGTTGTATCTGTACGCTTTCAAATTGTGAGAGATGAGGATCTCCCATAACATCGTGATAAAGAAGAGGTTTCTTTTCTTTAATTACTTTCTGAAGAATACCGGAAGAAAATTCGTGAAGATCAGTAATTGTTTCGTTAGAAATCTTACGCGCAGAAATTATTGAAAAATTATCATTCTCTTCATCATACTTAACAAACAAACCCCGTTCCGCATTTATAACATTAATGACAATATCAATCGCGTCTTCTATTAATAAATCCTGGCGGGTAGCCGAATTTAATATCTGTGTGAATTCATAAAGTGATTCGAACTCATCCTTAGAAAGATTTTTTATGTGATTAATATTTTCTTTAAAAAAATCACTCATTGATAGAACGTCTCACTTTTTATTGAACAACAAAAGATGCAGGCAAAGAGCGGGCACGGTTCTGAAAATCATCTATAACCCAGATTACCCAGAAATATTGGCCTGCGGGCAAATTATTTATTTCGGTTATGTCGGCTGTAAATTCAACTTTTTCTTTTGAAAAATTTATAGGTCCAAAAACTAATTTCGGAGAATTACCTTCTGTGTATATCTCAAAATTATAACTGAAATTAAATCCAGGTAAAAATCTATTCCAGACAAATTTAATGGGCTTATTTACAATTTCGAGATTTGCCGGAGATTTGAAAATGATATCTTGCCGTATGGTTCTTTTAATTGTTGAAAAACCGATTTTAAATTCTTTACCCGCCGCGTTATATACACTAATTTCAAAATTTTTACCGATTCCTTCATCCATCGAAGTTAAATTCAAATCGGATGATGTAAATTTATTTTCATAGAATCCGGAAGAAGATTTAAATGAAAGACTTTTATTAATGTTCAGTTCGGTACAGCGGATAAAAACAGTAGCTATATCATTTTCAAGATCTGATATTTTCGCTTTCACATAAAGTGTGTCGCTCTGAACAGTTGGATATCTATTCACAACGCTCGTGTAAATTACAAGACTGTCAAGCTGTGGAATTGCATTTAAAGTAGCATCAATGTGCTGAGTTCTCTGATTTATAAGGTTGATAAGAAGAGAATCATTGCTGTATCCATTTTTTTCAAAATAGATCCAACCCTGTTTCTGCGGCAGCTGATCAATCAAAAATTTTCCCGCGGCATTTGTTTCAACCAATAGATTTTGATTTTTCCAGTAAACTTTTACTCCTTCAATAGGTTGATGAGGTAAAGCAGCCGTTTGAATTGTACCTTCAATTGAAGCAAGCTGGTATCCTGGATTTAGTGGATCGAGCGGATTTAATCTTGGAGCGTCGCACGAAAGTGCGACACCGATCAAAACTAGAGACAGCATACCACGAAAAATTTTCATATCAGATTAAATCCACTGGACAAAAAGCCGTTGCCTTGTTAAAACAAAGATAAATAAAAGCCAAAAGACTTGCGGCAAATATGCAGGAAATAATTCTAATTATAAACTCAAAAATAGACTTCCTGTGGAATAGAGCACAGCATTGCCGGAGATTCTAACGCGGTTTCCTCTCTCCTCGCAAAAGAGTTCACCCATTCTTTTTGAAACTTGAAGTACACGAAAATTTTTCTTATTGAATTTTTCGGACCAATAAGGAACCAGAACCGTATGTGCAGATCCGGTTACCGGATCTTCGTCAATTCCTTCATTCGGCGCAAACATGCGAGAGACAAAATCAACATCGTCTCCTCTAGAGGAAATTATAACCGCGTGCGGATGGATCTTTTTAATTAATTCAATTTTAGGCTCATAATTTCGAATAAACTTTTCCGAATCGAAAACAACTAGAAGATAAAATCCGTTTTCTAAAACTTCTACCGGTTCCTTATCAAAACATTTTTTGATTGCATCGCTCATCTTCACCGGTCTCGGCTTGTGCAGCGGAAAATCGAGTGTAAGCAATTCTCCGTCCCGCTCAACAATTAATTCGCCGCTCTTAGACATAAATTTAATTTTTGTAGAATTCTTTTCAATGAAATTAAAAATCACATAAGCCGATGCTAGGGTTGCGTGTCCGCATAAGGGAACTTCGTTTGCGGGCGTCATCCACCTAATATGGTAATACTCATTCTCCTTAACAAAGAATGCTGTCTCTGATAAATTATTTTCTGAGGCAATTTTCTGAAGAATATCGTCATCGAGCCATTTTTCAAGCGGAACAACTGCCGCGGGATTTCCGCCAAATAATTTTGAAGTGAACGCATCAACTTGATAAATTGGAAACGTCATGAAATACTCCTTTCATTTATTTATTCTATACCAACTCTATGTTCAATCAAGCTGTTCTATAAATTAGCAGCAAGATTTTAAAAAAATATTTCTCTATGCAAAAAAGGAATTAGAGCAACTTTTAATCCTTCGATATAAAGTTCTTTTCTATTCATTACACCGTTTGTAAAAAATCCAATGGCTCCGTGTTTCTGTTTTGTGTTCTGCTGATTCATAATTTCATCCATTACATCGCCAAGCTCAATCCCCTGTAAAAGTTTTTCAACTATGCTCATGGGTAATTCAAAATGAGGAGACAATCCAAACCCGATTCTTCCTTCTTTATCAATAACGCACATACAGCCAAACGCAAACCACTTTTCAAATTGTTTGGCAATACCACCTTCAATGCCTACGAAAAAATCAGCGGATAGATTTTGAGTCTGGTTTAATTCTTTGAGTTTTATTGCCCGGTTTTGAGCACCGATGAAAGATTGATCTCCTACCGGTTGAGAAGAAACACCGGATTCGACATTAATACCTATGGTTTCAACACTATCATAATAATTTGCGAACGCTTCCTTAACAGAATCTATTTTAACGGGATTTTTTGATCCTACCAGCACTTTCATATTACCGCCTTTAAAAAGAAATAATGCTTTAAAGAATACAAAAATAATTTGTTATTTTTCCATGTGATTGTTCATTACAATCTCTTAGCTATTCTAGCATATTAAAACCAATATAAAATTATCACGGAGAATTTATGAAGAATCAACTCTTTTTTGTCTTCTTGATATCATCCCTTCTTTTGGTTAGCTGCAGTAATGGTCAAAAAGAAATTCAGACTGCGTTGGATAAAATTAACGCTGACGGATTAAAAGAAAAGATTTCAATATTGGCTTCCGATGATTTTAGGGGACGCGCTCCTGCAACTCTGGGAGAAGAGCGGACTATCAATTATCTTCAAGAACAATTCAAGAAGATTGGGCTGCGTCCAGGTAACGGGAATAGTTATTTGCAAGAAATTCCTCTTGTCGAAATTACTACAAACCAAAATTCGGTAACCGCAGTAGTTAAAGACAAGAAAGAAACTATAAATCTTTCCGTTTCAAAAGATTTTGTTGTTGGTACAACAAGATTTGTAGACAATACTTCATTGAAAAACTCAGAAATGATTTTTGCCGGTTACGGAATTGTTGCACCGGAATATAATTGGAATGATTACCGCGGACTTGATGTAAAAGGTAAAACGGTTGTTGTTCTTGTTAACGATCCCGGATTCGCTACGGGCGATAAAAATTTATTCAACGGCAAAGCAATGACATACTACGGAAGATGGACTTATAAATATGAAGAAGCCGCAAGACAGGGCGCTGCGGGCTTAATAATTATTCACGAAACCGATGCCGCGGGTTATCCATGGGGCGTTGTTGAAAATAGCTGGACAGGCACCAGATTCTATTTAGACTCACCGGACAAAAACATGTCAAACTGCGAGTTTAACGGTTGGGTTACCACAGAAACCGCACAGAAAATTTTTGAAATGTCCGGGTTAGATTATAATAAAGAAATTGTATCCGCCTCTCAAAGAGGATTTAAACCTGTTGTTCTTTCATCAAAAATGTCAATCTCATTCAAGAGTAAATTTGCTTACATAAAATCGAATAACGTCATTGGAATACTTCCCGGAAAAGAACTTGCCGATGAATATATTATCTATACAGCTCACTGGGATCATTTCGGTGTTAAACCAAATCCAGCTCAGGGCGATTCAATTTTAAATGGTGCGGTAGACAATGCAACCGGTGTGGCTGGAATTTTAGAAATCGCCGAAGCATTTGCCTCTCTAAGGCAGCCTCAGAAACGTTCTATCGTTTTCCTTTCGGTTACTTGTGAAGAAGCGGGATTACTCGGAAGTGATTATTATGCAAAACATCCTCTCGTTCCATTAAAGAAAACCGCAGCCGAAATAAACCTGGACGCGCTGAACGTATTTGGAAAAACAAATGATATCACTCTAGCAGGTTTTAAAGATTCCGAATTAGATGATTATGCCGAAAAGGTAATTAAGGAAAACGAGAGGTATGTTGTACCAGAACCAACTCCTGAAAAGGGAATGTACTTCAGAAGCGATCATTTTAGTTTTGCAAAGGTCGGTGTTCCTGTTCTCTATTTTGGAAGCGGCATGGATAACATCGAACATGGCAAACAATGGGGCCTGGATCAATCAGCAAAATGGCTGAGAGAGAATTATCATAAACCTTCCGATGAGTATAAACCGGACATCTGGAAATTCGACGGAATGTTAGCCGACTTAAAAATTATTTTTGAAGTTGGCTACGATCTAAGCATGACAAACAAATTCCCGAATTGGCTGGCAGGCTCCCCATTTAAAGCCAACCGGGATGCAATGATGAAATAGTTTTTATTTACCGAAAAATATTTTTAGAGGCCGCCATACTCGTTTAGCCCAGGCGGCTTCGTTGTGTGTTGCCGCTTTATCAATATAAACGAACAGATCTTTATCAATTGAAAATTCTTTTTTCTCAAGAATGTTGACCATCTCGTTAACCCCGGGCATAAGTTGCGCATCCAGATCAACTCCGCCGTTATCAATATAAAGAGTGATCTTTTTTTTCTTCCCGGTATATTCCAAAACCTTGTTTACATAATTGATGTCTCTGAATTTGAATGCCGGGGAAAAACAAGCCGCCTTTGAAAATACTTCGGGGTGTTCCCATGCGCACATCATAGAGATCAGCCCGCCCATTGATGAACCGGCAACCGCAGTGTTCTTAGCATCTGCCAAAGTTCTATATTTTGAATCAACGAACGGTTTTACTTTTTCAATAATAAATTTCATGTAAAGTCGGCCAAGGGGTGTATCGGAATATTCTATACTTCTGTCAACGGTATTATTCATCCCTACCATTATAATCGGCTGGATCACACCGTTTCGAATTAAACTATCCGCAGTTTCATCAACTTGCCAATCGATAAAATTGGTTGATGTTCGGGGATCGAAAATATTCTGCGCATCGTGCATGTAGAGAACCGGATACCTTTTGTTGATTTCTTTTTCATAATCCGGCGGCAGCCAGATAATTATGTCTCTCGGTTTTAATCCGTCTATTGCAAAATTTTTATAATATTCAACTTTGCCGGTTATCTGCCCCTGAACTTTGAAATTAGCCGTTACCTTGGAATTAAATTTATCCCTCCAATAGTTAATGACGGAATTAATAGTTGTATCATGTTCAACTTTCAAAACTGCGTTTGGCGGAACAGTTGTATCGGCTTTCAATGCTTCCGTTTGCCAGCTTCCTTTTGTGAATTTGTACTCAATTGTTGTCCCTTTTTCAAAAGTGAGAGTCTTCTGCCGTAATTCATTTGAAATTTTATCGAGCATTACTTTTGACGGATTCCAATTCCCGATCTCTTCCGTGTTCCCAACAATGTATACTCTGTCGCTGTCGCTCAATGTCGGCGTTTCAATTTTAAATGTTACGCTAATCTTTTCCTGCGAGTACACAGACAGCGATGCGGCAAAAATTAAAATCAATAAAATGCGTTTCATGATGATCCTCAATTACATTATTAAAAGTTTCTCTTGTTAAAATAATAATAGAGATGGAGTTTATCTTTGAACATACTTTGGATTTTGTTTTCGCATGAATCTCTTTGGATTTTTCAAATTCTCGAAACCGAATTTTGCATATAAGCCGTGAGCATCCTTGGTTGCAAGCATCCACGATTTTAGGTCATTCAGTTCTGGATAATTTAGAATACACTTCATGAGCCATTTGGACAACCCGCGCTTGCGATATTCTTCAATTATAAAAACATCAGCAATGTAACCAAAGCTTGCGCGGTCAGTGACAACCCGTGCAAATCCAATTTGCACCTCATCGTAGTAAACGCCAAAACAGATTGAGCCATGAATTGCCTTCTTAACTCTTTCCACTGAAATACCCTTAGACCAATATGCATCAATAAGAAACCCATGAATGGTTTTGATCTGCAGTCTCCGCTTGTCGGTGCTGATTGAGTATTTCCCCTTTTTGAATTCGTAGATCATAACAACTCTATTTGAAAATTTTTTTTCAACAAATTGTAAAATTCATTTTTGTTTTTCACTTCTGTTTTCGTTTTAGTTCCGTTATCGGTAATTGTTAAAGATGAATTACTTAGTGTAATCCTACCTGTCTGAGTCGCAATTGTACAAAGCATTCTTGTTCGAAATATTGAATCTGGAAATGTCTGCTGATATTTACACATTTCTTCAAAATCTGTAAACATGCGTAAAGTTAAAGAAAATTTATACTGCAGCCTCCATTCGTAATTTTCTCTCCTCCTCAGATCAAATTCGTTTTCTGCAACGCGGATAATTTTATAATATCCGCTTACATCCCACAGTTCCCCGTTTGGAAATTCCAAAGGAATCCGGAATGAATCACCGAAGCCAACATCTACCATATATTTTTTTTCAAGATGAACAAGAAGAGTCATGTGATCAAACTCGGGACCTAGATCTTTCCTTTCATGATTAAAGACGCGTGCAGACAACATATCAACTTCAAAACCGAGTTGAGTAAGCAGCCAATGAAATAATCCATTAAGCTCGTAACAAAATCCGCCGCGCTTTGTTGGAATTATTTTTTTATAAATACGCTCAAGATCCAGTACAATATTATCCCGCTCCGGTATATCTAAATCCTCAAACGGAATCGAGAGCATGTGGGCATTTTGAAGTTCCGTCAGAAAATCAAGAGACGGCGGTTTGATCTTTTCTATACCAATCCGATTTAGATATTCTTCAATTTTCATAAAATGATCTTCTGCAATATTGAAAAGATCGGAATCATTTCTTTTCGGTTCTCATCAACGCTACGCCATAAGGGAAAACCTCAACCGTCATTATTTTAGCTTTAACGGCGGGGTCATTCTCTGCTATTGTTTTTGCTTCTTCAAACGAATCTGCTTCATAAATAACAATTCCAAATGTTTTATCGAGAGCATTTTGTGTTCTTCCGGCTAGAATTAAAGTTCCATCGGAGAGCATTTTTTGCAGATTCGCAAAGTGCTCCTGTACAATTTTATTTTTTTCCGGTGTCCAAGCGGCGGTATCAAGCATAGTTTTGTCGAGACGTAGAAGATAGAGATATTGCTTTTTTGATGATTGAGTTTCTTTGCTTTGTGAAAAAGAAATATTTACAACAATTAGAAAAATAATTGAAGTAAAGATCATTTTTTTCATACCGACTCCTTTTCAAAATTAATTGTATGATGAAATTGGTCTAGTCTTACATAAATATTAATCTTAGAAGCAAATTCGACCCGCTGGACGAATAGTGCGACTCTTTGGTTGAATGTTAAATCCTCTCTTAGAAAATTCGTATAAAATTTTATTAAATTCATACAAATTCTTCCTGGCACGTTTTTTTACTTATGTTATTTGAAACAATACAATATTTACATTAACCCAGGAGTTTAAAATGAAAAAGTTCGTATCACTGGTGGCTCTCTTCGCAATTCTAATTGCATATTCAAACATCTACGCACAAACACAAAACCCAAATCCTCCGGCTCAACATGGCAAGGGATTCGTGGATAAAAACGGAGACGGTTACAACGATAACGCGCCCGACCATGACGGAGATGGAATTCCAAATGGAGTTGATCCGGATTATAAAGGTCCAAAACTTCAGAAAAATAAATTTGTTGATTTGAATGGTGACGGAATTAACGACAATGCAGGCAAAGGTAAACGCGGCGGGAAAAACGGTAAGGGCGGATACGGTCCCGGCAATGGCACCGGCAATAATGGCGTTGGTCCTAAAAACGGAACCGGTAATGGGGTTGGAACTGGAACTTCTACAGGAACTCATGGAACAAACGGACGCGGACATAGAGGCGGAAAGTAGTATGTAGTAAAATCGAAAAATCAGTTAACCGGGACTCTTTGGAGTCCCATTTTTTTTGAGGTTATAAATGTATCAACTTGTAAGCAGCAAAGTAATTATTTTTTTCATCACATTATTTTCAATCTTCTCAATTAGCACTGCTCAGTGGAGTTTTAAATTATCCACAGATCAAGAATATAATGACAATCCTTTCCGCACTCAGCTTGCAACAAAAACATTTCTCTCATCAGTAGATTTCGGATTAGAAAACCATATTGGAGATTTTTCCGTTGGTTATTACGGAAGTTACCTGAATTTTGATGTTGTACCCGAAAGAAATTTTTATTGGCATCAAATTGCCGCATGGAAAGACTATGAAAACTCCGCTTTAGGTATTTATGCAGAGCAAGGATTGAACAAAGATATTTATACATACTATGATTACTCGAATATCACTGCGTATTATCGTCACCAATTCAGTTTGAAAGATTTTCACTTTACTTTGTCTCCGAATCTAAGTCTTACCAAGTATAAGAATATAAGTATAATGGATAATTACAAAGGAAGTTTGGGTTTGAATATAAACCATGGTTTTGAGAGCGGAACAACGCTTATAACCGGCGGTTCATTTAATTACAAAAAATATCTTAACCCCGTACAATCAGGCACATATACTTATCTTGATGAGAACAACACACTAATAACAGATACTTATATAGATAAGAATGTTTCATCAATTACACAGTTGGTTTCCTTCGGAAGAATCGCTCAATCGATTACACCAACAACCGGGCTGGCAGTACAATTTACGAACCGAAGTATTCTGAATGGATTCGGCGCCTTTGTGAAAGATCTGAATATGATCTACGGTGATGAATCCGAAATGTTTGATGATCCGGTAAATTATGAGGGCAACAATCTTTCTGTTGAACTCACTCAGATATTTTTCGATGACTTAGAATTAAAATCTGGATTATATTTGAATCAAAAACACTATCCTTCTCAAGGAATCTATGACGTTCTTTACAATTACGATACCGGTGTAATGCGAAATGACACTCAAAATATTTTTAACTTTTCAATCAAGAAAAGTATTCCTTTGGGATTCTTAAATGACACCAATCTATCGATAGGGCTAAACTATCAACTCATTGATAACAAATCGAACAGCGTTCCATTCAATTATAAAAACAATTCACTTAGTCTAAATCTGGGGTTTCAATTTTAAAGCCGTTAAATCAAATATAGCTGAATCCATTTGCAAAGCTTCGCTTCTTATTATTGATGAATTTTTCAGTAAATTGAATTTATAGATTGAGGATTGAAGTGAAGGTTTTTAAGAATTTTTTTGTCCAAACGAAAAGTCTGATCTTAATTTTCTTTGTAACCGCCGTAATTGTCATCTCTTCCAGTCTTATCGAATTGAACCAAAGCAAAAGCGAGATGCTGGAGTTGATGGAAAAACAAGGACATTCCTTGCTCGAAACTCTTCTTGCCTCATCCAACATTGCTCTCCTCTCATACGAGAAAATAGAAAATGAATTAAAACAAAAGCTGCTGAGTAATGCCGTAATGATCCGAATGATGTATGAAAACGGTTTAGTTAACAATTCCCTTTTAGAAAATATTACAAAGAATAATCAGATTTACCGGATAAACATTTTTGATAGGAATGGAATTAAAAGATTTACCAGCCATAGAGAAATTCATTCCGACTTACCCGAAAAGGAAAATCCTATAAAGTATATTGAACCAATTTTGAATGGTGAAGCCGATACACTTATTATCGGCATTAAGTCTGCTCGGTTTCAAGAAGGACAAAGATTTGCGGTTGCAGTATCAACAAAAGACGGCGGTGCAATTGTGCTTAATGTTGACGCTGAAGATCTGTTAAAATTTAGAAAACAAGTTGGTTTTGGTATTCTGCTGAAAAAAGTAACCGAGAATTCACAAATTGTATATGCGGCATTGCAAGATGAAAAAGGAATAATTGCAGGTTCCGGTGAAGTTCAAAATTTAGAAGCAATTGATTCTTCAGAAGTATTAAAAAAAACTCTCTCAGAAAATTCATATAAATGGCGCATTGCAAAAATAGGTTCGCTAGAAGTTTTTGAAGCGTTGCATCCATTCGTGTATAACAACAAAACAATTGGAATATTCCGGCTGGGGATTTCGATGGAACCGCTGAATAAAATAAATGAGCGGTTAACAAGAAGAGTTATCTTTATAGGAATCGTTCTTTTTATTTTTGGATTTGTAACCATGACGTTGATCTTTGTAAGACAAAACTTCGATCTGCTTTCAAAAAGATTTACCGCAATTGAATCCTACTCGAGCCGCATAATAGATAATGTAAGTGATGGAATTATTGTCTTAGATTCAAGTAAGAAGATCCAGACCATTAATAAAGCCGGTGAAATCCTTCTTGGTATTGATGAAGGAAAATCAAAAGGAAAAGAGTTCTTTTCTTTTTTTGCAGGCAGTAAGTGTGAAAAGATTTTGCATTCAACTTCCTCAATAGAAGAAATCGAGTGTAATATTGCTGGAAAGGAAAAAGTATTTTTAGTCTCAATGAGCGACTTCTATGATGAGAACAAAGAGAACAGAACAATATTGGTGTTAAGAGATTTAACCGAATTGAAATTGCTTGAGAAACAAATTGAAAGAAGTGAACGGCTTGTGGCAATGGGCGAGTTAGCTTCCTCGGTTGCCCATGAAATTAGAAATCCTTTGAATTCTATTGGTACCATTGCTCAACAGTTAGGAAAAGACTTCGCTCCGAAAGAGAATGAAGATGAATTTAAAAGTCTGACTCAAGTTGTCTATAAAGAAGTGAGGAGGATAAACGAGACAATAGAGAGCTTCTTGAAATTTGCTAAGCCCCAGCCGATTAATGCAACTGATTTTTTTATAAATGAATTATTTGATCAGTTAGAGAAACAGTATCAGCCGCTCTTAGCACAGAAAAAAATCAAACTGAATATTAGTCTAGGTTATGACGGCAGTGTTCTCTGGGATAAAACACAGATGACGCAAGTATTCATAAATTTATTTGAAAATTCCATTGATGCGGTTGCCGAGAAAGGAGAAATAAATATTGATGTTACAGAACTGAAGAATAATCAAGTCGAAATTAAGTTCGCGGATAACGGAAAAGGAATTTCATCCGATGATCTGAAACGGATTTTTAATCTTTACTTCACAACAAAATCAAAAGGAAGCGGAATCGGGCTTAGCATTGTTCAGAAAATAATTTCCGAACACAATGGATTGCTCTCTGTACAAAGTGAACAGAAAAATGGAACTGTTTTTACAATTGTTTTACCGAAGTATTATTCATAAGAGGAAAGAATGAATAGCTTTTCAATTTTAGTTATTGATGATGAAGAATCTCAGCTACAATCCTTAAAAAGTTTTTTAACTAAGCGCGGGTTTATTATTTATACAGCGAGTAACGGAGAAGATGGGTATAGAATCGCCGGATCAAATTTGGTCGATATTGTACTGACTGATTTTAATATGCCCGGCTGGAACGGTTTGCAAGTTCTTCAAAAAATGAAAGGACTAAATACTGAGATTGACATTGTTGTGATGACCGCCTTCGGAACTATTGAAAGCGCCGTAAACCTTATGAAAGAAGGCGCGTTTGATTATTTGACCAAACCGATCGATTTGGATGAATTGGAAAATATTCTTGGAAAGATTAAAGAAAGAAAACTGCTGATCGGCGAGAATAAATTATTAAGAGAGCAGCTTCAAGATAAATTCCGGTTTGAACAGATCATTTCTCAAAGCAATTTGATGGAAGCCGTATTAAACACTGCCGGAAGAGTTGCGAATTCCAAGGCAACCGTATTAATAAGAGGCGAAAGTGGAACCGGAAAAGAATTGATCGCTAAAGCAATTCATTTTACCAGTCCGAGGAAAGATAAACCGTTTATAACTGTAAATGTAGCTTCGCTTTCCGAAAATTTGCTCGAAAGCGAATTGTTCGGACACGAGAAAGGATCTTTTACCGGCGCTACAAATCAAAGAATCGGCAGATTTGAAGAAGCAAACGGCGGAACAATTTTTATTGATGAAGTAGGAGATGTTCCGTTATCTGTACAAGTAAAGCTTCTTAGAGTCATTCAATTCGGAGATGTACAAAAAATCGGCAGCAGTAATTTAATTCACACAGATGTAAGAATAATTGCGGCTACTCATAGAAATTTAGAAGAGATGATAAAGAACGGAGAGTTCAGAGAAGATCTATTCTATAGATTAAACGTTGTTGAGATTGTTCTTCCGTCTCTTCGTCAGCGTAAGGAAGATGTTCCCGTTTTGGCAGATCATTTTATAAAGAAATATGCAAAAGAAAATCAGAAAGAGATAAAAGGAATCAGCCGGGAAGCATTGGACCAATTGATGAAATATAATTTTCCCGGCAATGTACGCGAACTTGAAAACATAATTGAACGCGCCGTAGTTTTGACGAGAAATGAATTCATCGCGATAGAAGATTTGCCAATACTTACAAACATCAAAGAGATTGATAAAAAAATGGATCCTTACAATTTTGACGACGGATATGAAGAAAAAATTAAATCGTATGAACGAACAATGATTCAGGAAGCATTAACTAGAACAAACGGCAACAAAAGCGCCGCAGCACGAATACTTGGAATCAGCGAGCGGCATTTGAGATCGCGGTTGGAAAGAATTAATAATTAATCCCATTACGTATATCCCGCCCCGGCAATCGTAGTTGACTAATAACAAATTAAGCCATAAGTTTGTTATGAGCATATGCTCATTATAAATATTATGCCGAGAAACAAAAAACATAGAACCGTTAAATGCAATCCAACCGCTTACTATTATAAGCCGCAGTCAATTCCTTTATCAGAACTGGAAGAAGTAATTCTCGAAATCGACGAACTGGAATCACTTCGTTTGGCAGACTATCTGGCGCACTCGCACGAACAGGCAGCCGCAAAGATGACAATATCCCGCTCAACATTTGGCCGTATAGTTGAAAGCGCTAGGAATAAAGTTGTTGATGCAATTCTAAACGGCAAGGCGATTAAAATAGGAAATGAGTTCCCGGAAAAGTTAAAAGAAAAGCGCGCGGTTAAGTGCAAAAATTGCGGTTCACCAAGAAAAAATGTTCCATCGGACAAAAACGAAACTTGCCATAAGTGCAAAAAAATAAATAAGGAGAAATAAAATGAAGTTTGCAGTACCCACCACACAAGAAAACCAGGTTGATGCTCACTTCGGACATTGCGAATTTTTTACTGTGTTCTCCGTTGAAGATGGGGAAATTAAAAACTCTCAGATTGTAGAATCGCCGCAAGGCTGCGGATGTAAATCAAACATTGCATCTGTTCTTCAGGAAATGGGCGTCAGCATTATGCTGGCCGGCAATATAGGAGGCGGTGCCGTTAATGTTCTAAATCAAAGTGGAATAGATGTTGTTAGAGGATGCGGCGGTGATGTAAATGAACTTGTCAAAGAATTTGTTAAGGGAGAACTTGTTGATTCGGGTGAATCATGCCGTCAACACGAAAGTCATACTCATGACGACGGCCATCAATGCGGACATAATAATTAGAAAGACGCTGCCGCAGAATTTATCTGCGGCAGCTTTTACTTTTTCTTTAGTTCCTAAAAGGCAGAAAGAACTCCAATCCCCATCTGACCATATTCCTTATCGAAGTTGTAAGTGTATTCGCTTACAAGCCGGATGTTCCTTCTTAAAAGATAACCTAAACTAAGTGTGCCTGCTTTATAGTTAAGCGCTTTATCATCAGAATCTACCCAATTGTATAATGCAACTCCGTACCATTTGCTTTCATCTCCATTAGGAGTGTAAATAAGCTCACCGAATAATCCTTTTGTATTGGTTTCATTAGAAAAGAAATCTGCTTTATTATCTTTTCTCTGTGCGTATTGAAAATTAAACTCCAATTTATCTTTTAAGTTCAGAGTTACATCCGGTCCCCACATAGAAAAACTATTTGTGAATTTGCGGCTGAAATTATCTTCAAGATCTTCTTTTCCGAAATATCCGAATGCGCCTACTCTAATTCCTTCCGCAACATTTTGTGAAATCCTGCCAAAAAAGTTTTTGTATTTGTCGTCATCAAAGATGTTAAAGTTATTCGCTTTACCAATTCCATTTCCATTTAGAATCTCAAGAGTAAGACTGGTTTCCGTTTTCGTGTTGTAAGTAACCATTACTCCGCGATCGTAAACAAGATCTGCTTTTGCGTAGCCCGGCTTTGCACCGTAGATATGATAATCTTCAAATGTAAGTCTAAGCTCCCGCTTGAAGAGCGGATCGGAAACTTGAAATTGTCCGACGTATAGATCGAGATCTTCATCGAAAAGATTGTTAAACATTAGGAACGCATCTTCAACACCAACTATTTCTCCCTTTTCGCTAAAGAAAAAATAAAAGTAGTATGAGATATTGCTTGTAAGAGCGCCGCCGGAGAGAAATTTTAAAATATATGGCGCACTGAAATCGAGTTTTTCGGATTGTTCAAGATTGTAAGTCATATATCCTTCCAATCTTATTGCTAAAGGAAGCTCTCTAATCAACGAGAGTCTTTCGTCTCCGGTATCCAAAAAGTAACGGGGTGCATCTTTATCTGCCAAAGTAAATCCGTTGCGCGCAAATTCATCTCCGTATGGTTTTAATTTTGGGAAAGGTGAATGACAAGTCTGGCAGCTCATACTGTATTTGCGTGCGAACGCGGGAATTGCATTAGAACTTTCTTGAAAGATCAAGAGCAAGAATATGAGCATGAGCAAGAAAGAAATTAATTTTTTCATAGCAACCTCGTTATGGTAAAATTGTAATTTCGGTTGAATGCTCGTTAACTTTTAGAATTTGAGATTCGCTCGCCGGAACGCCGAGAAAATCCGCCACGGGCTTAACCAGCAATTGATAATTAAGCGTGGCTGTTACTTTTAATTTACCGGGTGCAATTTTATCCGGAACTTTGAAAGTGAGCGTTTCCGTCTTTGTTTCTCTCGGACCAATTCTATAGTCCACACCTTGAGATGCTGTGTTCCATTGCTGAATTGTCATTCTTCCTTGCGGGTCAAAATATGGTTTTCTAAAAATTCTATCACCAATCGGAATTCCATCGCGTTGAACGCCTTTGAAATTCGGATCGTTAAGCGCTATCCCCATATCCTGGTAAGCAAGTACATCCGCACCGATTAAATACTCTTCTCCTTCAAAACCTTTTTTATCAACGGGAAGATGATAGACATTTCCCTTTTCGTCAACCGCCTCAACGTGCATCCAAACAATTCTATCTTCAACGGAACCGGTGGGAAATTTGTGTCCCGTTTTTTGATTGAAAAGCGCAACGGTAAATTTAACAACTCCGCCCGGTTCAACTTCGCGAACATCGGGATGAATTCTTAATTCAATCACGCCTTTAACTTTACCGGGATCGTGCGCGCCATGAAACAGATGCAGCTTTGCATCTTGATATTTCGTTCCCATCGAAGCAGTTTTAAATTCAGTCTTTGTCATGTGACAATCCTGACACTGAACTCCCTCTTTGAAATACGGTCCCTCTTTCCATTCTAGATGAGTGGATTTAACCCATAGACCGTAAGGATCTTTTTCATTATGACAAATTCCACAGAAGTCACCGGTTTTCATTATCGGGTTAATTTCAATTTCATGAGCCGGAGATTTAATATCGGGGATGCGGGATGCAAATTTTGTTCTGCCGGGCTTCATAATGTAATTAAAATTAAACGGTGTATCTCCGCTGAATCCTGTAATACTATGACACACTTCGCACGATACAGATTCATTAGCTCTGGAATTATTATTTGGAAGCGGGGGCGGAACATCGCCTGATGTAAATGCAATTGGAGTGTGGCAGCCGTTGCATCCGGCTTTTACTTCCGCAACTTTAGAATCCTTTTCGGCATGAGGAACGGCTAATTTGAAATACTCAATTTCATCCCATTCGTGAGTGTATGCTTGAGACATCATTGCTTGTTTCCACTGCTGGTAAAAATCAGTGTGGCATGATGTTCCGCAAAACTCCGGTTTCTTAAAATCATCATACTTTAGTGAACCGAGTGCTGTTTGAGAATAAAGCGAGGTTGAACTAGACAACAGCAAGAAAGCGAGGAATAAAATTTTCTTATTCATTTTTCTCCTCCAACTTAATTGTGATATGTTTGTAGCCGATTAAAACATACTCAAAATATCGTGGATCATCAAGACCTTGTTATCTTAAATAATATTTAGAGTTTATTCATAAAAAAAAGAAGGCATGTGTCATCATGCCTTCTTCATAACCAGCCGGGTTAATTATTTATTTACCGCCTCTGCGTGCCGCAGATCCCTTTGGACCTGAGCCATCACACACGCCGGTGCCGCTTAAATTTCCGCTTTTTGCACCGAAGCCGGTTCCATCTTGTGGTCGAAGTGGATTTCCGGTTCCGTCCTTCTTTCCGTAACCCTTGCCGGATCGGTTAGCACCTTGGAGTGACGTACCGACTTTATCGCAGATACCGTCGCCGTTTGCATCAACCCAATTAGTCTTTACACCCTTGCCCTGACCGTTACCTGTTGTTTGTGCATTTGCTGTTGATGCCAAGAAAAGAATTGAAAAAATTACTACGATTGTTAATAATGCCGTGCGTTTCATTTTACTTCTCCTTTTATATTGTTATTAAATTATTGCTACGGCTCTCATATGGTAAAGATCATGCCAAAAAAAATTTCAAGCATTTCAATTAAAAATTAGGTTATTCATCAGAAAAAATATTTCGAACAGATCTTTGAGTCGAAGTATTCGTCAGTGAAGTCGAATTCAAATGCAGTTACTTCATACATACGTAAAGATTTTCAAGGCAAGTTGGAGATAGGAAATAAAAAAAACTGGCTTGAATCGTTCCCCGTTTAATATCATCAAATACTCAGAAGAAATTATTAACAAGGAGAAAAAAATGCTTAATACAAATCTTACACATGTTCTTTCCGAACAGGAACACTCAAAACTTTTACAAGAGAATGAAAACGTAATGATCTGCTGCGGAAGAATGGGACCGATGTGCATTCCCGTCTACGAAGTAATGGAAGATCTTGAAGGCGAATATAAAAATGTGAAATTTGCCGACATGGAATTCGACACAGCCGACGCTAAAGTAATACGCAATCTGCCGGAAGTACGCGGCTTTCAAGGAATTCCTTTTGTTATCTATTATAAGAATGGAAAAGTTGTAAAAGCAACAAGCAGTATTCAAAGCAAAGAACAAGTAACTACAATACTTGACGAAAAATTTGGTAAGTAAATAATTGCAAGGTTAACTCAAAAATCATGAAAGTCATTTCGAGCGAAGACGAGAAATGGGATAACCGAATCACACCTCGACTCCGCTCGGTGTGACAGAAAAATTGTTTTGATATAGCTTTTTTCATTTAGAGGTAAAATTGGAAAATCATTTTGATGTAATTGTAATCGGCGCGGGTGCCGCTGGTTTAACCGCCGGAATTTATTTATCACGCGCAAAAGTAAGCACTCTTATCCTTAACGAAGGAGCTGTAGGCGGGCAGATGGTTCTGACACACGAGATCGCGAATTATCCCGGTGTTGAAAGTATCAGCGGGTATCAGCTTGCGCGTAATATGAAAACTCAAGCGCAAAAATTCGGCTGTGTTATCAAGTCTAATATCAAAATCACAAAACTTGATCTTGAAGGCGAAATAAAATCCGTCGAAGTAAATAACAAAGAAGTTTATACGGCTCACTCGATCATTCTGGCGACCGGTGGAAAATCAAGAACTCTCGGTGTTCCGGGTGAAGAACAATTTAAAGGAAAAGGAATTTCCTACTGCGCCACTTGCGACGGAGATTTTTTTCAAGATAAAGAAATTATTGTAGTAGGCGGCGGAAACTCCGCTTTGGAAGAAGCCGTCTCTCTTACAAAATACGCGTCAAAAGTAACCATTGTTCATCAATTTGATAATTTCCAGGCGCTTGAACACTACGTTGAAGAAGCAAAGAATAATTCAAAGATCAATTTCATTATGGAATCCAAGATCATTGAATTTGCAGGTGATGAAAGTCTGAAGAAAGTACGCATACAGAATCAGGCAACACTAAAAATTATAGAGATGAGTGTTGATGGTGTTTTCATTTTTATCGGTTACGTTCCGAATACGGAAAAGATCGGGGATAAAATAGCTCTCAATAATTACGGTGAAATTATTGTTGATAAGAATATGGGAACTAACATTGCGGGTGTTTATGCCGCAGGTGATTCGATTGCAAAAAGATATAGACAGGTTACAACTGCTGTTGCCGACGGAACGATCGCCGCATTAAGTTCTTCCGAGTATATTAATAATATTAAGAAAGAACTGAACCTGGTTTCTGCAAACTGAAGATGCACTGCAACAAGTTGTTTTAAAATTTTTTAGATCTTTCTTAGAGACTTGGTGTCTTCGCGGCATAAAAATTTACTTACAGAACAACGCCTCTTGTTGCCACTAAGACTCAAAGGCACAAAGCGGTTCGAAGATTTTTTCAATTATACATCGAAAGGTTTGTTTTATGGATAAGAGCAGGAAAATAAGAATTGGTATTGGCGCAGTAATTATTATGGCCGGATTAATTTCTCAAGCCGGATGGTGGTTCATTGGAATCATTCCGTTGTTTACCGGAATCTTTAATACATGTCCGGGCGGATCGTGTGAAGTCCCCGCGCCAAAAGTTAAACCGCCGGTAATAGAGAAAGAGATTGAATAATAATTTTCGTCTAATAGATTTACCCAAAGCACCTTTTATAACCGTTCCTCGCATTTGAACTTCTTGCGTACGATTTAAGTTTTGTTGTAAATTATGACCGATCATTAAAGCCAAAAGAAAAAGAGGCAATCATGAATTTGACAAGAAAAGAATTCCTAAAGGCTTCCTCGTTAATCGCCGGTGGTTTGATGCTGCCCGGCACAAAGAATTTCGGAAAAATGTTTCAGCAGTCAACCGGAAACTTTAAAAATCTGCGCGACAACCTGGGCATCTACACAGAACGTGGCGGAACGATCGGCTGGCTTGTAACCGATGACGCTTTTGTTGTGATTGACACTCAATATCCGGACACGGCTAAAAATATGCTTGCAGGTCTGCAAAAGAAAACTTCTCGCAAGCTCGATCTCGTCTTTAACACACATCATCACGGGGATCATACAAGCGGCAACATTTATTTAAAAGATTTTGCCGGGAGAATAATCGCTCACGAGAACTCCAAAGCGCTCCAGGAAAAAGCATACGGGAACGATCCGGCAAAACCGCAGGCGTACCCCAATTTTACTTTTAAGAAAGAGTGGAATCAAGAGATGGGCAAAGAGACCGTCTCGGCAAAATATTTCGGCGCAGCGCATACGGGCGGAGATTCCGTAATTCATTTTCAGAACGCAAATGTTGCGCATGTTGGCGATCTTGTATTCAATAGAATTTTTCCGGTAATCGATTCGAACGGCGGCGGTTCCGTTGCCAACTGGTCTACGGTACTTGAGCGGGTAATCGATTATTACACAAAAGGAACAGTTTTCATATTCGGTCACGGTGCGTCGGATGATCTGGTCACCGGTACGATCGACGATGTGATAGCAATGAAAGATTATATGTCTGCGCTTGTTGATTTTGTTTCGAGAGAAATAAAGAACGGAAAGACAAAAGAGCAGATCGCATCGGCAAGTGAAATTCCCGGTTTCGGAGGACTTAAAGAGCGATGGGCAGGCGCGCGCAAAATGAATCTTGAAAAAACATTTGATGAGTTGAATTCAAAACAAAACAATTGACGCTTGAAGATAACAACAGCACACAGATGAATATTGTTCAAGCGGATCCGTGTAAATCCTTTTAATCCGTGTCATCCGTGTGCTATTGGGTATTTTACCGCGACGAACGAGACTTAATTTTATCCTTTCTTTTAATTTAGCAATTGCTAATTTTTCCGCTGAACTTTTGGCTACATCCATGAAGTTGATTACCCGATTAACAATATTTTTTTTCTTCTTTTTTTTATCAGGCTGCACTCAAGACTCGGGACTCTTATATCCGGAGTTAATTGGTTTTAGACTCGGTAATGAATCTTTGGTCATTCCCCTACGGTACAAAGAGGAAATCGCTTTAAATGATTCGATCAAAATTAGATTTGACGGTGTTACGGCGGATTCCCGGTGCCCGATAGATGCTGTCTGCATCTGGGCCGGAGACGGTGAAGTTAATTTGAATGTATCTTCGAATAATTCTTCAAAAAAATATTCTCTTCATACCGGGCTTGAGCCGCGTGAAATTATAACCGGCGGTTATATGATTCAGCTTGTAAATCTAATGCCGGCGCAGCGGACAAGTCTTCGGATTAGGCAGGAAGATTATAATATAGAATTGAGGGTTACAAAAGTCGGAGGAAATTATATACGTCCGGTTCAGTTGATTGATGCGAATTATTCCGGCATGATAAGAAGAGACATGTTGAATGTATCGAATGTTACACTCGCAAATGATCTTTTGAATTTTTCTGTAGGATACAGCGGCGGATGCAGAGAGCATATTATCGAATTGTTCGCGCAGAAGGAAATTGCAAAATCAAATCCCGCACAGGTTACAATTAATTTGTCCCACTTTGCGGATGGAGATATGTGCGAAGCTTACGTCACAAAAGAAATAAAATTTGATCTATCCCCGCTTAAAACTTTTTTAAAAAATAATTATAACATAACAGACAGAATTATTTTAAATATTCTAGACACAAGCGGAAGGCCGGTTAAAAATCCCGGAATTGAGTATAAGCTTTAAGATGCCACCGCTACGACCGCACCGGCCGATGAATCCATCTGAAGAACAATAATCAAATACCATCCAAGCAGAAGAATGATTGAAAGTTCGGGAAGATCATTTTTGTGCTCGGCAATTTCAACGCGTGCCTGTGTTTTGAACCAGTCTTTTAATTTCGGCTCATCCACGCCGGAACGGAATGTAACCACCGTTTCTCCTTCTCCGTCTTTGAACTCAAATTTAGTTTCCCAAAAATTTGCCGAGTGCCAGTGATATTTTTTTCCGTTTGAAAATTCCAAAATTCCGGTTGTAGCCATAAGATTTGGTTTGAACGCAGCAATATCGATTTCTTCTCCGCTCTTTCTAACCGTTATTCTTGTACTGAAAAACCCGACCCGTTTAAAAGTCCATTTTCCTTCGAAGGTCTCGGCTTCTGCTAGCGAGCCGACCGATTTCGGGAATATTAATGTTCCAAAGAGATCATCTTTTATGCGCAGTTCAAATGATTGATGAGTGGCTTTTGGCTGTGTCCAGCTTAAATGTTCTTGTCCTGCCTCTTTCAGTGATTTCATTTATTCTCTCCAAAATCTAAATTTCTTAATCAAAGCTGAATTAATTTTCGTCGATCGAATTCTTTTTAAATATAACATTCAAATGATGCTTCATATGATCAAAATAATCCCGCACAAGATATTCCAGACTTGACGGCTCTTCTTTAGGAACTTCCATCCATGCGATCACATCATAATTGTGTAATTCATGCGGGCGGCTGAAAACATAGTTGGGAATCGCTTCTATTATCCGTATGATCTGCAGATTATTTTGCTTCCAGAGATCAATTATAAAATTCCAATCCGCGTTTTGATAATTCTGCGCTTCAACCCATTTATTTTGGTCATACCCAGCAAAGATAAGGTCTTCTTGAAATTGCCCGTTAACAAACCGGATCATATTATTAATAGAAGAATCAACAAGGTGACCGAGAATTTCTTTCGATGACCAAATATTATGCGAAGATTTTAAAGCGCTTTTTTCATCGCTGATGTTTCTCAGTTTAGCTTCGGACGATTCAATCACACTTTTAAATTCATCTAAAAATTTTTTCATATCAAACTCATATATATTCGCTGTTAACCGTTTCCCGTTAATTCTTTTAATTCCTTCCGGAATGAATCCGGCAGCGGTGCTTCTACTGAAACTAGTTTGCCTTCCGGAAGAAGAAACTCGAGCCGTTTTGCATGAAGCATTATGCGAGAAAATTTTTCCTGGATTATCTTATCTCCGTACCGCACATCGCCGACAATTGGATAACCGATACTGTAGAGATGAACGCGCAGTTGATGACGGCGACCTGTCGACGGATTTAATTCAAGCATAGTATAGTCGCGGTACCTTTCAACAACTTGAAATTTCGTTTCGCTCGGTTTTCCTTTTCTGTCGTCAATTCCCATTCGTCCGGATCCAAATTCTCTAATCGGTTTTTTAATTACGCCTTCGCTTTCTTTAATAACTCCGAGAACAAGAGCCGTGTAATATTTCTTTACTTTTCTCTCGGCGAATTGATCATTTAAAAATTTATGCGTAGCCGAATTTTTAGCGAAAAGGATTATGCCGCTCACTTCCTTATCAAGTCGATGTACAATAAAAAGTTTTTGCGCCAAACGTTTTTCTAAACGCGAGTGAAGGGAATCGATGGCTGCATCATTTTCCGCGATTGATGCAATCCCTTCGGATTTATTTACCGCAATTAAATTGTCATCCTCATACAAAATTTGTAACGAAAGAAGTAGATCCTGTTTATCTGTCATTTAATATTTTCCTTAATTGCGCGGATTCTTGCTGCAGAAGTTACCATAGTTTCATACTCCGGCATATTCTTGGAATCGCTCATTGTTGTTTTTGAATTACGGAATTTCATCCGGCTCTCTTTTTTTACTCTAGCGGAAGCATGAATTTCTTTTGCGCCGCACCTGGAAATAATTTCAGCTACATTATTTTCATTAATTCCGCCGCCGGGCAGTATTATAATTTTATCTCCGGCTTTTTCAACTAACTTTTTCAGCATTTCAATTCCCGTAATCACATTGGATTCTTGCCCTGATGTCAATACTCTTTCTACTCCTAAAGCAATCAGATCATCAAGAGCTTCTAACGGATTGCGTGTCATATCGAATGCTCGGTGAAAAGTGATTTGCATCGGTCGTGCTAATTGAATCAAGGTGTTCGCTCGTTCCTTATCAACTGTTCCGTCTTCAAGCAAAATTCCAAGAACAATTCCGGCAACATTAAATTGTTTGATGAATTCTATATCGCGTTCCATCTCCTCGAACTCAAGATCTGAATAACAAAAATCGCCGCCACGCGGTCTAATCATTACCATAATTGGAATGTTAACGTTTTTGCAAACCGAATCAATTGTTCCGGCAGAAGGTGTTGTGCCTCCTTCCAGAAGATCGGCGCACAATTCAATTCTATCCGCTCCGCCTTCTTGTGCAGCCATTGCCGATTCAATCGAATCAACACAGGCCTCCAATAATATTTTTTCCGTAGACATACTTTCCTAAATACTAATTTTGTTTATTCTCGAGTGAATAAACCGGTTTAGAATCCAAAGTTGTTTTTACAAATCCCATTCGCTTTAGATATTGTTCATGCTTTTTATTTCCGGGTTCGCTATAGATTTTTTTCACTTTTCGTCTTTCAAAGATTTTTGGAAAAACATATTTCCCTACTTTAAAATCCCGGTAGCCCGGAATCGCATAATCCAGATTTAAAAATAGATGATCTTCATCATGGTATTCAGCACAAACAAGTCCCGCCGGGACAGTATCTCTCAGAACGAATAAAACGATCCAATCTTCTCCCGGCTGAAAAGAAAAAGTTGGAATGAATTTTTTAATATCACTCTCGTGAAATTTGAGAAAATATTTTAGATACTCCGAATCATGCTGAACCTCCAGCACGCGGAAATATTCTTTCGTTGAGAAGATTTCTATTATATAGTAGATATCAACCAGGGCGATGAATCCGTTAAGAAAACCAACCGGCAGCGCGCCGATTACAAAACCGTATGTTGAAAAAACTACCGCACCTATCAAATTTATTATTCTGAGTTTTACAATAGAACTCATCATTAAAGAAACCGCAACCAGTACCGAGCCTGCGTATCCAAAGATTTCAATTGTATTCATGTGCTGCTGACTTTCTCCGTTTTTATAATTCTAAATGCCGTTTGCAATTGCGACTTTTAACTGTCGCGGTAAGATTTACTTTTGAGTCTGATCTCCGCTGAAAACCGATTTTAACCCATGCGTTATTATATAAGGAATTATTGTGTAATGTGTTTCATCCTTAGCTATTTCGGTTTTTAAATTTAGCCCGGTATAATTCTTTTCTTCCATTTTTGATATAAATTGTTTCCACGGGGCAATGATTGTTTCGTCCTCTTTTGAACCGACTGCGGAATAAACAACTGCGTTTAATGATTTATTTTTTTTAGAAAATTCTTCTTCTTGATTTAGGATATAATTATGATCCCACAAGAGGGCTGGACTGACGGCAACAAATCTGTTAAATAATTCAGGATTATAAAATAACGAGTAGAAAACAAAGAGACCGCCCAAAGAATGACCCGCTAATGTTCTATCATCCGGTTTGAATCTGTATTTCGACTCAACGAACGGAATTAATTCTTTTTTAATAAATTCTAAAAATTTTTCTCCGCCGCCGGAAGTGGGAATTAACGAACGAAGTGTCTCCGGTAAATTTTCTTCCAGAATTTTTGTCGGAGTATAATCGCGTGAACGGTTATAGATAAATTCCTTCGATCCGCCTTCTGACGATATTCCAACCAGAATTAATTCCGGCAATTCTTTGTCCGATGCAAGCAGTCGCGCCATCTCCGTCACTATTCCGAACGAAGAATAAGCATCCAGCATATAAACAACGGGATATGTTTTGTCGGTAGTATAATAACTTCCGGGTAATGCAATCTTGATCGGGTAAGTATTACCGTTAATTGCCGATGTTAATTTTATAGTTTCGGTCCGATGAAGAGTAACCGAGGAATTAGCGGTTTCTTTTGATTGATTCTGTGCTGATAATTGTGAAAAACAGAACGTAGCCGAATAAAAAATAAAAATTAGAAAATATTTATTTGTTTTAGACATCATATTAGCCTTTCACTGATCTAGTGTATAATCGTAACTGAGCCGTCATCAAGATCATAACGCGCACCGATAATTTCCAATTTTTTCTCCGACACGAATTCTTTCAGAATCGGTTCGCTCGATTTTAATTTTTCCACAATTGATCTAACGTTTGCGATGACGGAATTATTGACCAAATCGCCTTTCTCTTTCCTTGCTTTTTCTACGGCGGGATGAATTGCTTTCACCAAACTTTCAATATGTCCCGGTGCCTCACCGCCTTTAACTGCGGCTTCAACGGCACCGCACCGCTCATGTCCCAAGACAACAATCAAATGAATTCCGAGATGTTCAACCGCATATTCGATACTGCCAAGTCCTATGTCATCAACAAGATTGCCTGCCGTGCGAATAACAAAAAGATCACCGAGACCTTGATCAAAAATTATTTCCGGCGGAACGCGCGAATCCGAACAAGTAAGTACTACAGCATAAGGATTCTGTCCTTTTGATGTTTCTTTTATTCTTGCCGTTGATTGATTTGGATGACTCGATTTCGATTCTACAAAGCGCTTATTACCATCGGTTAATTGAGCCAACAATTTATTTACATCCGTTGCGGATTGGTGTTGAGCATAAAGATTAAAACAGAATTGTGTGATGATAATTAGAAAAAGAACTGCTTTATATTTTTTCACTCGTTACTCCTAACAAAATTGTAAATATTTTTTAGCTGCGAACCGGTTTATATTCGTCAATCATTTTGTCCATCAAATTATCCAGCTCGTGATTTACAATTTGATTTTCTTCATGCGAAAAAAAATCAATAATTTCTTTCACACCTTCGGAATATGGTATCGTCGCTTTGAAATCCGGAACAATCCTTTTGATCTTGGAGTTATCAAAAACAGTGTCGTATCCTTTATCGCCGAATAAATTATAACCCCACTCGGCATCATACTTTGAAATAAAATCGTCCGGCAAATAAGCGACATTCAAATCACAACCGGCTTCTTCTGCTATTATTTCCGCGATCTTGTTCCAAGTCAGTACTTCATCGGATGTTATATGATAGGCTTCTCCAATTGTTTTTGGATTGCCTAGAAGTCCAACAAATCCTTTTGCAAAGTCCCTTGCATTTGTAAGTGTCCACAAAGTATTTCCGTCTTTGTGAATAATGATCTGTTTGCCTAGCTTCAACCGGTTTAAAGTTGTATTACCGCCGTACAATGAAATTTTTGTTTTATCATATGTGTGTGAAGGTCTGCAAATTGTAATCGGAAAATTATTTTCGTGAAAAATTTTCATCAGATAATTTTCACATTCAATTTTTTTTTGTGAATAACTCCAGAACGGATTGTGTAGCGGCGCTTCTTCTGTAATTGGAAGTTTCAAGGGAGGTTTGTTATAAGCCGAAGCAGAACTTATAAAAATATACTGTTTCGTTTTATCTCTGAATAATTCATAGTCGTTTCTAACATGTTCCTCGTTGTAGGCAATCCAGTCAACAACCACATCAAAATTCTCGTTGCCCAGCGCAGATTTGACTGCACGGGTATCTCTAATATCTGCGTTTATAATTTTTGCACCCGCAGCGGGTTTTCTTAATGATACACCTCTGTTTAAAAGATACAGATCAAATCCTTTTTCGATACACAGTTGAGAACATGATGAACTGATAACTCCGGTTCCGCCGATAAATAGAATTTTCATATTGACTCGTTATAAATGAGAATTAATAAAAACGACAGGAGTGAAAATAGCAAATTCAATCATCTAATATAGAATCGCCGGCTGAATTATCGAGGAAGCTAAGTGTAAATCAGAGTTTTTTAATTGCCATTACCGTCAGATCATCTCTTTTCGGATTACCCCCGATAAACTTGTTTAGATCAATTAGAATTTCTTTCGTCATTTCTTTTGGGGAGAGATTATGATTTTCCAATACAATTTTCGACAACCTATTTATACCGTATTCTTCATCATTGCAAAAAGATTCTGTTAATCCGTCCGTATAAAGAAACATAATATCATCTCTGTTCAATACGGCAGTGTTAACGGAATATTCCGCATCGCAGAATAATCCAATGGGTATTCCTGTTGAATCAATCATTGACTGTTCGTTCCGTTTCATCAACAATGGCGGCAAATGACCGGCATTACAAACTTCAATTCTTCCGTCTTTTTCCGCTTTGACACATAAGAGAGTTATATAATGAGAAGACGGATTACTTTCACATGTAAAACGGTTGATCTTTGCGACAAGCTGATCGATGCCGAATTTCTGCGGAATGAGACTATGAAACAATGCACGTATATGCGACATCAACATTGAAGCTGCGATTCCTTTGCCCGATACATCGCCAAGAATAAAGTATGTACTGTTGCAGTCAAGAATTATGTCGCAATAATCTCCGCTGACCGCTCCTGCCGGTTCATAATGAAAATGAATATCCCAGCTTTCCGCCGATAAATTTTTTGATGGAAGCATTGCTTTTTGAATTTTCTGCGCGAGATCGAGGTCTTCTTCCAATGTACGTTTTTGTTTTTCATCCAGATGATCCAGGCAGACACAGATCAATGGATTGACAACCAATCGATCGTCTTCTATCGGATCGTTGCAGACTTCGCAAAAACCATAAGTACCACCGTCAATTCTTTCGAGCGCTGAATCAACTTCTTTTAAAAGTGCTAGATAATGGATCTTTGAACTTTGTTGTTGTGCGACTTTAAATAGTCTTTCTCTTCTGTTGACAAGCTGCACGCGTATTCTGTTAAGTTCGCCTGCTTCCATTTTATTAACCTTTATTAAATTATGTTATATTCTTATTAAGATTCACACCGCTTTTATGCGAAAATAATCAACCTCTCTATAATTACACAACTGAAAAAGAATAGTATGTTGCACAAACTAAATGAAATAAATAACTTATTTTTGAATTAATCAAAATCTGAAATATGATGAGCAATTCTATAAATCATGCAACAATTAGCTCCGAAGAGATTATCCGTCCAACCCGGCTTGAGATTGATTTAAAAATTCTATCCGAGAATTTCCATCAAATCAAAAACCATGTTACGCCGGCTAAGATGATGCCGATCCTTAAGGCAAATGGATACGGGCACGGATTGGTGCGTGTTGCTCAATTGATGCAGGAACTCGGGACTGATTATATCGGCGTTGCAGTTCTAGAGGAAGGAATTCTTTTGCGCGAGCAAGGTATAAGAATTCCAATTCTTGTTCTTGGCGGAATATGGGGAAATCAAATTCCGCATTTTCTAAAACATGATTTAACAATTACAGCTTCTTCAATTGAAAAATTAAACCAGATAGATGAGCTTGCCGGGCAGATGAAATTAAAAGCGAAAGTTCATCTTAAAATTGATACCGGATTGGAACGAATTGGAGTTCATTACTATTCTGCGGAAAAACTTCTTGAAGCAACGTTGAAATGTATGAATCTAGAAGTGGAAGGAATTTTTTCTCATTTCGCAAATTCTGATAATCTCGAATTGAGCTATACTCATCTTCAGCTTGAACGGTTTATGGAAGTTTTACGGTTTTATGAAAAACATTCGCTTCAATTACCGATCCGGCACATTTCAAAATCCGGCTCTATACTACAGATGCCGGAAGCAAATCTCGATATGGTGCGTCCCGGACTTCTTCTTTACGGCGTTTATCCTTCTCGGGAAATTCCGCACTCAGTAGAAGTAAGACCGGCTTCAACATGGAAATCTCTTGTAGTTTATTTCAAAGTTATTAAAGCAAATCATCCGGTTGGATACGGATTAACATGGCAGTGCGATCATGATGTAAGATCCGTTACTGTTCCGGTCGGTTACGGTGACGGCTATTTCAGAAGTATGTCTCACAAAGCGGAAGTACTTCTTCGCGGAAAACGTTATCCGGTCATTGGAAGAATTTCGATGGATCAGATTGTGGTTAATATCGAAAAAGATTCTGCGTACAACGGAGACGAAGTTATTTTATTCGGAAGCGATGGTGAAAATAAAATTACGGTTGAAGAACTTGCAGATTGGGCTGGTACAATTCCTTACGAAATTCTAACCAACATCAACACGCGCGTGCCGAGAGTTTATATAGAATAATTAGATCAATCAATTTCTACATTAACAGAAAAAATCGAAAGGAGCCGTTGTTCCAGTATAGCAAATCCTTCTTTAATATTTTCTTTAGTCGCTTCAGTTTCTTCTAAAATATCCGGAATCATTTTTTTGTAGTAGTTGATTCCTTCAAAAAGATTCGCTGCAAATAAATTATAGAACTCTTCATCTTTGGCAGAAATCTCACTTCCATTTTCTTCCATTTTTTTCTGAAGGTAATCAATGTAAAGATCGAGTTCCTTAACAAACATATTAGGGCGGTTTGGGTGAGTTATTAAATCAATCCTTCCGTAAATATGATCAACCATTTCTTTCAATTTTACGATCTTGGAGAAATATGCAAGATTCGGTCCCGGGCAAACGGATACAGCGCGGCTTTGTTTTGGAGTTTCAATATTATTTACGATCAATCCGGTTACAGTAAGTCCCTCACATAAACAAACTTTGTTAACAACTTTATCGTACGCCTTTTGATACTCTTCCGGTTCTAATTCTTTGCTTTTAAGATCGGCAATTTTTTTGTTGATGAACGTAATGGAAGCCGTGCATAATGGTTTATCGGAATAATCTTTATTTGAGACCAAAAATTTCTTTGGACAAGGACTTCCCGGTTTTCCGTTTTCTACTCTTTTCAATTTTTCAAGGTCTTTACTATTGCTGCGCAGACTATTGAAAGGAATTCCGAGCGGGGAAATATCGCTAAGATATAAGTCCTCTTCTTTTGCTGCAGAAAGTCTTTGCAAAGTGTAATCATCAACGTTCATAACTTCCGGAACTAATAAAAACGGACTTCCCCAGCCGACCGATTTAACGCCGTAATAGCGTAGTAGGAATTCCTGCTCGGTTGATTTTCCAACACCGCCTTGAACAGTTACATTGTAATTAAGTTTTTCTTTATCAATCGAAATCTCTTTTTTGATCAATGCCGGTAGATAAATTTCCTTCAATGCATTCATCAATTCATCTTTTCTGTTTTTGAATTCTTCTAATATCGGTCCTAATAACAAGCCGTCGGTTGCAAAAGCATGTCCGCCGCAATTTAAACCGGATTCAATTCTAAATTCGGAAACCCATAAACCTTTCTTCGCCAGAAATTTTCCTTGAATAAGAGCGGAGCGGTAATCGCTAACTTTAATTACTATTTTCTTTTTGAAATTGCATTTTGAATCCGGATAAAAATCTTTAAAAGTTTCGATATAGCTGTACAGTTTCGGGTTCATACCTGCTGAAAAGACAATTGAACTTTCCAGATCGCTCATTGCAAATCCCCGCAGAGCAGCATGCGCATCATTAAATTCATTGGATAGCGTCGTTCCATCGGAATCATAATTAGCTTTATCCAGTTTGGTCATAATATTTGCTTCTATTGCACCGCGATAGATACTGTTGCGCAATTCATTTTGTAGTTTGCTCTTAGCATTTTCATCGTTCTCAATCATCATTTTATTGTATTTGATTTTAAGCTCTGAAGAATCGGGAAGCATATCAAAATATTTTGTAATCTCACTTCCAAAGGTAAACGAAGAATTTTTTAATTCATCAAATTGTTCCTTAACCATCTGGTTAACCATGTTCAAATATGCGGTTATTCTTTTGGCGCGTGAATCTTTTTCACCGTCTTCAATTGGAATGTAAAGTCTTCCTAATTTTTCCAGATAGTGTTTACGTAGTCGTTCCATTAATGTATCATCAACCACCGACATGACGGATGAGATTCCGTACCTTGCTACTTTAAGAGGAGCATCAACAGAAAACGCAACGCCGAGAACCGGGATGTGAAATGTATGTCCAAAAGACTTGATCATTATATTTCCAAATAGATATGATTATAGCTTCATTTTAATTTTTGTAACGAAAGGGATTTAATCGCGTGGTAGTTGCTATCTATCGGCGGTTATTTTACTTCTTTCGCGCTGATAAAATACCAATTATATTTGGCGCTAACTATGTTTTAGCTCTGTGTTGGTGCGGGTTTTACAAAACTTTTACATTCTAAACCGGTTATTACGGCTAATTCATCGAATATGGTAATGAATCTTGTGAAGTTGCCCAATTTTTAGTTGGTTGATCCTGCATTATAAACTTCAGCTTTCCGCCGTTTACAACTTCTTTGTGTGTAAGAAAACTTCTTTCCAATTTTTTACCGTTAAGAAAAATCTCTTTGATATAGATATTTTTTTCAGAAAGATTTTCCGCCGTAATCTTAAATTTCTTTCCGCTCTCCAGATTTATTGTTGCTCTATCAACACAAGGACTTCCGATAACATACTCATTGCTTCCCGGTGTAACTGGATAGAATCCCATTACGCTGAAAATATACCATGCCGACATTTGTCCGCAGTCGTCATTTCCGCAAAGACCGTGAGGTTCCGGCTTGTACATTGTGTTTACAATTTGATGAATGCGCTCCTGGGTTTTCCAAGGCATTCCGGCAAAGTTGTACATGTAAGGAATATGATGGCTTGGTTCGTTGCCGTGAACATAATTACCGATCATTCCGACTTTGGTTACGTCTTCGCTTTCACCGAAATATTTTTCCGGCAGATCAAACGTAAAAAGAGAATCGAGCCATGTAACTAATTTTTCTTTCCCGCCAATCAACTGAATAAATCCGTTCACATCTTGCGGAACATATAAAGAATAATTCCAGGCGTTACCTTCGATGTATCCTTGATTCACAACACTCAGTGGGTCGAACGGCAATTTAAATGTTCCGTTGGATTTTTTTGCCCGTAGGTAATGAGTTTCTTTATCATAAATATTTTTGTAATTGTTAGCGCGTTTAAGGAATTCATCAGCTTCCTTTTTCCTGCCGAGCTTATCTGCCATTTTGTAGATCGTCCAATCATCGAAAGCATATTCCAAAGTTTTTGAAGCGGAGTTGGAACTCAAATCTTCCGGCACATAACCATATTTTTTGTACGCTCCAATTCCATCGTAAAGATCGTAATTTGCGCTGGCAGTGACTGCCTCAAATGCTTTATTCACATCAAACCCTCCGATGTCTTTCATGAAAGCATCCACAATTACCGGAACCGCGTGATAACCGATCATGCACCAATTTTCATTTGCCCAGTGAGACCAGACGGGTAAAATTTTATGAACGCTTTGATCGTAATGAGCTAGCATCGAATTAACAATATCGCTTGTTCGTTTTTGCTGTATGATCGTATATAGCGGATGAAGCGCCCGGTAAGTATCCCATAATGAAAAAGTTGTATAATCAGTAAACTTGTTAGACTTATGGATGTTCTGATCGAGTCCGCGGTATTCGCCGTTAACGTCCGAGAAAATATTCGGATTCAGAAAACTGTGATACATCGCTGTGTAAAAATTTATTTTTCTCTCTTCGCTTGCATCAATTGTAATTTTAGAAAGTTCTTTGTTCCATTTTATCTTCGCATCATTTTTTACTTTTTCAAAATCCCAGCCGGGAATTTCCGCTTCTAAATTTTCAATTGCATTTTGTGTGCTCACACCGGACAATGCTACCTTCACCATGATTACTTCACCGTCTTCCGTCTCAAAGTTGAATGCGCACTTTACTTTATGTCCCGCTCTTTCGGGAAAATTTTCATTCTGATTAAACTTGCGCCAGAATCCGCCGTAAACTGATTGTTCCTCATTTCTTAATTCGTAAGATTTTACCGGTTTGGAAAATTCCATTGCAAAATAAACGTAGCGCGTTCTTGCCCAGCCGTTTGTTTGGCGGAATCCGGTAATCAAATTTTTATTTTCAACACGAATGAACGACCAAACAACTTTTCTGTCATAATTATAAATGCCTGCTGTCATATCAAGAATTATGTGAGCGTCTTTTGTTTTGGGAAATTTATATTTGTGAAATCCAACGCGCTCGCTTGCAGTTAATTCTACATCTATATTATAGTCATCCAATTTGACGGCGTAATAACCCGGGTGTGCTTTTTCTGTTGTATGCGAAAATCTTGATCTGTATCCGCTCTCCGGATTTTCTTTTGTGCCGGGATTTAATTTTATTTTGCCGATAGTAGGCATGATCAAAAAATCTCCGAGATCGGAATGACCCGTTCCGTTCATGTGTGTGTGGCTGAAGCCGACAATTGTTTTGTCCGAATATTGATATCCGGCGCAATACTTATAAACATCGGGATCGTATCCTTTACCGTTGCTGTACAAAACAGAATCCGTTTCCGGACTAAGCTGAACCAATCCGAACGGAACAACCGCACCGGGATATGTGTGTCCCATATCGTCTGTGCCGATAAACGGATTTACATAATCGTATGGCGTTTTTGTTTTATTCTGTGCAAATAAATTTAACGACGAGATGGTTATGAACAGATAAAATAATTTTTTCATTTATGTTTCCTTTAAAGAAATAGAACGCGGATTTTTATGATTGTTTATGATCATAGTGAATCATAATCGATCTTACTTATCTGCGTTCTATTGTTTTTAAACACCGATGTCTTCATTCCACAATTTTGGTTTCTCATCGATGAATCTTGTCATCATGTTAATGCATGTTTGGTCTTGAAGAACTTCCACATTCACTCCGCGGGATTTCAGATGTTCTTCCTCGCCGAGAAAAGTTTTGTTTTCACCAATGATTACTTTTGGAATTCCATAAAGAATGATAGCCCCGCTGCACATTGGGCAAGGAGAGAGAGTTGTATATAAAACGCTTTCTTTATAAACGGAAGCCGGCTGTCTTCCGGCGTTCTCGAGTGCGTCCATTTCGCCGTGAAGAATCGCGCTTTCCTTTTGTACTCTGCGGTTGTGCCCACGTCCTATTATTTTTCCGTTGTGTACAATAACAGAACCGATTGGTATTCCCCCTTCGTTCAGCCCCAGTTGAGCTTCTTCTATTGCGGCTTGCATAAACTTATCCATAATGCCTCCATTTGACACCGCAATATTATCTAAACTTTTTTCTCTATCAATTTTTTTCTAGGGGAATTTGTTTCATGAAATTCTCAAGTTGTCTTTTTCCCCAAACCGGCATCAACTCGTCTTTCGGAACAAACTCGTTAAATTTTTTCAACGAACTTTCAAATACTGTTTTCGCCGCTTTAATTCCGCCGCCGAATTGCTCGGGCGTATAATACAAGGTCATTCCCATTAAATATTCCGGCCTGGGATTTGTCTGATCCAGCAAAATTGCTTTCTGAAAACTTGAATTCATTTTGGCACTGTATTTCATATACCGGTTCATCGGATCAATTTGAAGCCTAGCCTGACAGATGAAACCTTTCAGAACATAAATTTCAGATTCGTCCGGCTGAAGAGAGTCCGCAAGCGCAATAACATTTTCAGCTTGATCCAGATACCCGTCCTTATTAGAATTCACTGTGTCCGTAAAACTTGTAATGACATAAAGGTATGAAGCGTAATAGTAAGGGAGCCATTTACTCTTTTCAGCATTTCCAATCCGCAGAAAAGAATTTGTCAGATCCACCATATCACTTAACGTTTTCATCGAATCCATCTGATACATGTTTTTTTTCATTGCGCTTACGTAACGCGTATCATCCGCATAAGTTAATTTTACAATACAAACCACCAGTAAAATAACTGATAATAACTTTTTCATTTCTTTTTCCTCTATTGATTTTGATTCAAAATACCCATTGAAATGAAAACACCGAGAAAGAATGTCCGCAGTGTTGGCGGAATCACGGCGTTGCTGATCTTTCCATCTGAAGAATATCTGTATCCGTAAACATTTGCAAATCCCGGAAGATTGTCTATCGAGAAAAAGATTACAGAATAATTTTTAAACCAGTTCGTAATAAAACTAATGTTCGCGCTTAGATTATTGTAACTCCCCGCCCGGTCGCCTAGAAACTGAGAATTGTTCGGATTAAAATATGGGCGTCCAGATGCGTGAGTATAGGTGACGGCAAGATAAGCGGCGATCGATTCAAACCATCTCTTAAAAACAACCGAGAAAGTATGGGGTGAGGCAAAAGTCGGGTACGCCATAATCGGATAATTTCTGAAATCCCTTTTTGTATCTAGATAAGAATATGATAACCAGTAATCGCAATACGTAAAAGTTTTACTGTCGCGCCAGAAAAGATCGACTCCTTTGGCGTAACCTTTTCCGTCATTACTGAATGGAACAAGAGGAACATTAAAGTATGGAAAAGTAAAAACAGAACCTTTCACCAGATTGTGATAATTTTTATAATAAAGTTCTATGCGGAATGTATGACCGTCACCGATATATTGATAATTTGCAATGAAATGATCTGCGTTCTCGTAATTAAAATCTTTGTACTGAACGAGCATATCTTTTTCGGGTGTTTGATAAAATCTTCCGAACGCAAAATTTATTTGATCGAACGCTCCCAGCCGGTATGCAAAAGAAATTCTCGGCGCTATGTTGAACTTGTTCAAAATTTTTGAATGCTCTGCGCGGATTCCAATTTTAGCGGCAAGATCATTTGTGAAGTAAAGATCAGTCTCAGCAAATCCCGCGGTAAAAATTTCAGTCATGTGAGATGAATACTGATTGTAGCTATCATCATAATCGGTTTTCTGAATTTCCACACCGGCAGTTATGTAAGTGTTCTCTGTAATTTTTTTGTTAGCTGTTATTTTTGATTGAATCAGCATTTGGTCGGAGGAAATTGAATTTCCTGCAATTATCATTCTGTCTTGATCAAGACTATAAGAAGAACCAACGAAAACATTCCAATCATCACCCCAGATATCGCGGTAGCTAACATTAGAATAATAATTTTTTGATTTCAAGCTGTAATGATCTTTGGAAGGAAAATTATCTAAATTCGGAAGGTAGAGACCAAGATCTGAACTGTTATATGAAATATATGCTTTCAGCATGCCGTTTTTAAAAAGTTTCTGCCGGAAGTTAGAAGAAAGTTCGATGCCTTCAGGAGATTTATCATATTCTACTCTTTGCTTAAAAACATTGTTGTATGGACTAAGATTGTAATACATTCCTTCAAATGCGAGTGATGTATTTTCCCATCTTTCTGTATGCGATCCGCCGAGTCCGAATACCATCAGGTTAATTGAACTGATCGTTTGCGGTGCAAGATCTTGTGATTTCAAAATAAGTGCTGATGAAAGAGCCTGGCCGTATTGTGCAGAATATCCACCGGTACTAAAAACCGTTCCTTTAAAAAGCATTGGCGAAAATCTTCCTCGTGATGGCAAATCCGGAACACTGCTGAAAAAAGGTCTTTGAACAATCATCTCGTCAACAATTGTTTTTGATTCCGCCGCTGAACCTCCGCGGACAAAGAGCCCTTCTGTTTCTCCAATCTTTTGAGCGCCAGGCAGTGTTGTTAATGTGCTGTAAAGATCGGCTTCGGATCCGGTGGTTAAAACATCAAGGGGTCTTAGTATTACACCTTTCTTTTCATCGCTCGCTTCAAAAGAGCCCGCTGAAACAACTACGGCGCTCATTTGAGTTATTTCCTCTTCAAGTATGATATCAATTTTCAATTCACCTTTTTTCAAATTGACTTTGTTCTCATACTTTTTGTAACCGACAAAACTAGCTACAAGAACAGCGTCTCCCTTCTCATTCGTTTTGAAGGAATAACTTCCGTCCTCTTTTGAAGTAATGCCGTCATAACTGTCTTTGATATAAATGTTGGCGCCGGGAAGAGGATTGTTATTTTTGTCGGAAATCTTTCCGTTTATTTTTGTTTGCGCATTAAGTAGAAATGGAAATAAAAAGATTAAAACTAGTAGGTAGTAATTATTTTTCATTTATCCTCTGGGCAGGATTTTAATAGCCGTACTTTAGACGTATCCAAAAAAACTTAGTGACGGAATAATAATAAAATCCATTACAGCAGGGGCCAATAATGGATTTAACTTTTCCTCAATAAAAGAACACTGAAAACTAAATATTAATGAACATTCAATGTACTTCCGCCGATGAATTCGCGCAGAACCGAATCTCCCGGTATCGCTGAATCGTCTTCCATCGGTTCAATCGCCTCGAGCATTTTCCTTACACGCGATGCGCGGATATATGCATCTTCGCGTAATGGATCACCATTATATTTCTTTTCCCACTCTCTGAAATACTCTAACAACTTCGGTCTATAGATCGAAACTTCGAACGACATTGATGTATTTACAATATAATCAGCTGTTCCGTTGTAAGGAAGAATATTTCTTTTTTCGGATGAACGTACGTAATGCCAATGCAGAAGCGTCTGTTCCGGATTGTATGCGCGGTGCACAGAATCACGAAGCATACGCCGTATCAAACGCAGGTCTGTCCAACGAATATATTGACCGTCAGGCATTTTCATCTGCAGTAGCGGTTCGAGATACAATTTGAATTTTTGAGCTGCGGGAATCTCTCGGCTGAATTCCGGAAAGAGCCCATGCAGACTATCTATTAATAGGACTTCATTTTCATGAAGTTTCAACGGAGTGCGGTTATCAAAACGTTTGCCGATTTTAAAATCATAATAAGGAATTAAAACTTCTTCACCCGCAGCAAGCCGCTTTAGGTGATCATTTATAAGATCAAGATCCAGGGCCTGAGGAGTTTCAAAATCGTAATCTCCAAATTCATCTTTCGGATGCATTTCGAGATCAAAGAAATAATTATCAACAACGAGCGCAACGAACTTCATTCCCATTTTATTTAGTCTTTGTTCGAGCTTCATAGTTGTTGTAGTCTTGCCGGAAGATGAGGGACCGCTCACCATAACCATTCTAAGTTCCGCGGCTCTCTCTTTAATTAGTTCTGCGGCAGTATCAAGTTGCGTTTCATAAAAGGATTCCGCTTCATGCACAATTTGAGGAAACTCTCCATTTTTAATTCTGGCGTTTGTTCCTTCAACTGTATTTAGTCTATGCGATACAGCCCAGTCGAGAGAACGCCAAACTTTTTTCCATGGGATCAATTCATTTGGTTTTGAAAAGTGGCGCGAATTTTCTCTTCTTCTTTGAGCTGCTTCTTCTCTATAAAGAATAAATTCCTTTGCAACTTTGGCGTGACCGTTTTCAATCAAGACTTTTTCAATTATATCTTGAATCTCTTCAACGTGCGGTTTGTAACCTTCTTCAAAAGTTTCTTCCATCAAGACGACTACTTGTTTTGCCAGCTCTGCGGCTTTTTCTTTATCACGTCCGCCAACAGAAACCGCGGCTCTATAAATTACATTTGCTATTCGATCCGGATTGAAAGGAACAACAGCACCGCTCCGTTTAATTACAAATTTAAATTTGCTCACGCCAACTCCATAAAATTTATTATGACAAAATTAACTATAAACAGATCACTTATAGAAATACTATTTCTTTTTACTAAACGAAATTAGAATTACTAATACAATATCTTTTCGGCATAAGAAAATATTGCGGGAGTTCCTCCCGTATGCCAGAATAGTATTGTGTCGGTATCTTTAAACTCATTATGTTCAACCGTATCAACCAAAGCGCCGAAAGCTCTGCCTGTATAAACCGGGTCAACAAGAATTCCTTCTGTTTCGGCCAAGAGTTTTATTGCTCTTCTGTCCAATTCACCAACAATACCGTAACCTTCACCGAGATATTCATTTCTGAGTATGAAATCATTTTTTGTAAATGTATGATCAACTCCCAAAAACTTTGCCGAGGAATTTGTAAGATTCAAGAGATGTTCCGAATAAACAAGATTGCCAGATTCTTCTTTATCAATTTCAACGCCGATCAAGTTAAAATTTTGTTTATAAATATATTTCCCTAAGACAAGTCCCGCGTGTGTTCCTCCCGAACTTGAGGCGAAAATAACATGTGATATTTTTTGATTTATCTGTTCCAGCTGAATTTTGAGTTCATTAACAGCTTCAACAAAACCGGCAACACCAATTTCATTTGATCCGCCGTAAGGAATTATATAAGGATTCTTCCCGAGTTGAATTAATTTTTCTGAAATTTTCGGAATTTTTTCTCCTTTGCGGAACTCTCCCGACCAATGAATATGTGCGCCGAATAATTTATCCAGTAAAAAATTTCCTTTCGGCAGTTCGGGCTCTGAACCTCCGAGAACAAGATGACATTCCAATCCGCTTAGCGCACACGCTGCTGCAGTTTGTCTGCAATGATTAGACTGTTCTGCACCGCCGGTTATAATTGTGTCACACCCTTTTGAAAGAGCGTCCCCTATCAAAAATTCAAGTTTGCGTGTTTTGTTGCCGCCGAAAGCTAATCCGGTTAAGTCGTCCCGCTTTATAAAAATTCTCGGTCCATGCAGTTTTTTAGATAACTGTTTCAGCTCAGTAACTGGTGTTGGGAAAAATCCAATTTGTTTTCTAGGTAAGTCGAAATTTTTCATCTAGGATAACCAACTGTTTGAGAAAGAATTATTTTTTGATCTGCTCTTAGTTTTAATACTTCGGCTAATTTTGGTCTGTCAATAAGACCTCTAACAACACATACTAATCCTTGCGAAGCACAATAGAGATAAACATTTTGAGCTATAAACCCGGCGTCCGCGGAAGTAAAAATTAATTTAATCTCATCGCTATCACTCGATTTGATTTTTGCGTAATCCGAAATGTAAAGAAGATTAACCGGCGCTCCTTTTACAAAATCCTGCGTACCGAAAAGCTCACGAAGGTCCCCTTGTGCAACTGGACTTAACATATTTTCCTTTGCCTCGTACAAATAGACACCTTCAGCTAACGCCACATAAACATCCATCTCCTGCCAGTTACGAGCTGACGGCGCTGTGCGTTTGCCGGTTCCCGGGCGGTTAATTCCGTATGCTGCCCATAACAAATTTGAAAGTTCTTGAAGAGGCAGCTGCCTGGTATCAAAGATGCGAGCTGATTGACGCATTGAAAGAGCTTGCATCAGCGGTTTACCGATTTCTTTTTGAGGTGGCGGCAACAGAAGTGTTATTAATTCCTGCGCATTAATAACGGAAGCAATTAATAATAGTGCTAAAAATATTTTTTTCATGGCTCACCTAAGTTTATTAAAAAATAAATCTATTCATTAACAACGATATTTACTCACTCCAAAGAAATCTAATCATGGTTATCAATCTCCGACAACAGATAAACCGCAAATGACGCAAGCCAATGTTCACCTTCATAATTTCCACTTGTAATATTCGACAACCCCGCTTCTGCATGTTTTTGTGCCGATGAATAAAGAATTTTTTTTAGAACACTCTTCTCGGATAAATTTTTAGCGATGCCATACATGCACCACGCCCGACTTAAATTCAATCCATCAAGATGAACAAGCTTTGGATCGGTTCTATCGGTTACAACTGCGGGCCCAAGAAGATTTTTTGTTCTGCCGATCTTGGGCATAAACTTCTTAAACCAATTTTGAAAATCTGTTGGCTTAAGAATTCTTCTCATTAGATCGGCTTCCATCAGACCCGGTGAAAAGAAATCTTCTCCTCCCGGTTCCCATTTAGGATCATAGTCCTTATCATTCTTATAATAAGTAAGTGCTCTTTCTATAAGAAGATTTTCAAATATTTCGTAGTGCGCTTTGCGGGCGTAATCCAATGCGAAAGCAATTCCAAATGCTGTGTTGGGATGAACTCCGGTTCTAATTGGATAATTTTGTTTAGGAAGAAAATTTATGTAGCTCTGCACTAGAGCATCTGTCAGCGGCTGCAAATTCTGGTTCCATTTTTTTCCGTCAGCATCGTTCCAGTTCATTAACTCTTCCTGAAGTTTTAAAAGCCACGCCCACCCGTATGTCCGTTCAAAAGATTTTCGATTTTCTTGATTCAAATATGCGACTTCCGTTTTAATATTTTCGGCGGTTAAATTTTGGTTAAGAGCTTTTCTAATTTCTTGAGAGTTCTCTAGATCCGGAAATGTTTTCAGAAGACGAACCAGCATCCAGTGACCATGCACGGACGAATGCCAATCAAAACAGCCGTAAAATGCTGGATGCATAACAGAAGGCGCCAGCACTTCTTTTGGATCATTCATCACATGATCAAGTTTGTTCGGATATTCTTTCTGCACACACTTCAATGCAAGTCGAGCAAATCCAGAAGCAATTTTTTCGTTGAATGTACTTTTCATAGAGGTGCCTTTAGAATTTTGCTGCGGAGAAATATCTGAGACTGTTAGGAATAATGCAAAAAGTAAAAATAAATGAAAATACTTTTTCACATTTCCTCCGGATGAAAATTTTTAGAACAAAATTTAATTAGTGTTTCGCTACTCTTGCTCGGTGAATATTAATTTTTTGCCAGACATTGCCGGTAATGTACGCTTCATTTTTTAACCATTGCTCATTCAGCTCCTCGCGCGAGGGATAGTCACAAATAATCATAGAGCCGATCATTTTTTCTTCATCATCTAGAATTGCTGACGCGTAAAGCCACTTGCCGGCATCAAACATTTTTTGAGCATTTGTTAAGTGGCTTTCTCGCACCGCCATTCTTCTTTCCAGGGCTTTATCGTCTGTGCCGTCATAAGCTATTACTATAAATTGCATTTTCAATCTCCTTTTTTATCCGTTAACCAGCTTCATGCCGGATTGACTTTTTCTTTCACCTTTAATTTTCTTTGCAAGAGTGTTGATTCTGCTTAGCTCTTCTGCCGTTAATTTGATTTCAGTAGAATTAATATTTTCCATTAAATATTTTTCTCTTTTTGTACCGGGAATCGGAAAGATATCTTCGCCCTGTGCGTGCAGCCACGCCAAAGCCAGCTGACTTGCTTTGCATCCTTTCTTTCCGGCAATTTGTTCAAGTTCTTCTACTATTTTCAAATTTGCTTTGAAATTATCCTCTTCAAACCAAGGAACTCTTTTTCTGAAATCGTTTTCGTCGAACTGATTTGTGTCTTTCACTTTTCCGGTTAAAAATCCTCTGCCGAGCGGACTATAAGGAACAACTGCAATATTAAATTCTCTGCACGTTTGCAAAATTTTATCTTCAATATCTCTTACCCAGATTGAGTATTCAGTCTGCAGTGCGGTGATCGGATGAATTTTGTAAGCGCGCTTTAGAGATTCGGCAGACGCTTCTGAAAGTCCTAAATATTTTACTTTTCCTTCTTTAACAAGATCCGACATTGCGCCGACAGATTCTTCAACCGGAACATTCGGGTCTACCCGATGCAGATAGTATAGATCAATTGAATTAATTCCGAGTCTTTTTAAACTTGCATCGCAAGCGCTCTTCGCATATTCCGGTCTGCCGCTTATTCCGGCTTCGTTGGGAAGAAATCCGAATTTTGTAGCAATGACAGCTTCATTCCTTCTTTCCTTCAGCGCTTTGCCGACTAATATTTCATTATGCCCGTTGCCGTAAACATCGGCGGTATCAAAAAAATTTAATCCGTTGTTAAGCGCTGTATGTATGGTTGCAATTGATTCCTCATCGTTTGTCGGTCCGTACCATTCGGACATTCCCATGCATCCTAATCCAAGTATTGATGCATTGAGATCGCTATTTCCAATTTTTCTCTTAACCATTTTGTCTTTCCTTTCTTTATTCCTTTTTCCTTCATGGTTTCATTGCGTCATTCCTTTTTCCTTCTTTCCTTCATTGCTTTATTACTTCTATCACATCTTCTTTATTCGGAACTACGCACAAAAATTCAAATGCTTCATCTCCCAAAGTTTTATATGAATGAGGAACACCTGCCGGAATAAAAACGACGTCATCTTTTTTAGCTACAAATTTGTGTTCGCCAATTACAACATCGGCATTTCCGTTTAGAACAAGCTGCTCATGTTCAACCGTGTTTGTATGCATCGGCATTCCTCCGCCAGGCTGAATAGTGAATTTGCGCATCGCGAAATTAGGAGCTTCATTAGAACTAATAAGAACCTGCTTTGTTGTTTTAGTTCCGGCAGTAACTTCTTCTTTCGGAACTTCGTCTATTTTTTTAACCGACATGTTTTACCTTTCTGAAACTTTATAAATTACAGAAGAAAATTTAACTAAAAGCACAATTAGATTTTAACCGATAATAACTTTTTGTAATTTTCCGCCGGCCGATTAGATGCCAGTAATTTTATCAATTAATATCAGAGTCCGTTATGAAATTTACCAAACTGTTTCTCGTTCTTACTCTTTTTGTTTCGTCATTAATGATTGCATCAACAAAGGGAAAAATTCTTACAACCGCGGAAAAAACAAATTTTGAATCGACTTCTCGATACGCAGAAGTAATAGATTTCTTCAAACGATTAAAAAAGATTTCGCCGAATATCAAAATAGAATCGATTGCGAAATCCATTGAAGGAAGAGAGATTCCCCTTATCATAATGGGAAAACCTCTGCCAAAATCTTATAAAGATATTAAGAAAGATAAAAGAATTGTAATCTACGTTCAGGCGAATATTCACGCCGGAGAAGTTGAAGGAAAAGAAGCAATTCAGATGATTGCGAGAGATATCTTACTAAAAGAAACTCCAGACTATTTGAAAAATGTTCTTCTGTTAATCTGCCCCATCTTCAACGCCGATGGAAACGAGCAGATAAGCAAACTCAATAGAACAAATCAAAACGGTCCAGTTAACGGTGTCGGCGTCCGCCACAACGGACAAATGCTTGATCTAAACCGAGACGCGATGAAAGTTGAAACGCCGGAAGTTTACGGAATGATCACAAACATTTTGAGGAAATGGGATCCGGCGCTGATGCTCGATCTTCATACAACGAACGGTTCGTATCATACGGAACCATTAACTTATACTTGGATGAATAATGGAAATACAGACAGAACTTTGGTGAATTACATGCGGGATAAAATGGCGCCGTGGCTGAAAAAAACAATTACGGAAAAGTATTCCACACCAAATGTTTTTTACGGTGAGTTTAGAGATATGCGCGATCCGAGCAAAGGATGGGATTCATACGCTTTTGAACCGAGATACATTGTTAATTACGTCGGCTTGAGAAACCGTCTCTCTTTATTAAATGAAAATTATGTCTATGCCGATTTTAAAACACGTGTACTTGGCTGTTACAGTTTTCTTAGAGGGGTTTTGGATTACGCATCTGCAAACAAAGACGAGATTAAAAAGAGGCTGAAGGATGCCGACGAAAGGACAATCGCTCATGGAATGAACCCGACCGAGAAGGATTCTTTTGCGGTTGAGTTTGTAGAAAAACCAACTCCAACTCCCGAAGTTATTAACGCATATGAAATGGAATCTTATAAAGACGCGAACGGAAGAGAAAGACTTAAGCCGACCGATAAGGTTAAGCAAGTTACAGTTCCTTATTTCGCGGATTATTTTCCAAAGCGAAGTGTTCAATATCCATACGCATACATTATTACTATTCCCGACGCTCAAGTTGTAAAACTCTTGAAGACGCACGGAATAAAAATCGAGAAGCTAGAAAAACCGGTTACACTAGATGTTCAGACAATAAAAATTAAAGAGTTAAAACCAGCTGCAAGGTTGAATCAAGGCCATTATAATAATTCTATCAAAGTTGATTATATAAAAGAGAAAAAAGAATTTGCCGCGGGAAGTTTAGTTATACGAACGGCTCAACCGCTTGCAAATGTTGCCGCATATCTGCTTGAACCGGAAACCGACGATGGTCTTCTTCTCTGGAATTACTGGGATAAATATTTAGTGCCGCAATGGGGCGGATCTTTTTTACTGTATCCGGTTACCAAAGTTTTAACGGCGCAGGAAATTCCATCGAAGGAATTGAAATAGCATTTAAATACTGAGCAAAGAAGAAAGGAAGTAAAAATGTTCTTTGGTAAAACTTGGGATGAATGGATCTCGCAATACGCGGGAAGTCATCAAAATCCATTAAATAGATTTTGTCATACAATCGGTATTCCTCTTATTGCAATATCAATTCCGTTTTTTGTTATAAGTATTTTTGTTCAGGATCTCTGGAAGATTCCAGCCGCTATGTTTATTGTTGGGTGGATCTTCCAGTTTGTCGGACATGCATTTGAAGGAAAGCCGCCGGAATTTTTAAAAGACTGGCGTTTTCTTTTTGTTGGTCTCCGGTGGTGGTTTGCAAAAATTAAAGGGCGGGCTTAATTCTTAATTACACTTTTGTTTTTGAAGCGAGCCATTCATAAAGAGAACCGGGAATCAATCCGACAATCCGTGTAAGCAGAGCCATCTGCCACGGAAATTGAATTATTCTTTTTTCTCTTTTGATTCCATCTATAATAATCTGCGCCGCTTCTTCGGGCTCCATTAGAAACGGCATCTTGAATTTATTCTGCGCGGTCATCGGGGTTTTTACAAATCCCGGTTTAACCGTAATCACTTTTATACCGTACCGTTTTAATTCAACCCTAAGACCTTCGAAATAAATTGAAACTGCGGCTTTGCTTGCACAATAAAATCCGCTTCCGGAATAACCGCGGTTATCTGCAAGAGACGAAACACCGACGATCATTCCTTTTTTGATTTTCACAAAATCGGGAAGAAGTTGTTCAACCCAATAAACAATTCCGAAAAAATTGGCTCCGAAAGTCTCTTCAGCAAATCGGGAATCATAATTATCAACTGTAACGGTACGACCAACACCGGAATTCAAAATTGCAACATCTACACTGCCGAATTTTTCTTTGATGACTTTATAAGCTGAAGCAACTTCATTTTTTTTGCTTACATCACATTTAATAATTAGCGGCTGGTTATTAGTGATTTGTGATTGGTTTACCAATTCTTCCAGTAACTCGATTCTCCTGGCAAGCAGAATCAGTCTGCACTTTTCTCTTAAAAGTTGAAGAGCAATTGCTTTTCCAATACCCGAGGAAGCGCCGGTAATTAAAACAACTTTGTTTTCGAAATTCATATTTGTCTCGGCTGAAAATATTTCCATTCCAAAATCGTAAATCAAAATCAACAAATCCAAAATCTGGCAGGTTTTTTTTGATAGAACAAAATTTGTATCTTTTCATAAATTTTTTTGAAACATTTGCACCTTCATCGGTTACAGACAAAATATGAATCCGGAATTTCTTGAAATAGAAAAAGTATTTATCAATAAAGAAATAATAGATACTAACTTTACGTGCGATCTTTCAAAATGCAAAGGCGCATGCTGCACGATGGAAAGCGAGTTCGGCGCCCCGCTCACGGAAAACGAGATTGAACAGATAAATAAAATTCTCCCCGTTGTAATGGAATATTTGCCTAAAGAACACAATGAGGAGATAGAGAAAAAGGGCTTTTGGATTGAGAAGCAGGACGATTTGATGACGCGAAGTTTAAACAACAGAGCCTGCGTTTTCGTAACTTGGGATGGCGATATTGCTAAGTGTGGTATTGAGAAGGCTTATCGCGATGGAAAAATTGATTTCATCAAACCCGTCTCTTGTCATTTATTCCCTATTCGCGTTTCAAAATTCGGCGGAGACGTTTTACGGTTCGAAAAATATTCCGAGTGTCAACCGGCACTCGAAAAAGGAAATAAAACTCAAATAAAAATTATAGATTTCTGCCGTGAATCTCTTGAACGTGAATACGGCAAAGAATGGTTTAGTAAAACAAAAAAATCGGTCGATGATTAATTATGCTATCTCTTCAACATAAATTATCTCTGCAGCAAAAGCTTTCTCCACAGCAGATTCAATATCAGAAACTGCTGCAGTTGAATACTCTCGCCCTGGAACAGCGTATAAAAACCGAGCTTGAGCTGAACCCGATTCTCGAAGAGACTCTTGACGAAGAAATTGATCTTGATCAGGAAAAGGATGAGGATTCCGACGATACTATCAGCTCAGACGATGAGGACGAAAAATACGACAGCAAAGATGATGAGTTCGAGTTAGAAGATTATATGAATGAGACCGAATCCGAACACGAATTCGACCGCTTGAATAGAAGCAGCGATGAAGAAAAAATCCGGCCGGTTGCACCTCAAAAAAGATCGATGCGTGAGAATTTGATTGATCAGCTTCACATGCTTGATCTGACGGAAGAAGAAACAATTCTTGGCGAAAATATAATTGGCGGTTTGGACAAAGACGGTTATTTCAAAGCCAATCTCGAAAAAATTGTTAACGAATTAAAAATGTTCGAGCACATTGAAGTTCAACTTGAACAGGCTGAAAAAATATTAAAACAGATTCAAACTCTGGAACCGGTTGGAATTGCTACTCGGAATTTACAAGAATGCCTGCTAGTTCAAATAAGAAATTCCTCTTATGACCCGTACTATTCTTATTTAGCTGAAAAAATTCTTGCAGAGCATTTCGATGATTTTGCCAACCGGCGCTTTGACGTTATCCAAAAAGAAATGAATCTGTCCAAAGAAACTTTGCGCACCACGATAGACTTAATTCAAAAACTTAATCCCAAGCCCGGTGAAGGAAATATTGATTCCGAAGAAATGAATCAGATCACTCCGGATTTTCTAATTGAAAAAATTGAAGAGAATTACGTTGTTACACTAAACGACAGAAGCGTACCGTCTGTTACGATCAGCAGAACTTATCTCGAAATGATTGACACAAAGAAACACAAGCGGAACATTTCCACCCGAGAGAAAGAAACTTATAAATTCTTGCGTGAGAAATTTGAATCCGCAAAGTGGTTTATTGCTTCATTGCAGCAGAGACGTAATACATTGATGAGAATAATGCGTGCAATTCTTGAAAGACAATATGAATTTTTCGAAAACGGTCCCCGCTTTTTAAAACCGATGATTTACAAAGACATAGCAGAAGAAATTCAAATGGATATTTCAACTATCAGCCGCGTGGTGAACGGAAAGTTTGTTCAAAGTCCGCAAGGCATTCATGAATTGAAATATTTTTTCAGCGAAGGTTTATCCACCGATTCCGGCGACGATATATCAAACAAACATATCAAAGAGCTCATAAAAGAAATTTGCGATAACGAACCGAAAGACAATCCTTACAGCGACGATAAAATTGCGAGCATACTTCAAGAAAAAGGAATACATGTTGCCCGCCGAACTGTTGCGAAGTACCGCGAAGCTCTAAAAATATCCGTCGCGCGCCTGCGAAAGGAATTATGATTTTTGTTGATATAATCATAATTATTCTGCTTTTCACAATTTTTGCTTTCTCACATACCTGGTTAGCTTCCTTAAAAATAAAACGGGTCCTTGTGGAAAAGCTCGGAATTAAGATTGCGTTCTACCGGTTGTTCTATAACATCACATCGGTCGTTTTCTTTTTGGCTTTTTATGCCGTTGCACCAAAACCGGACCTAATTGTTTACGACTTACGCTTTCCTTTCGATATCATTACATTTGCACTGCAAGTTCTTTCAATTATTGGATTGTTTTGGGCAACCAGGACAATTGATTTGAATGAGTTTGTCGGAATTGGGCAGATCAAACGGGTAATGCGCGGTGAATATAATGCCGATGAGTTGGATGAAAAACAAACTTTGAGAATTGATGGCGCGTTTAAGTTTGTGCGTCACCCGATTTATTTATTCTCAATTTTATTTTTGGGCTTTCGCCCAACTATGAATCTTTTCTATTTGGTAATGTTTATTTGCATTGTTATTTATTTTTATATCGGTTCTATTTATGAAGAGAGAAAGTTGGTGGAATTGTTCGGTGATGAATACAAAGAATATCAAAAGATTGTACCGAGGATGATTCCAATAAAATTTAAAACTAAAGGCGCAATATTCAACAGATCATAATTTATACGTATTGCGTTTAACTAAGGAGATGAAATGAAAATCAGATCAACAACAATAATCGGAATTATTAAAGACGGTCAATCGGCGCTCGGCGGGGACGGTCAAGTAACGCTAGGTAATACAGTTATGAAACACAATTCAATGAAGATCCGCAAACTTCTTAACGGAAAAGTTATTTGCGGATTTGCCGGTTCAACGGCGGATGCATTCACACTTCTTGCCCGCTTTGAAGAAAAACTGGAACAGTACAGCGGCAATGTATCACGCGCAGTTGTTGAACTTGCAAAAGACTGGCGTACAGATAAATATTTGAGGAAACTTGAAGCCATGCTGGCAATTGTATCTGATGAAAAAGCTTTTATTGTTTCCGGTACCGGAGATGTAATTGAGCCCGAAGATAATATAGTTGCAATAGGAAGCGGTGGGATGTATGCTCTTGCTGCCGCAAAGATGTTGATAAAATATGGTAACCTTTCCGCCAAAGAGATTGTAGAAGAATCATTAAAAGTAGCCGCAGATATCTGCATTTACACAAACGATAAAATAACAGTAGAAGTTATTGCCAAATGAGGAAACAAAAAATGAAGAAGAATGTTATGAAAGATCTTACTCCAACACAAATTGTAACAGAACTGGATAAATATATCATCGGACAGGATGATGCTAAACGCGCAGTTGCAATCGCCCTAAGAAATAGATGGCGCCGTCAGCAGGTTGATGAGAGCATGAGAGAAGAAATTATGCCCAACAATATAATTTTGATTGGACCAACGGGTGTCGGCAAAACAGAAATCGCACGCCGCCTAGCAAAACTTTCCGGCGCGCCATTTATAAAAGTTGAGGCTTCGAAGTATACGGAAGTCGGTTACGTCGGCCGCGATGTTGAATCAATGATACGTGATCTTGTGGAACTATCCGTCAGCATGGTGCGTGCTGAAAAAACTGCCGAGGTTCTTGAGAAAGCAGAGCGCATGGCAGAAGAAAGAATATTAGATCAATTGATCCCTCCTGTAAAAAAATCAAATGCGGTTGAAGAAGAGAACGGCGAAACCGAAGAATTGCGAAATGAAAAAACGCGTGAGTGGATGCGCGAGAAACTCCGTAATGGAGAGATGGACGATAAGTTAATTGAATTTGATACAACAGCGCCTGCGTTTGGAATGCAGGTACTCGGGCCGATGGGAATGGATGATATGACAATGAATCTGCAGGAGATGATGAGTACAATGATTCCAAAGAAAAAGAAGAAACGCAAAACCCCAATTCGTGAAGCGAGAAAATTGATTGCACAGGAAGAAGCAGAAAAATTGATTGATATGGAAGCAGTCCAGCGCGAAGCCGTTAAACGCGTGCAGGAATCCGGAATTGTTTTTATTGATGAAATTGATAAAATCGCCGGCGCAAAAAGCCAGCAAGGACCGGATGTTTCGCGCGAAGGTGTTCAGCGCGATCTTCTTCCAATTGTAGAGGGCTCAACTGTAAACACAAAATACGGTCCCGTTAAAACTGATCATGTTTTATTTATTGCTTCGGGCGCATTCCACGTTTCGAAGCCAAGCGATTTGATTCCGGAAATTCAAGGTAGATTTCCAATCCGTGTTGAATTAAAAAGTTTGAGCGAAGATGACTTTGTTAAAATTCTAACTCTTCCACAGAATGCGCTTCTTAAACAATATTCCGCGTTGCTTCAAACAGAAGGTGTAGACATTTCATTTAAGGATGATGCTATTAAAGAAGTAGCACGAACCGCCGCGGCAGTTAATGATCAGGTTGAAAACATCGGCGCAAGAAGACTTCATACAATTCTTACAACTTTGCTTGAAGATATTCTCTTTGAGGTTCCGGATAAAATGCCGGAAGGAAAAATTGAAATAACCGGTGAAATGGTAAACCTGAAATTGGATAAGATTGTTAAGAACAGAGATTTGAGTAAATATATTTTGTAGATTATAGAGAGGCTGTCTCAAGAGTACTTATTTAATCAAAAATAGACCACCAATAACACAGATATAACTGATTTTCGCAGATTTATTTTTGATAAACTACTTTTGAGGCAATCTCTTTTAATATAACACCGGGGCTTCTCACAATATGGCTTCATTAACTAATCTAATATATTTTCTTACCACGATTTTCCTAATAGCAGTTTTTGTAAAGGCCTCAGTCTATCTCAACAGAAAGAGATTAATTAAAAAGATTAATGAAACATGGGGCAAGTTTCCCGAATCGCCATATGATCTGGAAACAGCCAAACTTTATTCCCGGTATAATCAACAAAGAGAAGCCAAAGACATTTATTCTATCGACGAAGAGACATGGAAAGATCTAGATCTAAATGAATTATTCAAAATATTAAACAGAACGATTACACCCATCGGTTCTCAAATTCTTTATGATATGTTGAAACACCCCAGAACAAATTCAGAAGAGTTAACCAAAAGAGAAAAAATAATTTCTGCACTTTCACAAAATGTTTCTTTACGGCAAGACATTCAGATTGCACTTTTAGGATTGGCAAAAATTCCCGTAAAAAATTTGGCTTATTCTTTATGGCACCCTATTCCGGAAAAACCGAAATATTATTTTTTGTTTTATCTTTTATCCGCGCTAAGCATTTGGATTCCAGCGTTGGTTCTACTCAATTTTATTCATTGGGGATTTATAGCGCTCATATTTGTAGTTAACGTTACTATTTACAACTTGTATGAAAAAACACTTTCCCAGTTCGTTGTTTCTTTCAAATATCTTAGCGAGTTGATTGGGATCTCTCATAAAATTGCAAGTCTGCTGCCGGAAGAATTTAACGATATTAGAATTGAATTAAAGGCCGAATTAAAGCACGCTAAAAAGATTGGGAAAAAAGTTTATTCTTTACAATTTGACGACTCAACTAATGCATTTGCAGTTTATTACAATTTGTACACCCTCTCTTCAATAACAACCTTCTATACTGCTATTGATAACCTTAAAAAAAATATAAAAAATTTGCAGCACCTTTTCGAAATTATGGGTTCGTTCGATGCGTTTATAGCTGTTGCCTCTTATAGAGAACAATTTCCAAATTATTCACACCCGGAATTTTCTGATTCGGGAATATTTATAGTAGATAAAATTTCTCACCCGCTGGTTATTAATCCAATACCGAATAATTTTAATTTTGACACAAAATGTTTTCTGATCACCGGATCGAACATGTCCGGCAAATCTACCTTTCTTAAGACACTTGGCGTGAATGCAATTCTCGCGCAATCTTTTAATATGTGCTTTGCGGGAAAATATGAAGCGCCGTTTCTTAATGTTATGTCGTCAATCGAAAGAAGCGACGATCTGATTAACGGAAAAAGTTATTATATGTCGGAAGTCGAATCAATTTTAAGAATCATTAATTCTTCAAAAAATGGAAGCGTTCATTTATTTTTAATTGATGAGATCTTCCGGGGCACAAATTCAGTTGAAAGAACCGCGGCATCAATTGAGGTACTTAATTATTTGCATAACGATAAAGATTTTGTAATAGTTGCCACACACGATCTTCAATTAACCGACATTCTAAGCGCGAGCTACCGGAATTTTCACTTTAAGGAAACTATGACGGAAACCAGTCTATACTTTGATTACAAACTTCATCCGGGTAAATCCAACAGCAAAAATGCTATTGCGCTTTTAAAATACGTCGGTTATCCGGAATCAATAGTTGATGGTGCACATAAATTAATAGAAAAATGAAAGAAGAATTCTTCTATAGTTAATTATATTTCCAACCGAATATTTAATCATTGTTTTTAAAAAGCATTAATAAAAAAATGAAATCGCCAATTATCTATATAGCAACTTTACTTGGATTCGTAATCATTAGCTGCACGGCTACAGATCAGACTCAATTAGTGAATCTGGGTGCGGCAAAGAAAACTGTGCAAGAGTATTATGAATCCGGCAGTCACGACCGCGAATGTTCCAAGATAATTGACGATGCCATCAGTTATCTGAATAAAACAAAAATAAGCGAAAAATCCGTTGTTGTTTTTGATATTGATGAAACCGCTCTTTCAAATTATCAATATACAAAAGAGATCGGATTCGGCTATATATACAAATCATGGAATGACTGGCAGCAAAAAGGGATAGCCCCGGCAATCAAAAGCACAAAACGGCTCTATGATTACCTAATATCAAAAAATATTCATGTTGTTTTTCTATCGGGACGCGAAGCCGAAATGTTGGATCCTACAAGAAAAAATCTTATCGAACAGGGTTACACAAAATTCGATACACTGATTGTACGTTCGGAAAGTGAACGTAAATTATCTACAGTATCTTTCAAGTCGCAAAAAAGAAATGAGCTCGTAAGAAAAGGTTACGAGATTATTGCTTCGGTCGGTGATCAGCCAGACGATTTTGCCGGCGGTAATTCCGGATATGAAATTAAACTCCCGAACTACCTTTATATATTGGATTAGAACTGAAATTTTTCAATAAATTAAAAAGTACATGAAAAAAGTTAGATGGGGAATGCTGGGGTGCGGAGACGTCGCGGAAATTAAAAGCGGTCCTGGTTTTCAAAAAGCTGCCGGATCGCAATTGATCGCGGTTATGCGTCGAAACGGAAAGCTTGCAGAAGATTATTCAATACGTCACAATGTCCCTAAATGGTATGATGATGCCAATGAGCTAATTAATGATCCTAATATAGATGCTGTTTACATTGCATCACCTCCATCGTCACATAAAAAATATACGCTGGCTGTTGCCAAAGCCGGTAAACCGGTTTATGTCGAAAAGCCGATGGCGCTAAATTATTCCGAATGTGTTGAAATGGTGAAGACATGTGAAGATGCAAATGTTCCCCTATTTACTGCTTATTATAGAAGAGCGCTGCCAAGATTTGCAAAAATTAAATCTCTTATTGATGACGGCGCAATCGGCGAAGTTCGATTTGTAAATATTCAATTTAGCAAGCCTCCATCTGAAAGTGATAAAAATAGAATTTACAATTGGCGCGTCGATCCTTCGATTGCCGGCTGCGGTTACTTTTGCGATCTCGGTTCTCACATGATTGATCTTTTACAATATTATTTAGGACCGATTATTTCCGCCGAGGGATATTCAACAAATCAAGGGAAATTTTATAGTGCAGAAGATTTGATTAGTGCTCTATTCAAATTTGAATCCGGTGTTCAAGGAGCGGGCAATTGGTGTTTTACCTCTGATGACGATTTAGATCAAACGGGAATTGTTGGTTCCGAGGGAAAAATAATTTATTCAACTTTTACCGATTCTCCAATTGTATTAATCAGAAAAGGAAAAGCAGAAGAGTTTTACGTAAAACATCCTGAACATGTTGCCCAACCTCTAATTCAGAATGTAGTTGATGAATTATTGGGAATTGGGAAAAGCCCGAGCACCGGTAGATCCGGAGCATCAACAAGCTGGGTGCTCGATAAAATTCTTGGACGATTGTAATCTTCAGTCAAGAAATTAAAATTAGATTTCATTTATAATATCCACCCAAGTGAAATTTATTTAAGCCCGCCAATCTTTTCCATCAATTTATTTTATCCGGCTTTTTAAGTAAGTTGAATTGTGATTTATCTAGCTTATCAAAAATGCAAATTCCCTTTTAACAATCTATATAGGAAAAACAATGGCAACTACTCAAGAAAATCTAAAAGAAGCATTTGCAGGTGAAAGCCAGGCGAATCAAAAATATCGTGCTTTTGCAAAGAAGGCAGAGAAAGAAGGATTTGCCAACATCGCAAAATTATTCAGAACCGCGGCAGAAGCGGAGAGAATTCATGCGGAAGGACATCTTATTGCTTTGGAAGGTATCGGCTCAACAATTGAAAACTTAAAAGCCGCAATTGATGGTGAGACTTACGAGTATACGGAAATGTATCCTCCGATGCATGATCAAGCGGTTGAAGATGATAATAAAGCGCAACGAATGTTTAAGTACGCACTCGATGCCGAAAGAGTTCATGCAGAATTATATAAACTGGCACTTGAAGCCGCCGAGCAGGGAAAGGATCTGGATGTAAGCGAAATCTATTTATGCCCGGTTTGCGGACATATTGAATTTGGAAAACCGGAATCAAATTGCCCGATATGCGGAACACTCGCATCGAAATATGTAAAGGTCTGATGCCAATACGAGGGTTTATGATTTCTTTATTCAAGTATAAAAGAGCAATCATCCTTCTGGTGATTGCTCTTGTGCTGGATTTCTGTATCCGCATCTTTTTTTATGATCGAATGCAATTAATTGTTGCCGCGGAAGCTTTCCTCTTCTTATCAATTTCCCTAATTATGTTTTTATTGGCTAGACGGGATAAAATCAACTCTCAAAAGGCACAACGATTCGAGCTATGGTTCACGCTCTTTTTTTTACTGGGAGGAATTCGTTCGGTGCTCTGGTCGATAAATGTTGAAATTTATATCGCGAACTTTATAATTATAATATTAGGCATTCTTCTCGGTATACTGCTTATCAGGTGGCGGAACAGCGGCGGAAAAACTGATTGACAAATTTATGTTGTGTTTAAATAAGGAAAGATACTTTTGGTGTTTTCAAAAGCAATTGTTTGTTTACCTTGCAAGAACATCACAAGGGGATTAACAACAGCAAATCTGGGTTTGCCCGATTATAATAAGGCGGTTATTCAGCATCTGTATTATGTTAACGCGCTAGCGGATTGCGGATTAGAGGTTATTACTCTCGGCGCAAATGACGATTATCCCGATTCAACATTTATTGAAGATGCGGCGCTTTTGACAGGAGATTTTGCGGTAATTACAAATCCAGGCGCGCCATCAAGAAAAGGCGAGACGAAATTAATTGAAGAGACACTTAAAAATTTTTATTCAATAGTTGAAAGAATAAATTCTCCAGGAACACTTGAGTCCGGCGATGTAATGATGGTTGGCACTCATTTTTATATAGGTCTATCCAAAAGAACAAATGAAGAAGGGGCGCGTCAGCTTATCGAAATATTGAACCGTTACGGATCAACCGGTTCGGTTGTTAAATTAGAAAAGGTTCTTCATTTAAAAACCGGTGCAGCTTACCTCGAAAATAATAATATGGTTGCCTGTGGAGAATTTTTGGAAAATCCGGAATTTCAAAAATATACTCTCATCAAAATTGAAAAAGATGAAAGCTACGCTGCAAATTGTGTCTGGATAAACGGTACTGTTCTGGTTCCAATGGGTTATCCTAAATCAAGACTTGCAATTGAAAGTGCCGGGTATAGTACAATAGAAATTGATGTTTCCGAATTTAGAAAACTTGACGGCGGTCTTAGCTGCCTTTCTTTAAGATTTTAAATCACACGGATAAAATTATGAACGACTCAAACATTAATCTGGAATTTGTTAGAAAACAGTTTTCCGCTCTTTCCGGTGAATGGACATTCATGGATAATGCCGGCGGTTCACAAATTTTAGAGCCTGTTGTTAATAAAATAAGTGAGTATCTAATCCATTCAAATGTTCAACTCGGTGCTTCGTATGAAATTTCTAAAATTGCAACTGACCGCGTTTCCGATGCACATAAACTTGTTGCCGAATTTATAAACGCGAAAGATCATTCGGAAGTTATACTCGGACCTTCAACAACAATGCTGATCAGAATTTTGGCTCTATGTATCAGTCAGACATTTAAACCGGGTGATGAAATTGTTGTTACAAACTGTGATCATGAAGCCAATATTGGTGCTTGGGTTGAGTTGGAAAAGAAGGGAATGGTAATCAAATGGTGGAAAATCAATCAAGATACATTCCGAATGGAGCTTGATGATCTGAAAAAGTTGATGACCGGGAAAACAAGATTGGTTGCCGTTACTCATACTTCAAATATTTTGGGAACGCTGAACCCGATAAAAGAAATTGCTGAATTGGTTCATTCATACGGAGCTTTAATTTGTGTTGACGGCGTTGCGCATGCACCGCATCGATTAATTGATGTTCAGAATACAGATGTAGATTTCTATTCGATTAGTTTCTATAAAGTATTTGGACCGCATATTTCGATGCTGTACGGAAAGAAAAAATTGCTGCTAAATATGCCTGGCATGAGCCACTTTTTTATTGAACAAGATAATATTCCCTACAAATTTCAGCCCGGAAGCCCGAACTATGAACTTAGTTACGGTTTATTTGGAATAAAAAATTATTTCAATGCATTTGCAGAAGCACACAATTATAAGAATAAAACATTTAGAGAAAATATTGCGTTCGCTTATAATTTAATTGCCGAGCATGAAGAAGTGCTTGCAAATCGGGTACTAAATTATCTTAATTCAAAATCCAATATTAAAATTATCGGTGAGACCAAGGAAGATAGAAATAAACGTGTTCCAACTATTTCATTCGTAGTTAAAGACAGAATTAGCGATTCCATTACGCTGAAAGTCGATGAACATAAGATTGGAATCCGTTACGGTGATTTCTATGCGCGACGTTTAGTTGATGATCTCGGATTATCAAAACAAAATGGAGTTGTACGTGTAAGTTTGGTTCATTACAACTCGTTGGAAGAAGTTGATAAATTGATAAATGTCTTTGAAAGAATTTTATAAATTCGTTTTAATTCTTTCTGATTTTCAAAATCGTTTTTTAATAAGAGGAAAATAATGACTGAGTTCAAAGATGTTACCGTTATAAAAAAAGCAAACGTCTATTTTGATGGAAAGGTTACTAGCCGAACGGTTTTTTTTAAAGACGGTTCAAGAAAAACACTTGGAATAATGAGTCCGGGCGAATACGAATTCGGAACAGCCGATAAAGAACTGATGGAAATTCTTGCAGGCGAGTTGAATGTTCTTCTTCCTAATAGAAGTACTTGGTTAGAAGTAAAAGGGGGAGAATCGTTCGAGGTCCCGGCACAATCCAAATTCAGTTTAAAAGTAAAAACACTTACGGATTATTGTTGTTCATACTTAAAATAAGCCGTAAAAATAGAATTTAGTTATTTGGTGGTACCTTCGAAAATAAATGCATGGCACCCTTTCCTCCATTAATCTATTGCATCCAAAGCGCATTCCCGCCAAGAATTATTTATATTTGCATTCAATTATTAGAAAATTTAGAGCAATGATGCATCCGAAGAGTTTTGAAGAGATTCCGAAAGCATACAATCCCAAAGAGACCGAAGACAAATGGTATAAGTACTGGGAAGATCATAAACTATATCATTCTGAAGTTGATGAAAACAAAATTCCTTACACAATTGTAATTCCCCCGCCGAATATTACTGGCATTCTTCATATCGGTCATGTACTTAACAACACTCTTCAAGATATTTTCATTCGTTACAAAAGAATGAAAGGATTTAACGCATGCTGGGTACCGGGAATTGACCATGCTTCAATTTCTACGGAAGCTAAAGTTGTTGCGTTACTTAAAGAAAAAAATATTACTAAAGACGATATCTCGCGCGAAGAGTATTTAAAACATTGTTATGAATGGAAAGAAAAATACGGCGGAATAATTTTTCAGCAGTTACGTAAACTGGGCGTTAGCTGCGATTGGCAGCGTGAACGTTTTACGATGGATGATCATTATTATAAAAAAGTAATTGAAGCATTTGTTCAACTCTATAAAGA